>CAIZSE010000146.1 GCA_903935585.1 uncultured Burkholderiales bacterium | reverse complement strand
CGATTGCGAGGTAAGGCCTCCGGTTGGTGTGGGCTCCAGTTGTAGGAAAGCTCGATGTGTTGCATTTTCAGGAGTTTGCCTGAATCACGGGAGCATTTGGAGTAACCGACCGAGTCCGTTATGCAAATGATTTCATAGCGGACATCCCTTACCCAGGCAGCGCCTTGCGTCCGTTAGCATCGTTCACAACCCATGAACACTTTTTTCGACAGCGTCGTGACAGCGCTGAACCTCATTGCATCTTTTGATCCTGCACTCTGGACGGTGGTGGTGCGGTCTTTGGCCGTCAGCGCGACCGCCTGCCTGATGGCCTATGGCCTGGGTGTTGTGCTGGGAGCCTGGTTGGGTGTTTCCCGCTTTACGGGCCGCGGGTGGGTGCTGGTGGGTCTGAACACTTTGCTGGCCTTGCCCTCGGTGGTGGTGGGTCTGGTGGTTTACCTGCTGCTTTCGCGCACCGGGCCTTTGGGTTTTCTTGGCTGGCTGTTCAGTTTCAAGGCCATGGTGCTGGCCCAATTCATTTTGGTCGTGCCTGTCGTCACTGCCCTGACCCGGCAGGTGGTCGAAGACGTCGAACGACAGCACGGTGAGCAGTGGGCATCGCTGGGTGCCAGGCCCTTCTTGCGCGGCATCTTGCTGGCCTGGGACGAGCGCTTGGCCTTGTTGACCATTGGCGTGGCCGCTTTCGGTCGGGCCATTTCTGAAGTCGGTGCGGTGATGATCGTGGGGGGCAACATCGACGGCTTCACCCGCGTCATGACCACGGCCATTGCGCTGGAAACCAGCAAAGGCGATTTGCCCTTGGCGCTGGGCTTGGGGCTGGTGCTCTTGTCGGTGGTCTTGCTGCTCAATGCGGCGGTAGCCGGTTTGCGCCGCTGGGGCGAAAAGCGCCAGGGCAGCAGCGTGGCCTCCTCCAAAGGCTGGGTTGCATGACGGCGCAATCGGTGGTTCAGCTGCATGAGGTGTCGGTGCGCCTGGGGCCGGTTTGGGCCCTGAAGGGGCTTGACCTTTGTGTGCAGCCGGGTGAGCGCGTGGCCTTGGTGGGCTCTAATGGATCAGGCAAGAGCAGCTTGCTGCGCACGGTGCATGGCTTGTTGCCACCAGACCAGGGTCGCATCGAATGGCACACGGGTTTGCGCCAGGCCATGCTGTTTCAAAGGCCGCACCTGTTGCGCATGTCGGCCTTGAACAACGTGACGCTGGGCCTTTGGCTGGACCGTGGCCAGGGTTTGAATTGGGCGCAGGCCATGGTGCGTGCGGGCGAAGCATTGCAGCGCGTGGGCTTGAGCGCAGTGGCGAGTCAGGACGGACGTCAGTTGTCTGGCGGACAGCAGCAGCGCCTGGCCATGGCCCGGGCCTGGGGGCGTCAACCCGATGTGTTGTTGCTGGACGAGCCCACCGCCAGCCTGGACCCGCACGCCAAGCGTGAAGTCGAGGCCTTGATGGCGGCTTTCGCGGCAGAGCAAGGCCGCCCCCTGACCCTGATCTGGGCCAGTCACAACCTGGGGCAGGTCAAACGCCTGGCCAGCCGTGTCATTTATCTGGAAGGCGGTCGGCTGTTGGCTGACTTGCCCGTGGCCGATTTCTTCAACCCTGCCGAGTTGGCTTTGCACAGCCCGGCAGCGCATGCTTTTGTTCAAGGAGAACTGTCATGACCTTTTGTATTGCCATCACCCGCCGGGTGCTCGTGTGTGCTGTGCTGGCCACGACCCCGATCTGGGCACAAGCCCAGTCGATCGTGATGTCGTCCACCACCTCCACCGAGCAGTCGGGTTTGTTTGCACACCTGTTGCCCGCTTTCAAGAAAGCCAGCGGGCTGGACGTGAAAGTGGTGGCGCTGGGCACGGGTCAGGCGCTGGACATGGCCCGCCGTGGCGATGCCGATGTGGTGTTTGTGCACGACCAGGTGGCAGAAGAGAAATTTGTGGCCGACGGCTTTGGCCTCAAGCGCTTGCCCGTCATGTACAACGACTTTGTGCTGATCGGCCCCAAGGCCGACCCGGCCGGCACCAAGGGCAAGGACATCGTGGCGGCTTTGGCCAAGCTGTCTGGCAGCAACACGGCGTTTGTCTCGCGGGGTGACAAAAGTGGCACCCATGCGGCGGAATTGCGTTTCTGGAAAATGGCCAACCTGACCGATCAAAAAGGCAGTGGCTACAAGGAATGTGGCTGCGGCATGGGCCCGGCCTTGAACATCGCAGCGTCTTCGGGGGCCTATGTGATGGCCGACCGCGCCACCTGGCTCAACTTCAAGAACCGCGCCGATTTGGCCATCCTGGTTGAGGGCGATCAGCGCCTGTTCAACCAGTACGGCGTGATGGTGGTCAATCCCGCCAAGCATGCGCACGTCAAGCAAGGCGATGCACAAAAGTTTGTCGACTGGATCACCTCGGCCGCTGGCCAGACCACGATTGCCGACTACAAAATCGGTGGTGAGCAGCTGTTCTTTCCGAACGCGAACAAGTAAGGCTCAGTGTCTGGGCTCACCGAGTTTGCGGTACACCGTGGCCCGGCTGATGCCCAAGACGCGAGCGGCCTCGGCCACATTGCCCCGCGCCTGGTTCACAGCGTCGCGGATCATGTCGGTCTGCCTGTCCTTGAGGGGTTTGGCGGGTGAGTGGGTCAAAGCGCCGGCCTTGACGGGGTTCGCAGGCGCTGCCGAGCTGCCATAGCGCAAGGCTTGGGTTTGCAAGCGCAAGCCTGACCAAAGCGGCAACTCTTGGGTGTTGCCCGGATGGCTGGCGGCGTCGAACAGGTTTTCCCAGGGTGAGGCAAAAACATCGCTGGCGTGCAGCGGCTGACCAGGCGTCGAGGGGGACAAAGACAGCATTTGCCGGGCCGTCGGGTTGGCCCCCAGAATCAGGCCATCAGGGTCCAACGTGAGCAGCCCGTCGCTGTCGTCGCCGGGCTGGTTGCCGGGCCAGTTCAGACGCAAGACCAAGGCATGTGCGCTGGACAGTAACCAGCCGTTTTCGATGCTGCGGGCCGAGCGGCGAACCAAATGTTTCAGGGCAGGGCGCTCCGTGGTCTCAATGCCAGTCAGGTCCAGCATGCCTGCACACAATCCGTCCGGGCCAAACACGGGTGCCCCCGCGCAGCTGTAGATGCTGGTGTCCTGAAAGAAGTGCTCGCCACGGTGCATCCATACGGGTTGAAGTTCGGCCAGTGCCGCACTGATGGCGGTGGTGCCCACGGCCTTCTCGGACAAATCCACACCCACACGGGCAATCACCTCGGCACGGCGGTCGTGCCGGTCCACCGGGCCATGCACATCGACCACGATGCCCTCGGCATTGGTCAGGATGGCGAAGTAACGGATGTCTGCAATCGCCCGGGCCAACTCGGTCAATACGGGCTGGGCTGCTTTGACCAATGGGCCACTGGCCTCCTGGACGCGGCGCATGTGCTGGGCAGACACGGCGTCAAAACCCACGGCCCTGGCGGGTTGCAAGCCCAACGCCAGGCAGCGCTGCCAGGACTGGGTGATCCAAGGGGAAACGCCAGCACCTTGCGCAACAGAACGCCCCTGAAAAACCAGTTCACGGGCCTGTGCAATCCGTTCCAGGCGGTCGTTGTTGATGGAAGTCAAGGGCATGTCAGGTGTGTATCAAGCTGAGAATTTTTGAAGGAACCCTGATGAACCTAGGGTTAATCCGCATCATATTGCAGGCGCATGCCATAACAATTGCTATGCATTCTGATTCATAAGTGTGGGCTTGAACAGCCCGCCACCTCACAGGAGATCCACATGCAGAAAGTCCTGCACATCAACCCGGACAAATGTACCGGCTGCTTGCAGTGCGAAATGGCCTGTTCTTTTGAGAACTACGGCACATACGCCACCTCCAAATCGCGCATCAAGGTCTTTGACTTCCACCACACCGGTAAAAAGGTGCCTTACACCTGCACCCAGTGCGATGAAGCCTGGTGCCTGCATGCCTGCCCTGTGGAGGCCATTACCGTGGACAAAGCCACAGGTGCCAAAGTGGTCAACGAATCGACCTGCGTGGGTTGCAAAGTCTGCACCATCGCCTGCCCGTTCGGCACCGTGAACTATGTGCAAGAGACCGGCAAGGTTCAAAAGTGCGATCTGTGCGGTGGTGACCCGGCTTGCGTCGAGGCTTGCCCCACGGGCGCCATCACCTTTGTCGACGCCAACTGGGCCGGCATCGACAAGATGAAGCAGTGGGCCGACAAGTTGGGCAATCAGCCTTCAGCCTCTTAATTTAGCCGCTTAAATCAAGCACCTGCAAGGAGCATCAACATGTCTTGGGCTGGAAAAATTCTCCGCGTCAACCTGACTGCGGGCACCGTCAAATCCGAACCGCTGAACATGGCGTGGGCACGTGCCTACATCGGTTCTCGCGGTCTGGGCAGTAAATACCTGATCAACGAAGTCGACCCCAAAGTCGACCCGCTGTCGGCCGACAACAAGCTGATCTGGGCCACTGGCCCCTTGACCGGCACCATGGCCTCCACAGGTGGCCGCTACACCGTCATCACCAAAGGCCCTCTCACGGGTGCCATCGCCTGCTCCAACTCGGGCGGCTACTGGGGTGCCGAGCTGAAAATGGCCGGTTGGGACATGATCATCTTTGAAGGCGCATCGGCCACGCCGGTGTACCTCTACATCAATGACGATGTGGCCGAATTGCGCGATGCCTCGCACCTGTGGGGCCAAAGCGTCTGGAAGACCGAAGAAGTCCTCAAGTCCAGCCTGCAAGATCCGTTGCTGCGTGTCTCGAGCATCGGCAAGGCCGGTGAAAACAAGGTCTTGTTCGCCGCCGTGGTGAACGACCTGCACCGTGCGGCGGGCCGCTCGGGTGTGGGCGCGGTCATGGGCAGCAAAAACCTGAAAGCCATTGCCGTGCGCGGCACCAAGGGCGTGGGCAATATCCGCGACCCCAAGGCCTTCATGAAGGTGACCTTCGAGAAGAAAAAAATCCTCGCCGAAAACGCCGTCACTGGCCAGGGACTGCCGGCTTATGGCACCCAGGTGCTGATGAACGTGATCAACGAGATGGGCGCCTTGCCCACCCGCAACCACCGCGACGTGCAGTTCGAAGGTGCCAAGGACATTTCAGCCGAAGCCATGGTCACGCCCCGTGCGACCGACGGCAAAAAGCACCTGGTCACCAACCAGGCCTGCTTTGGTTGCACCATCGCTTGCGGCCGCATCAGCCGCATGGACGAAGGCCACTTCACTGTGCAAAACAAACCGCAATACTGGGGTGCCAATGGTGGCCTGGAATACGAAGCGGCCTGGGCACTGGGCGCGGCCAACGGTGTGAAAGACCTGGAAGCCCTGCAGTACGCCAACTTGCTGTGCAACGAAGAGGGCTTTGACCCGATCAGCTTTGGTGCCACCGTGGGCGCGGTCATGGAACTCTATGAAATGGGTGTGCTGACCAAAGAGCAACTGGGCATTGACGCCAAGTTCGGCTCTGCTGAGGCGCTTGCCCACTTTGCTGAAATCACCGCCAGGGGCGAAGGTTTTGGTATCGAAATCGGCCAGGGCTCCAAGCGCCTGACCGCCAAGTACGGCCACCCCGATTTGTCGATGAGCGTCAAGGGCCAGGAATTCCCGGCCTACGACGGACGCTCGATCCAGGGCATTGGCTTGGCCTATGCCACCAGCAACCGCGGTGCCTGCCACCTGCGCGGGTACACCATCGCGTCTGAAGTTCTGGGCATCCCGGTCAAGACCGACCCGCTTGAGCACGAAGGCAAACCCGAGCTGGTCAAGGCATTTCAGGATGCCACGGCTGCATTTGACTCCTCGGGTCTGTGCGTGTTCACCACCTTTGCCTGGGGTGTGGCCGATCTGGCGCCGCAGCTGCAAGCCGCCTGTGACGACGAATACACCACCGAAGAGCTGGAGAAAATCGGCGAACGCATCTGGAACATGGAGCGTGAGTTCAACAACGCTGCTGGCTTCACCAAGGCCGACGACAGCCTGCCCAAGCGCCTCTTGACCGAAGCCGCCAAAACCGGCCCGTCCAAAGGCAAAGTGAGCATGTTGCCCGAGATGCTGCCCAAGTACTACGCTGCCCGCGGCTGGGACACAGAAGGCCGCCCAACGGCCGAGACCAAGGCCCGTTTGGGGCTTTGAGTTGCATGCCCCCGACTTTGCGGCCAAGCACTTTGGCTGGTCTGCAAGGTCTGAGGCTTGATGAACCCCTGTGCAGCGGCCTTTTTGGGCCGCTGCCTGCATTTGGAGAGTGAACCATGCACCACGTCATTTTGGGCGCAGGCCCTGCCGGCGTCATTGCCGCCGAGACCCTGCGCAAACACGCGCCTGCTGACACCATCACACTGGTGGGTGACGAGCCTGATGCGCCTTACTCGCGCATGGCCATTCCCTACCTGCTGATTGGCAACATCGACGAGCGTGGCACCTACTTGCGCAAGAGCGCCTCCCACTTCGATGACTTGCGCATCACCCAGGTCAAGGCCAAAGTGACGCGGGTGGATGCAGCGGGTAAAAAGGTGCAACTGGACAACGGCCAGTCGCTCGCCTTTGACAAGCTCTTGATCGCCACCGGCTCGCACCCGGTGCGGCCCCCGATTGCGGGCATGGACCTGCCTGGCGTGCACCCTTGCTGGACGCTGGAGGATGCCCGCGCCATTCAGGCGCTGGCCAAGCCAGGCGCAAGGGTTTTGCAAATGGGCGCAGGCTTCATTGGCTGCATCATCATGGAATCACTGGCTGCACGCGGTGTCAAACTCAGCGTGGTCGAGATGGGCGACCGCATGGTGCCCCGCATGATGGGCCCGGTGGCGGGCGGCATGATCCGTGACTGGTGCGAAGCCAAAGGCGTGCAGGTGTTCACCGGCACCAAGGTCGAAGCCATCACCTCGGGCAGCGCTGGCGCTGTAAAAGGCTTGCTCGGCAAGCTGGCAGCGGCTGTGGGCTTGTCTTCAGACGATGCGGGCGGGGCCCTGCAGGTGCGTTTGTCCAACGGCCAAACCGTGGCGGCCGATCTGGTGATCAGCGCCACCGGCGTGCGCCCAGCGATTGGCTTTTTAAAGGACAGCGGCATCACCTGCTTGCAAGGTGTTTTGACCGACGAACACCTGCAAACCAATGTGCCTGGCATTTATGCAGCAGGTGACTGCGCCGAAGCTTTTGACCTGGTCAGTGGCAAAACAATTGTCAGCGCCATTCAGCCCAATGCGGCCGAGCAAGCGCGTGTCGCTGCGCTGAACATGCTGGGCCAAAAGACCGAGCTCAAAGGCGTCACGCAAATCAACGTGCTCGACACCCTGGGCTTGATCTCCACCAGTTTTGGCAACTGGGAGGGCGTGTCGGGTGGGCAATCCGCGGTGCTGACCGACAAGGCCGCCGGGCGGCACCTGAGCCTGCAGTTCAAGGACGATGTGATGGTGGGCTGCAACAGCGTGGGCTGGACCGAGCATGTGGGGGTGATGCGCGGCCTGGTCGAAGGCCAGGTGCATCTGGGCGACTGGAAAGACCGTTTGATGCACGACCCTACCAAGCTGATGGACGCCTACCTGGACTGTGCCCAGGGTCAGGGGCGCTGGAGCGGCGCCGCTGATGCGCGTCGCCGTTGAAGTGACAATCGCCGCATGAACATCACCTTCAAACTGTTCGCCACGCTGACCGATTATTTGCCTGCCGAGGCCCGGCGCAGCAACCAGATCAACCTCGATGTGGCGGCTGACGCCAGCATCAACCAGATCATCGAGCCCTTCGGCATGCCGCCCAAGCTGGTGCATCTGGTGCTGGTCAATGGCAAATACATCGCGCCTGAAGACCGTGGTCAAACCACCTTGGTCGATGGCGATGTGCTGGCCATCTGGCCCCCTGTAGCAGGGGGCTGAGCGCGCCCATGCAGTCCAGTTATGCCGAGCAGTTCCAGCGCGACATGGGCTGCACCGAGGCCGAGTGGCTCGGCTGGCTGCCCGCCGCCATGGGGGACAGCGCATGGCAGCAGTCGCAGGCCACGGCCGAGGCCACCATCGGCGCAGGCAAATTGAGTTTGCGCTGGCAGGTCATGCCCCCCCGCGTGATTGCGCTCATGCGCATGCCGGTGCTGCGGGTGAACTTTGCGTTTCAGGGCTTGGACGCCGATGCGCGTTACACCTTCATGAAACGTTTCGATTTGTACATGCAGCGCGGGGGTGGCTGAACCCCAGAGGATCGGGCGCTTCAGACCGGATTGAGCACAAAGTCAAAATCGAGTTGGTAACTGCCATCGGCTTGTTCAAGCCAATCGGTGACCAGCGATTCGCGCACGCCAAACACGGCGTCCGTTGCCAAGTAAGGGTCGTTTTTGCGAAAGACGTGGGTGATCAGGGTTTCATAGCCCGGGGCATCGATCTTGAAATGCAAATGTGCGGGTCGCCATGGGTGCCTGGCGGTGGCCTCCAGCAATTGCCCAACAGGCCCATCGTGAGGGATGGGGTAGGGCATGGCCAGGATGGATTTGAAGTGAAAGCGCCCCTGCGCATCCGCTGTGAGTTTGCCCCGGGCCTGGTGCTGCTTCCTGTCGGCGTATTGCACGTCGTAAAGGCCTTTCTCATCGGATTGCCAAACCTTGATCCTTGCATGGGCCACAGCTTCGCCCTGCACACCTTTTATGCTGCCTTGAACTTGGCAGGGCTGACCCTGGGCCCCGTTAGCAACATCGTCGCCCAGGGCGTAATGAGGTGCGTTGTCGACATGGAAGGGCCCGAGCACTGTGGCCTGGGTGCACGCCGCAGGTTTTTCGTTGGTCATGACCACCGTCAACATGGACAGGCCCAACACATCGGACAACAAAATGAACTCTTGTCGCTGCGCGTTGGTGATGTGACCGGTACGGGTCAGGAATTCGATGCCCTTGAGCCATTCAACCTCGGTCAGTTTCACCTCACGCGCAAACTGGTGCAGGTGCTGTACCAGACTGAGCATGATCTCTTTGAGCCGGGGATCCGGGGTGTTGGCCAGGCGTTCGATCACCGATTCGGTGATGTGGTTCGTGTTCATGTTTTCCATGGCGATGCGTTTTCCGTGAAATGGGGTCACTCAAAGGGTGTCTCGCGACTGACGCTCGAAGCTCGAGCGCTGCCTGATTGTCATTATGATGAATTGAACGCAATGGCCCTTGGGCTTCGCGATCGGGCCTCTCGATCGGGACGACAAGTTCGGTGACGGTGCAACCCAGGATGAAAAAAAGCCGATGAACATGTCTTTGAAAGATGCCAAGCAAGGCTTGGCCAGCGCGGCAGAGCCGATGGTGGTGGATGTACTCATTGCCGGTGGTGGCCCCTTTGGCTTGATGCTGGCCATTGAGCTGGGGCGCCGTGGGGTGCGGACATTGTTGGTGGACCCCAAACCAGGCACCGCGTTCAACCCCCAGGCCAATGCCACGCAGGCCCGCACCATGGAGCATTACCGCCGTCTGGGTTTTGCCAGCGAAGTCAGGGCGCAAGGCTTGCCTGCCGATCACCCCACCGACATTGCTTATTTCACCCGCTTCACCGGCCATGAGCTGGCACGGTTGCCTTTGCCCACGGCGGCGCAAGCCACGCAGGCCATCAAAAACCTGCAAGGCTCCTGGAGTGCGGCCGAGCTGCCGCACCGGGTCTCACAAAAGTTCGTTGAAAAAACTTTGCTCAAGCATGCAGAGGCTTGCGCGACCAATGACCTGCGCTTTGGCTGGACGCTGGACCGTTTCACACAGACCGACGAGGGTGTGGATGCCCTGATCTCTCCGGTATCGGGTGGGCAAGCCGTGTCCGTCAAAGCCCGTTACCTGGTGGGCGCCGACGGTGCGCGCAGTGCGGTGCGCCACCAGCTGGGCATTGCCTGGGGCGGCAGCACAGGGGCCAAACGGGATTTCATGGGCGGCAAGATGTTCGCTGTGTATTTACGGGCACCTGATTTCGGCCAGGTCTTTCCGCACGGCAAGGCCTGGATGTACGTGACGGTCAACGCTCAGCGCCGGGCCTTTATGGCTTCGGTGGATGGTGGCAGCGAGTTCGCCTTTCATGCGGCGGTGCACGAGGGCGAAGATGCCGATGCCTGGACTGCCCAAGACGCCCAGCGCATCTTCAACCAGGCCATGGGTCATGAAATCCCCATCGAGGTCTTGTCGGTCGGCACCTGGATG
>CAIZSE010000145.1 GCA_903935585.1 uncultured Burkholderiales bacterium | reverse complement strand
GCCAGCGGGGCAGCCGAAACCATGCCTTACTTCATGGTCACCAACCTGGCCCGCACATTGGGTGAACTCAAGGAGCGCAGCATCTGGGTGGTGGGCACCAGCGACGATGCCCCCCGCACGATTTACCAGGCCGACCTGAAGGTGCCCACCGCACTGGTTTTGGGTGCCGAAGGTTCGGGTATGCGCCAGCTGACCCGTAAAAATTGCGATGAACTGGTGAGCATCCCGATGCGCGGGGCGGTGGAAAGCCTGAATGTTTCCGTAGCCAGTGGTGTCTGTCTCTACGAAGCTTTGCGACAGAGAACCTGAGCTGCCATTTTCCTTTTGCCCTACGAACAAGCCATGAACAAAACACTCACTCGCCTCGCTGTGGTTACTTCTGTGCTGGCGGCCAGCCTTCTGACAGCGTGCACACAAGAGCAGCAAAACAAGATCAGCCGCGACATCCAGAACTGGACCGGCACCAATGGCGTGCTGGAGGTCTATGCCGGGGACAAGCTGGTGCGTCGCTTTTTGAAAGTCGACAAGATCAGCACCGCTCTGGGCACCGACGACAAGGCAGCCCGTGCCTACCGCTATGGCTATGGCGTGCTGGATGAAAACCTGAACATGCTGGCCGACCCGGACGAAAAGAAGGTGTATTTCGAGGTCAGCGATTATTCGAACACGGTGTTCTTCGAGAACCCGCGCTGAGCCGTTTCAGACCCAGCCCAAGGCACCCAGCAGGGCGCCGAAACCAATCAACCACAGCATGTGCACTTTCGTGCGCCAGACCACCAGGGTGGTCAAAGCTGTTAGCACATACGCAGGCCAGTCGCGTGCAGGCTGGTTGTGGCTGAGCGTCAGCAGCCAGGCCGTGGCCAGCAGCAGGGCGATCACGATGGGGGCCATGCCCGACTTGAAAGCCCGAATGCCCAGCTTTTCGCGGTGCTGGTGCGCCCAGCGCGTGGCTGAATAGGTCAGCACCGATGAAGGCAGGATGATGCCCAGCATGGTCACGACCACCCCCAGGCTGGCCAGACCCACGCTGACCCAGCCGCCCCCCAAACCAGCGCCGGCGTTCAGCCCCACGTTGAAGCCCATCAAAGCCACAAACAAAATATTGGGACCCGGCGCTGCTTGCGCCAAGGCAATGGACGAGGTGAACTGTGCCTCGCTCAGCCAACGGGTTTCGTCCACCAGAAAGCGGTGCATGTCAGGCGCTGTGGTGATGGCGCCCCCCACGGCCAGCAGCGACAAAGAGGCAAAGTGGTTGAACAGGCTCAGCCAATCCTGGCTCGACAGTTGCAGCACAGGGTTCATGGCGTGCCTGAAGCTTGGGTGGCCTGGCGGGCCAGTTGCAGATAAGCCCAACTGCACGCCACCAGGCCGGTGGCCAAAAGCACATAGGCCAACGGCCAACGCAACACGCCCACCCCCACAAAACTGGCGGTGGCCAACACCACGCACACCGGCATGCCCATCGGGTTGCTGCGCAGGGCGCTCATCAACTTGAGGCCGACGGCTGCGATCAAACCTGCAGAGACAGCCCCCATGCCGCGCAAAGCGCCTTGCGCCCATGTTTGGTCAGACACGCCGCCAAAGGCCACCGCCACCAGCAAGACCACCACCATGGGGGCGGCCAGCATGCCCGCCAGCCCTGCCAAAGCCCCGGGTAATCCAAAGTAGCGGCCACCGATCATCAGCGACAGGTTGATCACGTTCGGCCCCGGCATGATCTGCGCGACAGCCCAGTCCTCGACAAATTGCTCGTTGGTCATCCAGCGTTTTTTCTCGACCATCTCGCGCTGCACCACCGCCAACACACCGCCAAAACCCTGCAGCGCCAACAGGGTGAAAGACACAAAAATATCGGTCTTGGAATGGGGTCGATTCAGCAAGGTGAGTTCAGGCATGGGGGGCATTATCCTTGTGTGTTTCTGCAAATTCCTTGGCGTCCAGCCACTGCAACTGGCCGCGGCCGCCCTCACTCAGACGCTCGGCCAAGGCCGCAGCCCCGGTTTCAGGCAGCGCGAAAAGCATGCTCACCTCGCTGCCGTGTGAGACCACCAGCAACTGTGCTTTGGCCAGATCCAACTCGCGCCGCACCCAGCCTTCGAGGGCATAGGGAACGCTGCAGGCCAGTCGCACTTGTTGAATCAGTGCTATTTTTTCAGCTGTCAGCAGAGCCTGAGCCACCGCGTCGGTGTAGGCCCTCACCAGCCCGCCTGCGCCAAGCTTGACGCCACCAAAGTAACGCACCACCGAGGCCATCACGCCTTGCAGGTCATGGTGCCGCAACACCTCCAGCATGGGACGACCCGCCGTGCCACCAGGCTCGCCATCGTCGTTGGCGGCCGATTGTCCTCCTGCCAAAAGCGCCCAGCACACATGGGCCGCGTCCGGGTGCTCGGCCTTGAGTTGCGTCACCCGGGTTAGCGCTGCTTCGCGCCCGGCAACGGGTTCCACACAGGCGATAAACCGGCTCTTTTTGATGACCAGTTCGTGGTGGGCGGCTTGCGCAAGGGAAAAAGACATGGGGTCATTGTCCTGGATGTCCTGAAATGGGCCTGGGTTGCCGAATACCCGCTCGCTTCTTAAGCCCACCCCCAAGCCTCTACACTAGCGGGTTATCCCGATATCCAGCCCATGAACGCCTTTGTCGACGTCTCCTTTTTCCCGCGCGATGCCAAGCCGCTGACCAGTTACCGCAAGTTCTGGGCGCAGCGCTTTGGCACGGCCCCCATGCTGCCCATGAGCCGAGAGGAAATGACGCAACTGGGTTGGGACAGCTGCGACATCGTGCTGGTCACGGGCGACGCCTATGTGGACCACCCGAGTTTCGGCATGGCCGTGATTGGCCGCATGCTGGAAAACCAGGGTTTTCGGGTCGGCATCATTGCCCAGCCCGACTGGACCAGTGCCGAAGCCTTCAAGGCGCTGGGCAAGCCCAACCTGTTTTGGGGCGTGACCAGCGGCAACATGGATTCCATGATCAACCGCTACACCGCGGACCGCAAAATTCGCACAGACGACGCCTACACCCCCGGTGACGTGGGTGGCAAGCGGCCCGATCGCGCCGCGATCGTTTACAGCCAGCGCTGCCGTGAGGCATTCCCGGACACGCCCATTGTGCTGGGCGGCATCGAGGGCAGTTTGCGCCGCATCGCGCATTACGACTACTGGTCCGACAAGGTGCGCCGCTCGGTGGTGGTGGACAGCAAGTGCGACCTGCTTTTGTACGGCAACGCCGAACGGGCGATTGTCGAGATCGCCCACCGCCTGGCCGCCCGTGAACCGGTGCAACAAATCACCGACGTGCGCGGTACGGCCTTTGTGCGCCGTCAGGGCGACGAATCGGCCCAAGGCTGGTTCGAGATCAACTCCACCAGTGTGGATTTGCCTGGCCACGTCGAGGCGCACATCAACCCGTATTTGATGATTTCCGACCAGGCACGGGAGCAAGGCGCCACGTGTGCCCGTGAAGAAGAAGCCAAAGATGTGGCCAATACCCACAACGCCCAAAACGCCCAAAACGTCGAGAGCGATTTGTCGGCTGCAGTGGCCCAGGCACGCGCCGTTCAATCGGCCATTCAGCCCCTGACATTTGTGCCCAACCCTGCGCTGCGAGGCAAAGGCACCCACAAAGTCCCGCCGCGCGACAAGAGCGTGATTCGCCTGCCCAGCTACGAACAAGTCAAGTCTGACCCGGTGCTGTATGCCCACGCCAACCGCGTGCTGCACCTTGAGACCAACCCCGGCAATGCCCGCTGCCTGGTGCAGGCGCATGGCGAAGGCCACACCGCTCGTGACGTGTGGATCACGCCGCCCCCGATCCCGCTCACCACTGCAGAGATGGACCATGTGTTCGACCTGCCCTATGCGCGCAGCCCGCACCCGCGTTATGCCGATGAAAAAGGCGGCCACGACGGCACCACCAAAATCCCCGCTTGGGAGATGATCCGGTTCAGTGTCAACATCATGCGCGGCTGCTTTGGTGGCTGTACCTTTTGCTCGATCACCGAGCACGAAGGGCGCATCATCCAGAGCCGTTCCGAAGAATCCGTCATCCGCGAAGTGGAGGAAATCCGCGACAAGGTCAAGGGTTTCACGGGCGTGATTTCAGACCTGGGCGGCCCCACGGCCAACATGTACCGTCTGGGCTGCAAAAGCCCCGAAATCGAATCGGCTTGCCGCAAACCCAGTTGCGTTTTTCCTGGCATTTGCCAGAACCTGACCACCGACCACGGCCCGCTGATCAACATGTACCGCCGGGCCCGAAACCTCCAGGGCATCAAGAAAATCCTGATCGGCTCGGGACTGCGTTACGACCTGGCCGTGCAATCGCCCGAATACGTCAAAGAACTGGTGCAGCACCATGTCGGCGGCTATCTGAAGATCGCGCCCGAGCACACCGAGGGCGGCCCGCTGTCCAAGATGATGAAGCCAGGCATTGGCACCTACGACCGCTTCAAGTCGATGTTCGACAAATACAGCGAAGAGGTGGGCAAAAAGCAGTTTCTCATTCCGTATTTCATCGCCGCCCACCCCGGCACCAGCGACGACGACATGATGAATCTGGCCATCTGGCTGAAAAAGAACGGCTTCAGAGCAGACCAGGTGCAGACCTTCTACCCCAGCCCGATGGCCACGGCCACGGCCATGTACCACTCCACCCGCAACCCGCTGCGCAAAATCACCCGCGACAGTGAAAAGGTGGACGTGGTCAAAGGCGACAAACGCCGCCGCCTGCACAAAGCGTTTTTGCGTTACCACGACTCGAGCAATTGGCCGCTGCTGCGCGAAGCACTCAAGGCCATGGGTCGCGCCGACTTGATCGGCAACGGCAAACATCACCTGATTCCAAGCTGGCAGCCGCTGGCCGAAGACGGCTACCAAAGCGCGCGCCGCAAAAACAGCACGGGAGCAGGGGCCAAGTCGTCGGTGTCTTTGTCCACCGCGCCCAAGCGCATGGGCCAGCCCCAAAAAGGCCAGTTGCTGACGCAACACACGGGCTTGCCACCGCGTAAAAAGGGCTGAGGCGAAAGCGCTTTCCGTCCGTTCTCAAGCGGGCTGCAGTGCGTGCAGCAGTTCCGTCTCGATCTCGATCTGCGCTTTGTTTTGCTGCAGCTCGGCGCCGCTGATCAAGAAGCTGTCTTCCACCCGTTCACCCAGGGTGCTGATTTTGGCCAGTTGCAGGTTGATGCCGTGTTTGGCCAGAACGCGGGCGATGCTGTAGAGCAAGCCGTTGCGGTCACTGGCCGAGATGCTCAGCAGCCAGTTTTGTGCTTTTTCATCGGGTTTGAGGGTGACCCGTGGGGTGATGGGAAAGCTTTTCACACGGCGTGATACCCGGCCTTTGGTCGGCGTGGGCAGGGGGCCCTGGCGCTCCAGGGTCTGGGTCAGGCCCGACTCGACCATGGTCATCAACTCCCGGTAATGCTCGGGCAGCAGGCTGGTCACGATCTGAAAAGTGTCCAGTGCCCAGCCGGTTCGGGTGGTGTGGATTTTGGCATCCAACACGCTGAAACCCGATTGGTCAAAGTGCCCACAGATACGGGCAAACAGGTCGGGCTGGTCGGGTGTGAACACCATCACCTGCAGACCTTCACCCACGGGCGAGGGGCGAGCCCGCACGATGGTGCGGGGCTGATCATGGTTGGGCAGCGCCACGTGGCGTGACAGCTGCCGTGTGTGCCAGGCGATGTCGGACGCATCGTGTCGGATGAAATAGCCCACATCCAGCGTGTCCCAAAAAGCCTTGTGGCCTTCGTGGGGTTGGGCCAAGCGGGCCAACTCAATCAGGGCTTCGCGTTTGCGGGCTTCCACTTCGGCGTTGGCGTCGGGTGCGCGGCCACCGAGCACGCGCAGGGTGGATTTGTACAAATCTTCCAGCAGCTTGCCTTTCCAGGCGTTCCAGACTTTGGGGCTGGTGCCCCGGATGTCGGCTACTGTCAGCAAGTACAGCGCAGTCAGGCGCCGCTCATTGCCCACGCGTTGCGCAAAGCGGCCAATGACTTCTGGCTCGCTCAGGTCTTCTTTCTGGGCCACGTGGCTCATGGTCAGGTGTTCACCCACCAGGAACTCGATCAACTGAGCATCGGCCTTGTCGATCTGGTGCTGCCGGCAAAAGGTGCGCACTTCAGTGATGCCCAGTTTGGAGTGATCGCCGCCACGGCCTTTGGCAATGTCATGGAACAGGGCGGCGGTGTACAAAATCCAGGGCTTGTCCCAGCCGCCGGCCAATTGAGAGCAAAACGGGTATTCGTGCGTGTGCTCGGCCATGAAAAAACGCCGCACATTGCGCAGCACCATCAGGATGTGCTGGTCCACCGTATAGGCATGAAACAGATCGTGCTGCATCTGGCCCACAATGCGCCTGAAGACCCACAGGTAACGCCCCAGCACCGAGGTCTCGTTCATCAAGCGCATCGCGTGCGTGATGCCCTGGGGCTGCTGCAAGATCTGCAAAAAGACCTGGCGGTTCACCGGATCGCTGCGAAACCGCCCGTTCATGATGGCGCGCACGTTGTACAGCGCACGCAGCGTCCTGGCCGACAAACCCTTCACGCCTGGTGTGGTCTGGTACAGCAAAAAGGTTTCCAGAATGGCGTGCGGGTGCTTTTGGTACAGGTCATCGCTGGCCACTTCGATCAGGCCCGCTTTTTCAAAAAAGCGCGCGTTCAAAGGTCTGAAATCGTTGACGTCTTCGCCCCGGTCCGATTTCAAACGGTCCTCGATGTTGAGCAACAAAATCTGGTTGAGCTGCGTCACCGCCTTGGCGGCCCAATAGTATTGGCGCATCAACTTTTCGCTGGCACGCAAAGCCAGGCGTCCCTCGGGCGTCACGTCCGAGGTGTAAGCAAACGACTCGGCCACATTGGTTTGCAGGTCAAACACCAGACGGTCTTCACGGCGTTTGGCCTGCAGATGCAGTCGGGCACGGATCAAGCCGATCAGGGCTTCGTTGCGTTTGATTTGACGAGCCTCCAGGGGCGTGGCCAGGCCTTTGCGGGCGAGCTCGTCCCAGCTGTGCCCCAGACCTGCTGCACGGGCCACCCACAAAATCACCTGCAAATCGCGCAGGCCACCCGGTGATTCTTTGCAATTGGGCTCCAGCGCGTAGGGCGTGTCTTCAAACTTGGTGTGGCGCTGGCGCATCTCCAGCGTTTTGGCGACCAAAAAAGCCTGCGGGTCCATGGCGGCCTGAAAGTGCTTTTGGAACTCGGTGAACAAGCGGGTGTTGCCGGTCACCCGGCGTGACTCGAGCAGGGACGTTTGTACCGTGATGTCCTTGGCGGATTCGGTCAGGCATTCACCCAGGGTGCGCACGCTGGAGCCGATCTCGAGGCCGGTGTCCCAACAGCTGCCAATAAAACGCTCCAACTGGCCTTGCAGTTCGGGGGTGTTTTCGGGCGACTGGCCGTCAGGCAGCAGAACCAGCACGTCCACATCGGAATACGGGAACAGTTCGGCTCGGCCAAAGCCGCCCACGGCGACCAGGCTCAATTCTGAAGAAAAGCCTGCGTTGTGCCACAACTGGATCAGCAAGCCATCGGCCAGGATGGACAGTTGCTTCAGGGTCTGTTTGAGGCCCCGCACCGCCGAGCCGCTGTTGGCCAGGCTGAGCAGCACAGCCGCTTTGTCGTGCTTGTAAGTGTCGCGCAACAGGGCCAGCTTGGCCAACGGGTCCTGGGGGTTCATCTCAGGCTGTGGCTTGGGCGGTGATGAAGGCTGGAATTGGGGGGCTGCCTGCCGACAAGGTCAGCACTTCGTAGCCGGTTTCGGTCACCACCACAGTGTGTTCCCACTGGGCTGACAGCGAATGGTCTTTGGTCACGATGGTCCAGCCGTCGCCCATTTCCTTGATGTCGCGTTTGCCGGCGTTGATCATCGGCTCAATGGTGAAAACCATGCCGGCGACCAGCTCCACCAACGTGCCGGGCTTGCCGTAATGCAGCACTTGAGGTTCTTCGTGAAAGCCCCGGCCAATGCCGTGACCGCAAAACTCACGCACCACCGAAAAGCCATGGCCTTCGGCAAATTTCTGGATCGCATGGCCAATGTCGCCCAGATGGGCACCGGGCTTGACTTGCTCGATGCCTTTCCACATGGCTTCATAAGTCAGTGTGGCCAGCCGTTTGGCTGCGATGGGTGCTTCGCCCACATGAAACATGCGGCTCGTGTCGCCATGCCAGCCCTCTTTGATGGTGGTGATGTCGATGTTGAGCGAATCGCCTTTTTTAAGGGGCTTGTCGTTCGGTATGCCATGGCAGACCTGGTGGTTGATCGACGTGCAGATGGACTTGGGGTAGGGCTTGTAGCCACCCGGTGCATAGTTCAGCGGCGCAGGGATGCATTGCTGCACATCGACCATGTAGTCGTGACACAGCTTGTCGATTTCGTTGGTGGTGATGCCCGGTTTGATGAAGGGTTCGATGAAGTCGAGGACTTCCGAAGCCAGGCGGCATGCCAGGCGCATGCCTTCAATGTCTGCAGCGGTTTTGAGGGTGATCGTCATAGGGGGATGATTATCCCATCGACTCACCTGAAGCGCTGGCTGGCAGGTCTTCTTGCTCTTTTGACCCTGTGTCATGGGCTTGCGGGTTATCACGGATTGGGGTGACCTCACTTGCACTGTATTCTGTATACAGATATGAAAGCCCAATTGATTCAACTGGCGACAGCCCCTGATCTGGTCGAACAGGTTTATGCCCGTTTGCTCGACGCCATCAGCGAAGGCGCACTGCAGCCGGGCGAACGCCTGACCCAGGAAGACCTGGCACAAAGATTTGCGGTGTCACGCCAACCCGTGTTGCAGGCACTGCGCCTCCTCAAAAAAGATGGTTTCGTGGAAGACGCGCCTGGCAGGGGGGTACAGGTCACCCAGCTCGATGTGGCGTGGATAGCCAAGGTCTATCAGGTGCGCAGCAGTCTGGATGCTTTGGCGGTGCGCCTGGCCGCCGAACGCGGCGCGACACTTGAGCCTGAAATCTTTGAGCAAGGTCGCCAAGCCGAATCCAGCCAGGATGTCAAAGCCATGGTCGATGCCGATCTGGCCTTTCACCGGGCCATCTACCAGGCTTCGGGGAACCCCCTGATAGCGCAAAGCATCGATCTGCATTGGCACCATCTGAAACGCGTCATGGGTGCGGTGTTGCAGTCGTCCCACCAGCGGCAAATGATTTGGGCCGAACACGAAGCCATTGCCCAAGCCATTGCCTCAGGCAACGCCGACTTGGCCGTGCGCCTGGTGCAAGAGCATGCGAACGAGGCCAGCGTACAACTCACGGCCCGATTGGCCGAACAACTGTTACTCAAACCAAAAACCGGAGCACAACCATGAAACTCACACCCGAACAATTGGCGCAATTCGACCGAGATGGCTACCTCTTTTTTCCGGGATTGTTCACACCGGAAGAAACCAAAAATTTGAACGATGCTGTGCCTGAGTTGTACAGCCGCCGAGAGGCTTTCAACGTGCGTGAAAAAGGCAGCGAAGCCGTGCGCACCAACTTTGCTGCCCACATGTACAGCGAGCCTTTTGCCAAGCTGGCCCGTCACCCCCGCATGATCGAGCCCGTACAGGATCTGTTTGGCGAAGCGCTGTACATGCACCAGTTCAAGATCAACGGCAAGATGGCCTTTGAGGGCGATGTGTGGCAATGGCACCAGGACTACGGCACCTGGCTGAACGACGACCTCATGCCCACCGAGCGGGCCATGAACGTGGCCATTTTTCTGGATGACGTGAACGCCTTCAACGGCCCGTTGATGTTCATTCCCGGCAGCCACAAAAAAGGTGTGGTCGAGGCCAAACACGACCTGTCGACCACCAGCTATCCGCTGTGGACGGTGGACAACAACCTGATTCGCCAGCTGGTGCAGCGCGCCGGTGACAAGGACGGCGGCATCGTCAGCCCCACCGGCCCCGCAGGCTCGATGATCCTGTTTCACAGTTGCCTGGTTCACGCCTCCACCAGCAACCTGTCGCCCTGGAACCGCGTGAGTGTTTACCTGAGCCTGTGCGCGGTGTCCAACCACATCCGCCGTCATAAGCGCCCCGAATACATCGCGCACCGCGACTTCACGCCCATCAGCTGCCTGCCCGACGACTGCCTGCTGAACAGCTACCCGGTCGATCTGCCCTGGAAAAACGGCATGCCCGCCAGCGCCCTGGAAACCTCGCTCGAAGAACTGAAAGCCGCCTGATGAACCTGCACGCCAAACTCCTGCAACGCGCTGCAGAAAACCGCCCGATCCGCATCGGCCTGATTGGCGCGGGCAAATTCGGTTCCATGTACCTGGCACAGATTCCGCGCACCCCGGGTGTGCATCTGGTGGGCATTGCCGATTTGTCGCCAACTGCTGCCCGTGCCAACCTGGCCCGCGTGGGCTGGGCGGCCGAGCGCTTGACGGCCAAAAGTTTGGACGATGCCGTCAAACACGGCACCACCCACGTAGGTGAAGACTGGCAAAGCCTGGTGCGCCACCCGGCGGTCGATGTGATCGTCGAGTGCACCGGTTCTCCCTTGCATGCGGTAGACCACATCCTGGAGGCTTTTGCGCATCGCAAACATGTGGTCAACGTGACGGTGGAGGCCGACGCTTTTTGTGGCCCCTTGCTGGCCACCCGGGCGCAAACGGCGGGCGTGGTCTATTCGCTGGCCTTTGGCGATCAGCCCGCCCTGATTTGTGATCTGGTGGACTGGGCACGTACCTGTGGTTTTCCGGTGGTGGCGGCTGGCCGTGGCCACAAATGGTTGCCGCACTTTTGCGAGTCCACCCCCGAAACGGTTTGGGGCTATTACGGTCTCACGCCCGAGCAGGCCGAGCGCGGCGGGCTCAATCCCAAAATGTTCAACAGCTTTCTGGACGGCTCCAAGCCCTCGATTGAAAGCACAGCCGTCTCCAACGCCACCGGCTTGGGGGTGCCCAGCAATGGCTTGCTCTACCCGCCGGCCAGTGTGGAAGACATTCCTTATGTCACCCGTCCCATTTCGGAAGGCGGCATGCTGGAGCGCAAAGGCATGGTCGAGGTGATCTCCAGCCTCGAAAAAGACGGCCGAAAAATACCTTACGACATCCGCATGGGCGTGTGGGTCACGGTGGAGGCCGAGACCGACTACATCAAAAACTGTTTTGAAGAGTACAACGCCCACACCGATCCGTCTGGCCGTTACTTCACCCTCTACAAACGCTGGCACCTGATCGGGCTGGAAGTCGGCGTGAGCGTGGCCAGCGTGGCTCTGCGCAACGAGCCGACCGGTGTGGCCATCGGCTGGAACGCCGACGTGGTGGCCACCGCCAAGCGCGACCTCCAACCTGGTGACATGCTGGACGGCGAGGGCGGTTACACCGTCTGGGGCAAATTGCTGCCTGCGGCCACGTCCAAGCGCATGGGCGGCGTGCCGCTGGGCTTGGCGCATGGCGTGAAAGTTTTGCGCCCAGTGGCTAAAGGCCAAAGCCTGACTTGGGACGATGTCGCCATGGACACCAGCACACACGCCTACAAAATCCGGCGTGAGATGGAGGCAAGCGCGGTTTTGGGCTGACGAGCGAATCAGCCAGGCCTATCGCTTGCGTTGAGAGGGCATGCCTAGCGGTTGAACAGTCGCTTCATCAACAGGGTTTGAAAATCTTGTTGATGCCCTGCGATGGCATAGACGTAATGGGTGTCCTCGATCTTTCGGTGCAAGATCCTGTGGTGGGAAGTGATGCTTGTCTTGTATTCAAAAATGCCGACGGCTGCGAATTCCGCCACAACGGTGCCCGACAAAAAACCGCTGTCCAACTCGGCCAATTTGTTCAAAATTTCTTCTTCGGCTTTCAGCCAAAGTGGCTCCGTCCATCGATCGAGCATGTAGTTCTGCAGCGACAACAAGTCATCCTTGGCATCGGGCAGGATGACGATGCTCATGCTTTGCGCTCTGCGCGCATTTGCGCCAACAAGGCGCGCACCTCTTCAACGCTGTGGCCCTGACCGGCCAATCTGTCTTTTTCGCCCAGAGCGACAAGTTTGAGCATCGCGATCAGGTTTTCTTTGTCCTGATATTGCTTGATGCCCTCCACCACCATACTGGCCTCGCCGTTCTGAGTGATGATGAAAGGCGTGCCGTTCTTCTCCAAGGCTTCCGAGATTTGTGCCGCATGGCTTTTCAGGTAAGAAATCGATTTAATGTGTTGAGTGGCTTGCACGCGGCCTCCGTTTGAAGTGGGTTTGAATTTATACCCAAATTCAGTTTCCATCAAGCCCTTGGGACAAGATGGGTGCTTTTGTCGGGTCTGCTGACGGCCTTGGCAAAACATTCCTTTTAAGGACAGGTGCGTGGTCTCCATCAGGGTTTCCACCGTTAAAATACCGCCTTTGTCGGCCAGTCCCAGTCAGCGGCCCCGGCGCTGCGCTTATCCGTCTCTTTACAAGGCCACCCCGTGTCCCTGCACATCACGATTTTCGAAGGCGCAAGCGCTCTGAGCGGCGTTCGCATGACCCGGCTTTTGGCGCGTTTGGCCGCCATATCACCTCAAATTCAAGGGTTTTCAGCCCGTTTCGTGCATTTGGTGGCGACCTCTGCACCCCTGGCCGATGCCCAAAAACAGACCCTTTCTGCCTTGTTGACCTATGGCGAGCCCTGCGAGGGTGTGACTGGGGTGACTGGCAGCCCGGTGATCGTGGTCAGTCCACGTTTGGGAACGGTGTCGCCCTGGGCGTCCAAGGCCACGGACATTGCCCACAACTGCGGTTTTGACGTGCGCCGTGTCGAGCGATTGACGGAATACCACCTGAGCATGAAATCGGGTTTGTTGGGCACCGCCAAATTGAGTGCCGAGCAACTGGGCCAAGTGGCCGATGTGTTGCACGACCGCATGACCGAGTCGGCCATGACCAGCCGGGATGAGGCCGCAGCCTTGTTCACCGCGCTTGAGCCCGCGCCCATGGCCCATGTGGATGTGTTGAGCGGTGGCCCTGAAATGGGCCGAAGGGCTCTGGCGCAAGCCAACAAGACCTGGGGCTTGGCGCTGGCCGAAGACGAGATCGACTATTTGGTCAATGCCTTCACGGGCCTGAAGCGCAACCCCACCGATGTGGAGTTGATGATGTTCGCCCAGGCCAACAGCGAGCACTGCCGGCACAAAATTTTCAACGCCGAGTTCACCATCGACGGCGTGGCCCAACCCCAAAGTCTGTTCGGCATGATCCGCAACACGCACCAGTTGAGCCCCCAGCACACGGTGGTGGCCTATTCAGACAACGCTTCGGTGATGGAAGG
>CAIZSE010000144.1 GCA_903935585.1 uncultured Burkholderiales bacterium | reverse complement strand
CACTGTGAGGCGCGCGGTGGATGAATTGGTGGCAGAACATGTGCTCATTCGCCAACAAGGACGGGGCACCTTTGTCGGCAAGCTCGACCGCGAGCGCTTCATGTTCCAGTTTTTCAAAATTGCACCGCGCGACGGTCCCAGCGAATTTCCAGATGTCCGACTGCACAGATTTTCCAAGTCCAGCGCGACCCAGGCAGAGGCACAAGCACTGGGTCTGCACGGTGCCCAGTCGGTTTTTCGCATCGACAATGTCCTGCACCTGAAAGGCCATCCCGTCATTCACGACCGGATTGCCATTGCCGTGGCGATGTTTCCTGGCCTGACAAAAGCGGCGTTTGCCGCACGCACCACCACGATTTACGGTCACTATCAGAGCGCATTTGGCGTGACCATTGTGGAGGCCGATGAACGGGTTCGCGCCGAGCTTGTATCGCCCGAAAGTGCGGAACTGCTGAACCTGGATGCAGCCACACCAGTCCTGTGCATTGACCGTGTGGCTTATACCTTTGACCGAAAACCTGCCGAGTTTCGGACCTCCATTGTGGACACCCGGCATTTTGACTATGTCTCGCGCATGCGGGATTTGGCATGAACGAGCTTGCCGCACAAGCCCGGGCATTTGCCCAAACCCTCGCGCTTGAAGCGTCACAGATGATTCAACAAGCGGCAGGCCAGCAGCATGCCGTGGAGTTCAAGTCACCCGGCGATTGGTGCAGCGCACTCGACCGTCGAATTGAGGACCACCTGAGGGCACGCATTGCCGAACAGTTTCCAGAACACGGGTTCCTGGGCGAAGAAAGCGCCCAGACTCAGGCCTCTGAAGGATTGCTCTGGGTGATCGACCCGATCGATGGCAGCATGAACTTCCTGCGCGGCTACCCACAGTTCAGCGTGTCGATTGCACTTCTCTCGCAAGGTGAACCCCTTGCGGCTTGCATTGTTGACCCCTGCCGAGAAGAAATTTTCAGCGCGGCAGTGGGTCAGGGTGCCACTTTGAACGGCAGCCCTTTGCAAGTGGCCGAAACAGGCCATTTGCAACTGGCCATTGCTGCCACGGTGTTTCCCAAACCCCAATCGAAATCCATGCCCGACTATTTGACCCAGTTCGGCCAGGTGGTCTGCACGGTCGCCGGTGTGCGCCGTTCGGGCAGCATGGCACTGGAACTCGCCTACCTGGCAGCGGGCAGGGTCGATGCATTTTGGTCCCATGACATGGGCAGCTGGGATGCTGCTGCCGGTGTGCTCTTGATCCGAGAAGCAGGGGGACAGGTGTTCACGCTGGACGGCTTGCGCTGGTGTGACTCTCGACGCATCGCTGCTGCTGCGCCGCAACTGGCCAGTGCTTGGCTGGAACTGATTCGACCCACAGGGTCGTGAGCCAGAGCCACGCGAACTGGCCCCGTTTTTTCTTTCATTTGCCTGTGGCTGCCTGTGCTTGATTTCCTGTCAGTGGCCGCCTGATGCGCCAGCGCCAAGGCTCAGGCCAGCAAATTCATGTCGACCCGAATGTAGTCCCCCCTGTAGGTCAAATCTGCCACATAAATCACCGTGCCATCCGATCCACAGATCACACGCCGGACTTCGGCAACTGGCGCCGATACCGAAATGTTCAAAGCATTGGCAGCATCTTCACCCGCGGTTGAGATGGTCAGTATCTGACGAGCTGACCCAATTTTGACGGCCTTCAGATCCATCAAAACAGGAATGACCGTTTCGGTGCGAAACCGCTCAGGCGCCAAGTTGAAAACACGTTCATCAATATAGGCAGAGATCACGGAGGTGAATTGCCGCTCGCTGGCATGAATTCGCCGCAAAAATTTGTAGCTTGGGGCTGCGATGCCGTCCTCATCTGACAGATCGGGAAGCGCAAAACCATCTTCCAATGTGATCAACCGCGGAGACTGCCGCCGGTACAGCTCAGCCAGTCCTTGCAACGAGGTTTCCACCTGCATGCGGGGGTGTGTTTCAGGTTTACGCAGCACAAAAGTCCCTTGCCCCTGCTTGGGTGCCAATAAGCCCTCACTTTTAAGAAGTTGTACGGCCTGCCTGACCGTGATCAAGCCCACACCGAACGCCAAGGCCAGGGCGGGCAAGGTTGGGATTTGCGCATCAATCGGCCAAATTCCCTTCACGATGCGCTCGCGCATCGCATCTGCCACCTGGGCATAAAGAGGGCTTGCACTGTGTTCAAAATATTTTGGCATGCGACGCAACACTTTCCTAGGGTCTCCCCTAGGAAGCGAAATCCCCCAATCTGATTAAAGTTAGCATGATAGAAGCAATGTGCCCATCACCACAGCAAACTTTAACGGAATACACGATGAGTTCTCAACCCAATATTTTGTTCATTCAAGCCGACCAATTGGCCGCCAGCGTCCTGCCCTTTTATGGACACCCACTGGTCAAGACACCCCACTTAGACCGAATAGCGGCCATGGGGACAGTTTTTGAAAATGCTTACACCCCGAATCCGATTTGTGCCTCCTCCCGCTTTGCGATGATGTCCGGACAGTATTCAAGCCGCATCGGGGCTTTTGACAATGCATCTGAATTTCCTGCTTCGGTTCCCACATTTGCCCATTACCTCCGGTCACTGGGTTACGCCACCTGCTTGTCGGGAAAGATGCATTTTGTGGGACCCGACCAATTACACGGCTTTGAGGAACGGGTGACCACCGACATTTACCCTTCTGATTTCGGCTGGACAGCCAATTGGGAGAAAAAAATAGAGCCTTACGCACCCAGTCAAATGAGCATGCGGGGCGTTGTGGAATCAGGTTTGTGCGTGCGGTCCTTGCAAATGGACTACGACGATGACGTTGCCAATCAGTCTGTTCAGTGGCTCTTTGACCATGCACGTCGCAACGATGACAAGCCATTTTTGTTGGTCTCGTCATTCACCCATCCACACAACCCTTTCACCATCTCCAAAGAATTCTGGGACCTGTATGACGATGCGGACATCGACCTTCCCCGCGTTCCCTTCATGCCCTTTGAAGAACGCGATGCTTGGAGTCAACGTTACTTCAAGCTGATTCGTCAAGATGAACACCATGTCACTGAGGCACATATCCGTTCAGCGCGCCATGCTTACTATGGGATGGTCAGTTATCTCGACAGCAAAGTCGGGGTCTTGCTGGACACGCTGGAAAAAATCAACGCCCTCGACAACACCGTCATCATATTCACCGCGGACCATGGCGAAATGTTGGGTGAACGGGGCATGTGGTACAAATTCAACCCGTTTCAAAACTCGATCAGGGTGCCGTTGTTGATCAGTGCCCCTGGTGCCCAAAAAGGCCAGCGGGTCAGCGCAAATTGCGGCCTGGTCGACATGCTGCCAACCCTGCTTGATCTGGCCACAAAAAACAATCCCCCTGAACTGGTCGATCGTTGCGATGGCCGCAGCCTTCACACCTGGTTGCACGGCACCGACTCGTCATGGAAAGATGAAACGCTGATTGAATTCACCAGCGAAGGGGTCCACGCCCCTGCCTTCATCTTGCGCAAAGGCCACTACAAATACACCTATTGCGAAGGCGATCCAGGCATGCTTTTTGACTTGCAAAAAGACCCCTTGGAGCTACGCAACCTCTGCCAAGAGCCAGAATTTTCGCCCCTTGCCCAAGAATTGGCGAACGAAATCGAAGCCCGTTTCAATCCTTCAAAAGTCAAAAGCGAGGTCATAGCCAGCCAACGCCGTCGCTTGTTTTTGAACAGCACATTGTTCAAGGGCCATCACACCAGTTGGGACTACCAGGTTCACAAGGACGCCAGCAAACAATACGTGCGCAGCTCTGCCACGACCAGCACCACAGCCACCAAAGCCAAAGCGCGCTTTCCGTTTGTGCCCACCGCTGCGCCAGACACCCCCAGAAAACCCATCCCATAAGACGCTTGTGAGCTTCGCCGAATACAAACCATTGAAGGACTTCATATGAATAAGTTTTTGCGCTCCCTGGTCATCACATCATTGGGCCTTTCGCTGGGCACAACACATCTCCATGCTCAGACTTACCCCAACAAGCCTGTTCGTGTGGTGGTCCCCTTTCCTGCAGGCGGCATTGTTGACATCTTGACGCGGGCAGTCACCGAAAAGGTGGCCTCCAACTGGGGGGTTCCCATCATTGTTGAAGCCAAACCAGGCGCTGGTGCATTGATCGGAACAGAAGCTGTGGCCAATGCGCCAGCAGACGGCTACACATTTCTCGTGGCGACCATCACCACCGCCGTTGGCCCCTTGATCAACCCGCAATTCAAATATGACTTGCGCAAAGATTTTGCTGCTGTTGCCATGTTTGCCACAGCCCCGAACATTGCGGTTGTCCCCCCTTCATTGCCCGTCTCCAACATGAGCGAGTTGGTTGATCTGGCTAAAAAGAGTCCTGGGAAATTCAACTATGCCCACACCGGGGTGGGGTCGACCAACCATTTACCCGTTGAGTTTTTAAAATTTTCTCGACAGCTCTACATTGTTCCCATCACCTACCGGGGTCAGCCACAGGCCATCACGGATGTACTCGCTGGGCAAATTCAACTTTTTGTGGGCGCTCCGGCTTTACTTGTGCCGCATGTCAAGGCCGGGAAACTCAAGGCCATCGCTGTGACATCGTCTCGACGGCTTGAAGACACCCCTCAAGTGCAAACCCTGATTGAGTCCGGGTTTGGCGATGTTCAGGGCGGCTCAGGCTGGTTCGGCATCGTCGCCCCTGCAGGTACGCCCCCGGCCATTCTTAAACGCTTCAACGATGAAATCAATGCCGCCCTGAAAGCGCCAGAGGTCATCGAGCGGCTGCGCAAAGCCTATGCCTTTCCCGAAGGCGGCACGGCTGAAGATTTCACAAAATTCCTCAACGACGAAGGGGCACGCTGGACCAAATTGGTCAAAGAGGCGAACCTCAAACTTGAGTAAATTCTTTTCTCTGTCGGGGCGGGATCGGTGCAAACCTCAGATCTCTGGCCTCGGCAACCAAACCAAGGCGAGGGAAATGCCCACCATGGCCATCAGGGTTGAGACGGCAACAGCGGCAGTCACCACGTCTTCTTCTTTGCGATAGCGCTGCGAAAACAAAAATCCATTGGCGCCCATCGGCAAGGCGGCAACCACCACCATCACTGACAAGGGCAAGCCGCGCAGACCCAAAGCCCATGCCACCACCAGCATCAACAGTGGGTGCAAGACCGTCTTGACCAGCGACAAGCGAAGGGCCTTGACCCTATTGAGACCCCAGTGTGTCTGCGACAAGGTGATGCCCACCAACAACAACGCCATGGGTGCAAAAGCGCTGCCCAGCAATTGCAAGGGCTTGTCCACCACAGGGTGCAGGCCCAAGCCCGTCTGCGCGTACAACAAGCCCAACAAAATGGGCAAAGGGACCGGATGCAACAAGGCGCTGCCAACCGCCTGACCCACGGTACGCCACAACTGCCTTGAGTGACCCAGGGCCAGGTGTTGTTCGCGGGCCACTTGAAGCTCTAACACCAAGGTGGCCAGAGTCAACAAAACCAAAGCGTGGACGGACACCAAGGTCAGCAACAAAACCTGACCCGCCTGACCGTAAGCGAAACCAATCAAAGGCACACCGATCATCAAGGTGTTGCTGAAAATACCCGCCAAGGCCAGCACCGTCGCATTGGCATTGCGCCCGTAAACAAATACCAAGACAAAAAACAGAAGCACAGTCACCGCCAAATACTGCGCCACGGGTTCGAAATCAAGTTGCTCGATGTGCACGCTGCTCATGGTTCGAAACAGCATCGCCTGGGTCAGCACCATGAACACCAGGTTGGACAAATCACGCACCGACTCGCCACGCACCAGCTTGGCCTTGCCCGCGACAAAGCCCATGCAGATCAGCAAGACCACGGGCAAAAGAGAGGAAAGAACGGGATGATCAAGGTTCATCACCCAATTATCCCGTTGCGCCAGCGGCCTCTGGCCGTGGGAACCACGTAGCGCCGCCATTCAGGCAGCGCCACGTGCACCGCATCAGAAGCTGGCCTGAACCCCCAGCTTGAAGCTGCGCCCCGGCAATGGCGACTTGCCAAAAGCCGTGCTCGTGAGGATCGAGCTGGCGC
Source organism: uncultured Burkholderiales bacterium (assembly GCA_903935585.1). Classification (GTDB taxonomy): domain Bacteria; phylum Pseudomonadota; class Gammaproteobacteria; order Burkholderiales; family Burkholderiaceae_C; genus Limnohabitans_A. Next base: position 21,064 of record CAIZSE010000144.1, on the reverse strand, counting down.
TGTAGGCCAACTGATCGGTCAGGTTGTCCACACGGGCAAACCACTGCAGCACGGTGGTGTCCAGCTTTTGGCGGTAGGACACGCTGGCATTGACCAGGGTGTACGCGCCAGTGGCCACACTGCCTTCGGGCACTCGCTTTTGCGCGGCATGCCAGTCGGCGCCCAGCTTGGCGTTCCAGGGGCCTTGGCCATAAACCAGCGTTGCACCCAAGCGCATGGGGGCGATGCGGGGCAAGGCCTCTCCCGTGCTTTCGTTGGTGGCCCGCACGGTATCGGCACGCCAATCGAGGTCGAGTGTCGAGGTGTTTTGCCACAGACGCTGGCGGCCGCTGGCTTCCAAACCGTAGAAGCGGGCCTTGACGCCTTGGTAAAGTTGCACGGGCAAACCGTCCTCAACATCCAGGGTGTTCATCAAGCCGATGTAGTTGGAAAACTGGCTGGCAAAGGCCGTCACATTCAGGCTGTCAGGGCCCGATTTCCACTGGACACCTGCATCCAGGCTGTTGGACTTTTCCAAGCCCAGGTCTTTGTGGCCGATCTCCCATGCATTTGTGGCCAGATGCGGGCCATTGGCAAACAATTCGTAGTCTTTGGGCGCACGCTGCGTCATGGCCGCATTGCCTGTCAAAGACCATGTGGGCGTGAGCTTGAAGACAGCACCCGCGGCCACACTGAACGGTGTGAACTTCTTGGCACCGATGCCCTCGTCAAACCGATCCAATTCCGGATTGCCCAAGGACTCCACCCGCACCGACTCCCAACGCGCACCCGCCGTGAGTTGCCCCCAGGTGGTCGGCAACTCTTCGTGCACAAACAGCGCCTGGCTGCGGGTGCGGCTGAATGGGGCAAAGGCCTCATCCCCTACTGCAGAAAAGCGGCTCGAATCGGCCTGCACGCCCACCACACCTTGCCACCCTGACAGCGGACGATGCCGCGCTTCGATGCGCAGGTCTTGGCCCTTATTGGAAAAAACGGTTTCAGCCCCCCCATTGAAAAATTCGGTGTGCTGGTAATCGGTGTGACCCAGACGGGCCTTGACGCTTTCAAACCAGCCGGGCAGTTGGCGCAGCTGGCCTTCCAATGCATAGCGGGTGGTCTTCATGCCAATCGTCACTTCGTCTTCGGCCACTGTGCCGTAATCACTTTGGTAACTGTTGACCGATGCGCCCAAATAGCCGTTGGCCCAGAAAGTACTGGCGCCGATCGCACCGCCTCGTGATTCGCTGGCCGAATTGCAAATGCGCCGAGCGTTTGCAAGCGAACCCGGTTTGCTGCAATCCAGCGACACGGGCACGCGCACATCGCCTGTTCGGCGGTCAAAACCGTCCACATGCAAGGCCCAGCGTTCGTTGCCGGCCTCCACCAGGCCGGCCACGCTGCGTTCGTCATTGCCGGTGCCCGCCTGCACTTGGGCTTTGCCCAGCACCCCCGACATGGCTTCGCGCGGGATGCGGTTGTCGATCACATTGACCACGCCACCCACAGCACTGCCGCCATAAAGCAAGGCGGCGGGGCCGCGCAAAACTTCAATGCGGTCGGTAGACAGCACATCCAAAGGCACAGCGTGGTCGTAGCTCAAGGCAGAAGCATCCAGGCTGGATGCGCTGTTGTTCAGCACCCGGATGCGGTCACCGTCCAGGCCCCGAATGATGGGGCGGCTGGCGTTGGGGCCAAAGTAGGTGCTGGACACGCCAGGCAAGCCGTTGAGGGTTTCGCCCAAAGTGCTTTGCCCGCGTTCCAGCAAATCGTTGCGCCCCATGGCACTGACAGGCACCGTGGTTTGGTCGCGCCCCAAAGGGTTGCCGGTGATGACGATTTCGGTGGGCACACCGGTGGTCACCGCCTGCGCAAATGCCGAAGCCTGAGAAAAAGAAATTGCGGCCAGGCAAGCGCCCGCCAAAGCCGAATGTTGAAAAGAATGTGTCATGAGCATCTGGTTGAAAAGAACAAGAACAGGCTTGGGCCTTCAGTCAAACACTGAAGGCCAAAAAGCCGGGATCAGGGGTTCAAATCAGAGCAGGTGGCGCACGCGCTTGCGCCAGGGACCAGCGGTCGTGGCCTCGTAAAAAAACGGCCCAGAAGACCGGTGCCTGCACGGGCACCATGGGTGCAGACCAGGCCAGCAGCGATGCATTCAGGCTGTCGGCGTGGGCCAGATGGTCCAGCACCTGACACAACTCCGAGCCTGCCGCATGGCCGGAATGATCTGCATCGTTTTCTGTGTGGGCGTCGTTTTCTTCGTGGGCATGACCGGCATGCAGCCCGGCGGGCGCGGACAGCGCAAGCTCGGCACTGTGCACAATGCCATGCCACTGGCCCCACACAGGGGCCAACAACAAGGCCCAGACCAGCAGACCGGTCTGCCAGTTGGGCCAGCGAATACGCGCGAATTTCATCTATGGCAAGCGTTGACTCGGCCGATCAATGGGCGTGCTTCATGCCGCAATATTTTCCAAGGGCCAGGCCCTTGCAAGCCGTTTGCAAGGCTTTGGTGCACTGGTCCGGCTTTTTGCCCGACTCCAGGCATTTGGCAGCCGCCTCATGCGCCTCGGCCATGGCGCGGTGACGTGCAATGTCTTCCAGGGTTTCCTTGTTGCTGTGCTGTGCGCCAGCCATGCCGGCAAGGGTCAGGGTGATGAGAAAAAAAGCAATGCGTTTCATGGTTTTGTTCATGGTTTTCATCGCGCACCAGGCGCCGTAACTTTAATCGCGCACCAGGCGCGCGAAGGTTTTTTTGAACTTCAGCACCTTGGGGGCGGCCACTGCCATGCAGTAGCCCTGGTAGGGGTTGCGCTCAAAAAAGTCTTGATGATAGTCTTCGGCCGCACTGTAGTTGGCCAGCGCCAGCACTTCGGTCACGATAGGCTGGCCATAGGCCTTGGCGGCGGACAGCTCGGCGATCAATGCCCGGGCCAGCTCGGCCTGTTCGGGCGTGGTGAAGTAAATGCCGCTGCGGTACTGCGTGCCTGCGTCATTGCCCTGGCGGTTGAGGGTGGTCGGGTCGTGGATCACAAAAAAGATCTCCAGCAACTCGCGGGTGCTGACCTGGGCCGGGTCGTATTCGAGTTTGACCACCTCGTTGTGCCCGGTGCGCCCGGTGCAGACTTCGTCGTAGGTGGGTGACACGGTGTGGCCATTGCAATAACCCGACTCGACATCGGTCACGCCGCGCACCTTGACGTAAACCGCCTCGGTGCACCAAAAGCAGCCGCCGCCCAAAACCAGTGTTTCTGTCATGCCGTTTCCTCTTGTGTACTGAGGATTATCAGCCGCGCAAGCCATCACCTTGCACCGCCAGCACAAAGTCCTTGAGGGCCGTCTGGTCTCGGTCGCTGCGCCACAGGCAGCGGGTGTCGTAACGCACATCGACTTCGCGCAGCGGCACAAAAACCGCACCCGCCAGCGCAGATTGCTGCAAAGCCTGCGGCACCAGCGCCACACCCAGGCCCTGCGACACCAAAGACAGCACACTCAGCCAGTGGCGCAATTCATGCACCACCGGCGGCATCCAGCCTGCTTGCTCGCAGAGCAACAAAATGCGCTCGTGGTAATCGGCCGAGACCGTGCGCGACACCACCACCAGGTCTTGTCCGGTCAATGCTTCCAGGCCCAAGCTCGCCGCCCCAGCCAGTGGGTGGCTGGCAGGCAAACACGCCACCAAGGGCTGACTGACCACCAAAATGTGCTCAAACCCCGGCGGCACCCGGGGCGTGTGGACAAAGCCCACATCCAGCCGCTCACGCATCAGCTCGGACAACTGTTCGGCCGAACTGAGCTCACGCAGCACCAGGCGCAAACGCGGGTGACTGGCCTGAAAGCGTTTGAGAATCTGCGGCAAACCGCAATACAGCATGGTTCCGGCAAAGCCAATGGACAACTGGCCCGATTGCCCCTCGGCCACATCGCGCGCCTGCTGAGCCGCTGCGCCGGCTTGCGCCAACAAGGCCCGGGCTGCAGGCACGAAGGCCAGGCCAGCGGCTGTCAGCTGTACGCCCCGGCTGTTGCGGTTGAACAGCCGTGCGCCCACCGAGGCTTCGAGCTGCTGGATGTTCAGGCTCAAAGGGGGTTGTGAAATCGACAGCCGCTGGGCGGCGCGGCCAAAATGCAGCTCTTCGGCCAGCATGAGGAAGTAACGAAGGTGACGGAATTCCATGGATTTAAAATTTATATTGCCGCATCGATAATCAATATTAGACAACTATTCATCAACGGCCAACAATGGCCCCCATGCCAAGCGCTGGCGTCAGGACCCTGCGGGATGTGAAAACGGCTTCACTCAAGCAACCTGACCTCGGCAACGGCCAAATTACCCCACCCCCGCCTGGAGACCCGAATGAAACCCACTTTTCAATGGAATGACCCCTTCTTGCTGAGCGAACAACTCAGCGACGATGAGCGCGCCATCGTGGACGCCGCCCACACTTTTTGCCAGGATCGCCTGCAAACCCGTGTGTTGCAAGCCGCCCGCCACGAAAAATTTGACCGCGAAATCATGAACGAAGCCGGTGCCATGGGCTTCCTGGGCTCCACCATCGAAGGCTATGGCTGCGCGGGTTTGAGCTATGTGGCCTATGGCCTGATCGCCCGCGAGGTCGAGCGCGTGGACAGCGGCTACCGCAGCGCCATCAGCGTGCAAAGCTCCCTGGTCATGCACCCGATCAACGAGTACGGCAGCGAAGCCCAACGCCAGAAATATTTGCCCAAACTGGCGACCGGCGAATGGGTGGGCTGCTTTGGCCTGACCGAACCCAACCACGGCTCTGACCCCGCCAGCATGCTGACCCGCGCCAAGCCGGTCGATGGGGGGTTCATCGTCAAGGGCGCCAAGATGTGGATCACCAATTCGCCGATTGCCGATGTGTTTGTGGTCTGGGCCAAGCTGGAAAACGAAGATGGCTCGGTGGGTGGGCAAGAAGCCATCCACGGCTTCATCCTCGAAAAAGGCATGAAGGGCCTGACCGCTCCCAAGATCGAGGGCAAGATGAGTCTGCGCGCCAGCATCACCGGCGAGATCGTGATGGACGATGTGTTTGTGCCGTCTGAAAACTTGATGCCCAACGTGAACGGCCTGAAAGGCCCGTTTGGCTGCCTGAACAAAGCCCGCTACGGCATCGCCTGGGGCGCCCTGGGTGCCGCCGAAGACTGCTGGTTCCGCGCCCGCCAGTACACCATGGACCGCGTGCAGTTTGGCCGCCCGCTGGCACAAAACCAGCTGATCCAGAAGAAACTGGCCGACATGCAAACCGAAATCGCCCTGGGCCTGCAAGCCTGCCTGCGCGTCGGTCGCCTGATGGACGAGGGCAAATCGGTGCCCGAGATGATCAGCCTGATCAAGCGCAACAGCTGCGGCAAGGCGCTGGACATCGCCCGCATGAGCCGCGACATGCACGGCGGCAATGGCATCCACGACGAATACCACGTGATCCGCCACATGATCAACTTGGAAACCGTGAACACCTACGAGGGCACACACGATGTGCACGCCCTGATTCTGGGACGGGCTCAAACCGGTCTGCAGGCTTTTTATTGAATTGCCCGCCAGAAAAACCAAAGGGGCTTCGGCCCCTTTTTTATTGGCTTTTCACTTTACATTGTGGGTCGGTGGCTTGACGAAATGCGACCCACAGCCTACATTACTAACCTGCCAGTCATTAGCCCATTGTTGTGAACCCCACCGACACCACAGTCCCTCACAAACGCGAACGCCGCAAACAAGACCGCCCGGGCGAATTGCTCGAAGCCGCGCTGGATCTGTTCGTCGAAAAAGGCTATGCCGCCACCCGCGTGGAAGAAGTGGCCGCGCGGGCGGGTGTGTCCAAGGGCACGCTGTTTTTGTACTTTCCCAGCAAGGAAGACCTGTTCAAGGCCGTGGTGCGCGAGAACGTGGTGACCGCTGTCGCCCAGGGTGCCGCCGAGGTGGCACAGTTTCAAGGCACCTCCGGGGAGCTTCTAGAGCGGATGATGCTGCAATGGTGGCGCCGTTATGGTGCGACCAAGGCGTCTGGCATTTCTAAACTGGTGATGAGCGAAGCCAGCAACTTTCCGGAACTGGCTGATTTTTTCCGCACCGAAGTCATCACGCCCGCCCACGCCCTGGTGCGCAGCGCCTTGCTGCGCGGCAAAGACCGGGGTGAATTTCGCGCCGTTGACACAGAACTGGCCCTGCACTCGGTCATGGCACCCCTGCTGTTTTTGGTGATGTGGAAACACTCCATGGGGCCTTGCTGCCCCAGCCATGAACAGATCGACCCTGAAGCATTTATCTCGCAACACGCCCAACTGATGGCGCGTGGGCTGTCCATTTCCTGAAACACCATGAAAAAATCGACCCTCTGGATTTTCACCGCGATCGCTGCTGCTGCCTTGGTGGCAGGCGGTGCCCGCTGGGCCAGCCAGCGCAAAGTTGCGCCAGACGCCACCCCGGCAACGGCCACGACTGCCAACCAGATCGAGCTGAGTGCCAGCGAAGTCGTGCAGGCTCAAAAAATGGCCATGCAGCTTGGCCTGCCGGTTTCGGGCACGCTGAAAGCCAGCCAAAGCGCCATGGTCAAAGCGCGCGTGGTGGGAGAGCTGATGGACCTGACGGTTCGTGAAGGCGACTTGGTCAAAACAGGCCAGGTGATCGCCCGCATCGACCCCACCGAATACCAGGCCCGTGAGCGTCAGGCCAAACAACAAGCCGATGCGGCGATGGCACAGGTCGATATAGCGCAAAAACAGTTTGACAACAACAAGGCGCTGTTTGACCGGGGCTTCATCTCGCAAACCGCCTTGCAAAACGCCGTGGCCAGCCTGAACGGAACCAAAGCCACCCACCTGGCCGCTTTGGCCGGACTCGATGTGGCCCGAAAGTCACTGGACGATGCGACCGTCCGTTCGCCCATCAGCGGTCAGATCGCCCAGCGCCTGGCCCAAACCGGCGAGCGCATGGCCCTGGACGGCCGGATTGTGGAAATCGTCAACTTGAGCCAACTGGAGCTGGAAGCGGCTTTGCCCGCAGCCGATGCCAGCCATGTGCGCCGGGGCATGACCGCGCAACTGAAAGTCGAGGGCCAGGAAGAGGCCCTACCGGCCAAAGTGTTGCGCATCAACCCCGCTGCCCAAGCCGGCAGCCGAAGTGTGCTGGTCTATCTGGGCATCACAGGCCAAGAGGGTTTGCGACAAGGCCTGTTTGCCGAAGGCGTGCTGGGCACCCGAACCGTGCAGGCACTGGCCGTGCCATTGTCGAGCGTGCGCACCGACAAACCCATGCCTTATGTGCAAGCGCTGGAGGGCGATCAGGTGCGGCATATTCCCGTAGAAACGGGTGCCCGTGCCGAGAAAGCACAGCAAAACATCACCCTGACCTGGGTCGAGGTCAAGGGGCTCACCGAAGGCACCCAGGTGTTGACGGCGAGCGCCGGGGCTGTTCGCGAAGGCACCCGGGTGAAGTTCACCGCTGGCGTGCGCTGAAGCACAACACCAAGGCCTATCCATGTGGTTCACCCGCGTCAGCCTGAAAAACCCCGTCTTTGCCACCATGGTCATGCTGGCCCTGGTTGTGATGGGCTTGTTCTCTTACCAGCGACTCAAAGTCGACCAATTCCCCAACATCGATTTCCCGGTGGTGGTGGTCAGCACGGAATACCCGGGCGCCTCGCCTGAAATCGTCGAGAGCGAAGTCTCCAAAAAGATCGAGGAAGGCGTCAACTCGATCGCCGGCATCAGCGCCCTCACCTCACGCAGCTACGAAAACCAGTCTGTCGTGGTCATCGAGTTCCAGCTGAACATCAACGGCCGCAAGGCGGCTGAAGACGTGCGGGAAAAAGTAGCCGCCATCCGCCCCTCCCTTCGGACCGAAGTGAAAGAGCCCAAGGTGCTGCGGTTCGATCCGTCTGCCCGCGCCATCTGGTCGCTGGCCGTGGTGCCCCAAACCGTGCAGGGACAAACCCCCAGTGCGGTGGAGCTGACCAACTGGTCTGAGCAGGTGCTCAAAAAACGCCTCGAGAATGTGCGCGGCGTCGGCTCCGTCTCATTGGTCGGCGGCACACGGCGCGAGATCAACCTTTACCTGCAGCCCGCCGCCATGGAGGCGCTGGGCGTCACGGCAGACCAGGTGGTCACCGCAGTGCGCAACGAGAACCAGGACTTGCCTGTTGGCGCCATTCGCTCCATGGAACAAGAGCGCATGGTTCAGATCGAGTCGCGCATGAAGCGGCCCGAAGACTTTGAACGCATCATCGTGGCCCGAAAAGGCAACACCCCGGTGCGCTTGTCCCAGGTGGCCCGCGTGCAAGATGGCGCCCAGGAACTGGAGACCATGGCCCTTTACAACGGCCAGCGCACCTTGCTGCTGACGGTGCAAAAAGCCCAGGACGAAAACACCATCGATGTGATCGACGGCCTGATCAAGACCGTCGCCGACATGAAAAGCCAGACCCCTGCGGGCATCCGGCTTGAACCCATCGCTGATGGCTCACGCCCCATCCGCGTGGCGGTCGACAACGTGCGCCGCACCCTGATCGAAGGCGCCATTCTGACGGTGTTGATCGTCTTTTTGTTTCTCAACTCCTGGCGCTCCACCGTCATCACGGGCCTGACCTTGCCGATCTCCCTGATCGGCACCTTCATGTTCATGCAGATGTTCGGCTTCACCATCAACATGGTCACGCTGATGGCCTTGTCGCTGTGTGTGGGTTTGCTGATTGACGATGCCATCGTGGTGCGCGAAAACATCGTGCGCCATATGCAAATGGGCAAGAACGCCTGGAATGCATCCATGGATGGCACACAAGAAATTGGCCTGGCCGTGCTGGCCACCACCTTGTCCATCGTGGCCGTTTTTTTACCGATTGGCTTCATGGAAGGCATCATCGGCAAGTTCTTTCATGAGTTCGGCATCACCATCGTGGCGGCGGTCCTGATCTCGATGTTTGTGAGCTTCACGCTCGACCCGATGCTGTCGAGCATCTGGCACGACCCCAGCATCGAAGCGCATGGCAAGCACCTGGCGCCCGTGACCTTTTATGACAAAACCATTGGCCGTGTGACGGGCTGGTTCGAGCGGGCCACAGAACGCCTGGCCGAGCGTTACCAACACATCCTGGCCTGGTCCCTGGTGCACAAACGCAAAACCGTGCTCATGGCGGTGGGTGTTTTTGCGCTGAGCATTTTCATGCTGCGCTTCGTGGGCACCGAGTTTGTGCCCAAGGCCGACTTTTCTGAAACCACCGTGAACTTTCAGACCCCTGTGGGCAGTTCACTGGAGGCCACCGAGGCCAAAGCCAAGCAAGTGCAAGCCATCATCCGAGAGTTTCCGGAGGTGCGCTACACCCTGGCCACCCTCAACACGGGCAATTCACTGGGCAAAAACAGCACCAGCATTTATGTCCGCCTGATAGACCGCAAAGACCGTCAGCGCAACGTCGACCAGATGTCGGGCATCCTGCGCGATCGGCTGAACAAAGTGCCCGGCATCACCGTGACCCACGTGGGCCTGCTGGACTCGGTGGGCGGCAACAAGCAGGTGGAGTTTTCCTTGCAAGGCCCCGACCAGCGAGAGCTGGAGCGCCTGGCCTTGGGAGTGATGGAAAAAGTTCGCAGCATCCCAGGCTTGGTGGATCTGGATTCCAGCGTCAAAGCCAACAAGCCCACCATCCGCATTGAGGTGCTGCGGGATTCGGCCGCCGACCTGGGCCTGGGCACAGGGCAACTGGCCGGGCCTTTGCGAACCCTGGTGGCAGGTCAAACGGTGGGCAACTGGCGTGCGCCGGATGACCAGACCTACGACGTGAACGTGCGCCTGGCCCCCGAAAGCCGCAATGCACCGCAAGACCTGGAACGGCTGCCGTTTTCTGTGGGTGCCGGGCCCGACGGCAACCCACGCACCGTGCGCCTGGGCCAAGTCGCCAAAGTCACAGAAGCCACGGGCTCCAACCAGATCAATCGGCGCGACTTGTCGCGCGAGGTGGCCATCAATGCCAATGCCTATGGCCGGGCCGCAGGCGAAGTGTCTGCAGACATCCGCAAGCTCATGGATGGCGTCAGCCTGCCGCCGGGCTACCGTTACCAGTTTGGCGGGTCGACGAAAAACATGGCCGAGTCCTTTGCCTATGCCCTCTCGGCCCTGGCCATGGCCGTGATCTTCATTTACATGATTCTCGCCAGCCAGTTCAAGAGCTTCTTGCAGCCCCTGGCCTTGATGACCGCCCTGCCGCTCACCCTGTTCGGGGTGGTGCTGGCCTTGATGGCGTTCCGCTCGACCCTGTCAATGTTCTCGATCATCGGCGTGATCATGCTGATGGGCCTGGTGACCAAAAACGCCATCTTGCTGGTGGACTTTGCCATCCGGGCACGCGAGGACCAGCAAGACGCACAGGGCCGCCGCATCCCGGGCATGGCGCGCAACGAAGCGCTGTTGATGGCGGCCCGGGTCCGTTTGCGCCCCATTTTGATGACCACCCTGGCCATGATTTTCGGCATGGTGCCCCTGGCCTTTGCCATGACCGAAGGGTCTGAACAACGAGCCCCCATGGGCCAGGCCGTGATCGGTGGCGTCATCACATCGTCCTTGCTCACCCTGGTGGTGGTGCCGGTGGTCTATTGCTATATGGATGATCTGGCGCAATGGATTCGCCGCAAAGCAGGGCTTGCCCCCGCCCGTCAGGGACAAGACGCTTCAGCCCCTTAAAATCAAGCGAATTTAGCGAAAACCCTTTCAGGAGTAACCCGATGGATCTGAATCAAGCCCGATTCAACATGATCGAACAGCAAATCCGCCCATGGGAAGTGCTGGACCCGCAAGTGCTGGAACTGCTCTCGGTCGTGCACCGCGAAGACTTTGTGCCGCTGGCTCACAAGGCCCTGGCCTTTGTGGACATGGAAATCCCTTTGGGTGCGGCACCCAACCAGGTCATGCTGGCACCCCGGGTTCAGGCACGCTTGCTGCAAGACCTGGTCGTGAAGAAAACCGACAAAGTGCTCGAGATTGGCACGGGCTCCGGCTTCATGGCCGCCTTGCTGGCCCACCAGGCAGCGCAGGTTTTGAGCCTCGAAATCGACGCGACCATCGCCGCCCAAGCCCAGGCCAACTTGCAAAAAGCGGGTGTGACCAACGTGACCGTGCGCCACGCCGATGGCAGCCAGGGCGCAGCGGCTGACGGCCCTTTTGATGTGATTTTGCTCAGTGGCTCGGTGGCCGAAGTGCCTGCTGCCCTGTTGCAACAACTGGCCGTAGGCGGCCGCCTGGCCGCCATCGTGGGGGACGAACCCATGATGCGCGCCACCTTCATCAGCCGCACCAGCGAGAACAGCTGGACCACCACCGAGCCTTGGGACTGCAACGCCCCTCGCCTGAGTGGTTTTGCCGAACACTCACGCTTCCAGTTTTAAAAGCGCCACACCATGGAACAGATCACGCCGGAAAATCTCGCCGAATGGGCCAAAGCCCAGCCACAGCGCCCCATCTTGCTGGATGTGCGTGAAGGCTGGGAATTGCAAACCGCCAGTGCCAAGACCGATGCCCTGGACCTGCTGCACATCCCCATGCAAACCATTCCGGCGCGCCTGGATGAGCTGGACAAATCCCGCCCGATTGCCTGCCTGTGCCACCACGGTGGCCGCAGCATGCAAGTCGCTGCCTTTTTGCAGCAGCATGGCTTCCAGGTGGTCAACGTGGCGGGCGGCATCCACGCCTGGTCGGCGCAAGTCGACCCGACCATTCCGGTTTATTGAGCCACTAGGCATCCCGATTTCTGAAAGACACACGCCCATGAAACTTCGCATCTTGCCTTTGACCCTTTCCCTGGCTGCCATCTTCACGGGAAACGCCCAAGCCCAAAGCCTGGTCCAGCTTTACGAAGCCGCCAAAGGCTACGATGCTTCTTTCAAAGCGGCACAGTCCCAATACCAGGCCAATCTGGCCAAGGCAGAGCAAGCCAAAGCCTTGCTGCGCCCCACAGCGGGTTTGGGGGCCACCCTCAGCGAGTCTGATTTCGACAGCCAAATCAGCACAATTTCAGATGCGCGGTACGGAACTCGCAACGCCACACTCACTGCCAGTCACCCGCTGTTTCGCCCTGCCAACACGGCCGGCTACCAGCAAGGCCTGAAACAGGTGGGCTTGGCCCAGGCACAACTGAAAGTGGCGGAGCAAGACCTCATCGTGCGGGTCAGTCAGGCTTATTTTGAAGTGCTGACAGCCGAGGAAAGTCTGGCGTTTGTGAAGGCCCAAAAAGCGGCAGTTGCCGAACAATTGGCAGCGGCCAAACGCAACTTTGAAGTCGGCACCTCCACCATCACCGACACGCGCGAGGCACAAGCCCGCTATGACCTGGTGATCGCCCAGGAGATTGCGGCAGAAAATGATTTACGCGTCAAGAAACTGGCGCTGGACCAATCTGTGGGCACGCAAAATACGCAGCCTGTCCCCCTCAAATCCGGGGCCAACCTGGGCCAGGCAGCAAGCGCCGATGCCGAGACCTGGGTACAACAAGCCGTCGGCCAAAGCCCCAGCATCGAGCAAGCCCGCATTGGCCTGGAAGTGGCCCAACTCGAAACCGAAAAAGCCAAAGCCGGACACATGCCCACACTGGATTTGACCGCCTCCTATGGCGGCACCCGGTTTCGCAACGGCAATCTTTCATCCCGAATTGACAACAACACGGGCACCATTGGCCTGAGCTTCAACCTGCCCCTGTATGCAGGCCACGCCACACAGAACCGCATTCAGGAAACCGTCGCGCTGGAAGAAAAAGCCCGCATCGACCTGGAAGGTGCGCAGCGCACGGTGGCACAAACCACACGCACCGCCTATTTCGGCGTGCAATCCGGCCTGGGGCAAGTCAAGGCCCTGGAAGCGGCAGAAGCCTCCAGCCAAAGCGCGCTGGATGCCAACAAGCTCGGTTACCAAGTCGGCGTGCGCATCAACATTGATGTGCTGAACAGCCAAAGCCAGTTGTTCCAAACCAAGCGCGACCTGGCCAAAGCCCGTTACGACGTTTTGCTGGGCCAACTGAAGCTGCGCCAGGCAGCGGGGGTGCTGAAGAAGGACGATGTGGAAAGCATCAACATGTTGCTGTCGAAATAAATATCTGTTGACCACAGCCCCTGCACTGACACAAAGTGACCCCTACAGGCCTACGTCGAAAGACTTAGGTATTTTCTTTGCATGCTCCAAGTTGGCTCTCGTGGTCTGACACCAGGCTCAAAAGAGTCTGCGCGTAGTGATCGGCTGCACCCCGACTGTTCATCACCATGTCCAAGCCAGCTTGCCGCGCGCTGGCCAAAGCAGCACGGTCGTTGATCCAGACCAGGACTTGATTCAGAGCCCCATCCATGTCGGTAACGCGTTTCGCAGCGCCAACCGCTTGAGCTTGTTCGGATGCCTCAGCAAAATTATAGGTGTGAGGCCCCATGACAATGGGACAGCCAAAAGCAGCCGCCTCGATCAGATTTTGCCCACCCAAAGACACGAAGCTTCCACCCAACAGGGCCATATCGGCTGCATAAAAGTACAACGGCATTTCGCCCAGGCTATCACCCAGCCAGACTTGAGCATGTGAAGCTACGGGTGGCCACGCTTGCCCCCCCTCAGGCAAGGCACTGCGCTTGAATATTGACCAGCCCCTCTCACGCACCTGTGCATATACGTCGTCACAACGTTGCGGATGTCGAGGCACCAGTAGCCACAAAATTCCCAAAGCTTGAAAAACCGCTAATCGCTCAGGGTTAGCAGCCAGTGCATCGAGCCACAGAGCCTCCTCGCCTTCGCGTGTGCTGGCCAGCATGACCACAGGGCGCGGCAAACCCTGATGAATCCATTGCTCGCGCCAAAGAAGCGCCCTTACTTGATCGTGAGGCTGGGCCTGCACATCAAATTTGAGATTGCCGAGCACCCCATTCACCGTAGCCCCCATGGCATTGAACCTGTCGGCATCGGCCTTGGATTGGGCAAGCACGCCACTGAGGCCTCGGTAAGCAGGCCTGGCAAGCCAAGACCAACGCTGCGCAGAGCGTAGTGACTGCGCATTCAAACGCGCATTGACCAAAAACAGGGGCACACATTGCTGCTGGCAGGTATTCACCAAAACGGGCCAAATTTCGGTCTCCATCAAGATTCCAAAATGAGGCCGATGGTGCTGCAAAAATAGTCGGGTAGCTTGTGGCGTGTCCCAGGGCAACCAAGCTTGAATATCGCCGACCTTGAGCAGGCCAAGGCCCTGAGCCATACCCGTGGCAGTGCTGTGGGTCAGCAGCAAACGCATGAACGGCAGACGTTGACGCAAGGCGTCGATCAACAAGCCCGCCGCTCGGGTCTCCCCTAATGACACAGCATGCACCCAAACACATCCAGGACTCAAAACAGGCGTGTCATAAACACCAAACCGCTGAGGCACATGCTGCAAATAACCTGGCTCGAGCTCGCCACGGCTCTGCAATTTTCGTCGTAGAAGCGGTTGGAGACACCGCATGAGAAGCCCGTACATGTCAAGAATCAGGCGCTCTAAAAAAGACAGTTTAATTTCACACTTCATGCCGATGGAAGTCCTCTAGAGGCAAAAAATACACGCAATTCAAATCCTGTCTTCACCAATGCGCTAGACAACAACATAACAAAAAAATGTGACATTGTTCAATCTGCTTGAATCAAATATTTACAAGTCATCCATAAAAACAGCCCTGCGGATTGGGGTGTTACGTTGGACTGCTTGGTTAAGGCGCTTACCAACAAGATCGTTCAGATACTTAGGATGCAACCCATACCCAGGTCGAACGCTGCGAACATCGGACAAGGTCACAACAGCACCCTCTGGAAGATCATTCACAAAATACAGAGATCGGCGAAATTGGACATTACCCTGCTCACTCGATTTTCGGCCATAGTCCACCCGGCCCAAAGCCGACCAGGCAGTTTTGGCACCTGTGCAAAGCGCTGCCATTTCAGCTGGCTCCAAGGAAAAGCTGTCGTCTGGTCCGCCGCCGCTGCGGTTCAAGGTGAAGTGTTTTTCGATAATGCAGGCACCCATGGCCACGCTGGTGATGGCCGTGGTGTTGTCCAAAGTGTGGTCTGACAGTCCCGTGACCAGGCCAAAGCGCTCAATCATGTCGGGGATGGTGCGCAGGTTGTAGTCTTCAGCCGGAGCGGGGTAGCCACTCACGCAATGCAACACTGCCAGTTGCTTGCAACCGCCTTCGCGGGCGGCATCAATGGCTTCCTGAATTTCATCGGCATCGGCCATGCCCGTGGAGATGATCATGGGTTTGCCCGTGCTGGCGGCGTATTTGATCAGCGGCAGATCCACCGCCTCAAAAGATGCGATCTTGTATGCTGGGGCGTTCAGGTCTTCCAGCAGGTCAATGGCGGTATTGTCAAAGGGCGAGCTGAAGATGGTGATGCCCAGTTTGCGTGCATGTTCAAACAAGGGTTTATGCCACTCCCAGGGCATGTAGGCCTCTTCGTAAAGTTCATAAAGTGTGCGGCCGTCCCACAGGCCACCACGAATCTTGAAGTCTTCACTGTCACAGTTGAGCGTAATGGTGTCAGGCTTGTAGGTTTGCAACTTGACCGCATCTGCCCCCGCCTTTTTTGCTTCTTCGATGATGCGCATGGCGATGTCAAGTTTGCCATTGTGGTTGGCCGATAATTCGGCAATCACATAGGGCGCGTGATCCGGACCGATGGGACGGCCTGCTATTTCAATTTGGGTCATCTGCTTTGCCCTCTGTCTGTTGATCTGCTTGCCAGTCTTTGGCCAGCAGGCCAAAGCAAAAAAGCGTGTGATAGATGCCTTCAATTCTTTGCTGCTCACGCAAGCGGCCTTCTTCTGTAAAACCCAGCTTTTGATGGAACCCGATGGAAGCCACATTACTTTCAATGGCTTGTCCGCATACTTTGTGCAAACCCAAATCGTTGAATGCGTACCTCAAAGCAGCCTGCCCAAGTTTTCTGCCACTGCCTTTGGGCGCATCTGGACGTGCGTAAAACCCCCAGTGGGCAATCCCACCGTGGTTGACTGAACTGAACTGCACAAAACCCAGCGGAGCACCATCGTCCAGCACGATCAGTTGTTGCCGAGTCTTGTCGTGTTGTACAAGATCAAACCAGTTGCAGTGTTCTTGCGGAGTGATTTCGTGCTGCGTCAACATGTATCTGCGCACATCAGGATGATTGCGCCAGGACAAGACCATGGACAAGTCGTCCTCGACCAATGCACGAACGGTGCAAGTTTTAAACATGGCTATTTAAAAGTAATTGTGCGACATGCGAGGCGCCATCTCCCACAGTCAACCGAGCTGAGTTTTGACTCATTTTTCTCAATGCTCCGCTTTGCTTATCCATGCTGATCAGCGCGGTGAGTTGGCTGATAACTTCGCCACTGTTTGCAGCGACCAGAGCGGCGTCATGCGCTTGCAAGGCATTTGCTCCGCCGTGTTGGTTGGCCGCCAAAACCAACATTATCGTGGGCAAACCCAATGCACATCTTTCCCATGCGCTACCTCCAGCCGCTCCGATGCACAAATCACTTTCAGCCATCAGCTGCGCCATGTTGCTCACGCCTGCCAGCACTTGTGTTGGACGGGGCATGGCCGCCGCTTGGGCTTGCACTTGTTCCCACCAGGGGGCATGCGGCCCCATGACCACGGTGATGCGCAGGTCGGCGGGCAGCGCGCAGCTTATCAGTGCATCCAATACCTTGCCCGTGGCGTTGCCTTGGTCCACGCCTCCCATGGTGATGAGCAGATTTCTGAGCTGTGGCTGGGCGCGGCGTTGCAGGCTGTGTTCGCGCCATTGTGCAAATTCAGACCTAAGCAGTGCGTATGCCGGGCCTATCAAGGTTTGCGTCTTGTTGCTGAGCAGTCCGCCGTAGTCTTTGGCTTGGCGGCCCAGGTTTTGGTCCAGCAGCAGGTCGCAGTCGTGCGGGCGGTCGGCCAGGTCGTCAATGGCCATGATGCGTTGGGTATGCGGACGCAGAGTTTGTTCCCAGCGGCAGTCCAGCGCGTAATGGTCTACCACCAGCCAGTCCACCATTTGGTCGTCAAGAGCGTAGCGGGTTTGCTCGGCATCGCTGGCCCAGTCGGTGCCCAGCCATTTGACATGGCTTGGTTCTGAGGGGGCGTTAAAAGTATCGACGGCTGGGGCTAACGCAATGGCTATGTGCCCGCGTTGTTGGATGAAGTCAAGCAAGTGACCGGCGTGAGGGCGGCAAATGAAGGTGCTTTTCGCACCGCGCTCGCGCAGTGCATCGGCCAGCGTCAAGCAGCGCATGACGTGGCCCGTGCCGATTTGCAGAGAAGCGTCGGTGCGAAAGGCGATGTGCATCAGGCGTTGACCTTTGGGTCGGTCACCGTATTGGCCTGTTGCATGGCTTTGAAGAGCCATTCGGCACGTTCCCAGTCTTCTGGTGTGTCGATGTCTTGAACGCGGTGGCGCGGCAACGGCACTGGTGCTGTGCCTTGGCTAAAGAGCGGCTTCCCAACCACCCAGGCCTGGGCCTGCCCCCAATAGAACTGGCCTGCGTCGTGCCAGGCTTCTGGCAGGTCTTGTGAGCGGGTGTTGAAGTGTTCAGGCTGGAACATTTCGACCCGTTGGTCTGGGGTGATGCGTATGGCCCGCTGGATGGGGAAGGCGTAGCTGGTGACGGAAAACGCATAGTCTGCCCCCGTGCTTTGCAACACTTGCAGGCCGCGCCGCAAGTCATTGGCTTGTACAAAGGGGGCGGTAGCGTAGATGCAGCAGACTTCGGTTGCTGTTTGCCCATGCTGGTTTTGCCAGTCGATGGCGTGAGCAATGACTGGAGTGGTGCCTGTGTGGTCGTCCGACAGTGTGGCTGGACGGATAAAGGGCACCTCTGCCCCATTTTCTATTGCTACTGCTGCAATTTCCGCATCGTCGGTGCTGACGATAATGCGGTCAAAGCATTCGCTTTCGATAGCCGCACGGATCGACCACGCGATCATGGGCAAGCCGCCAAAGGCTTTGATGTTTTTGCGCGGAATGCGTTTGCTGCCGCCACGCGCCGGGATAACCGCCAACCTCATAGTCCCATGGCCTCGCGCAGGCTGCTGGCCACAAACTGTAATTCCTCATCGGTCAAGTTGACGTGCATGGGGATGCTGATGGCCTCGCGGTAGTACTGCTCGGCATCTGGAAAGTCGCCCTGTTTGAAACCCATTTTTTGGTAATAGGGCTGGGTGTGCACCGGGATGTAGTGCAGGTTGACGATGATGTCTTTGGCCCGCAGGGCTTCAAACACTTGCCGGTGGGTGGTGTTGAACTTGTCCAACTGCAGGCGGACCACATACAGGTGGTAAGCGCTGTAGCTGTCGGGGTGCTGCCAGGGCAGCGTCAAGGGCAGGTCGGCCAGCAGTTCGTTGTAACGCCGGGCGATGTCGTGGCGGCGTTTGACGTAATCGACCAGTCGTGTCATCTGGCTCACGCCCAGCGCGGCCTGAATGTCGGTCATGCGGTAGTTGAAGCCCAGAGCCACTTGTTGGTAATACCAGGGGCCTTGCATGGGTTCAGTCATGAGCGCTGGGTCGCGCGTGATGCCGTGGCTGCGCAGCAGGCCCAGGCGGGTGGCGAGTTCGGCGCTGTTGGTCAGGGCCATGCCGCCTTCGGCGGTTGTGATGATCTTGACGGGGTGAAAGCTAAAGACGGTGATGTCGCTGTAGCGGCCGTTGCCGATGGGCTCGCCTTTGTATTGGCCACCAATGGCGTGCGATGCATCTTCGATGATTTTGAAACCATATTTTTGGCCCAATGCGTGGATCGCAGCCATGTCGCATGGCTGGCCTGTCAGATGCACGGGCACCACAATTTTAGGCAGCTTGCCAGCCAGCGCTGCAACGATGAGTTTTTCTTCGAGCTTGACTGGGCAGAGGTTGTAGCTGTGCGGGTCTGTGTCCACAAAGTCGACCTGGGCTCCGCAATACAGGGCGCAGTTAGCCGATGCCACAAAGGTGTTGGGCGTGGTCCAGAGCCAGTCACCAGGGCCCAAATCGAGCGCGAGACAAGCAATGTGGAGGGCTGCAGTGGCATTGCTGACGGCTATGGCGTGAAGGGCACCTGTGTGTGCAGCCACGCGATTTTCAAATTTTACAATTTGTGGTCCTTGCGTCAAATTGTCTGACTGCAGGACCGCGATCACGGCATCGATATCCGCTTGCGTAATGTCTTGGCGACCGTAGGCGATCATTTTTCAGATGCTCCCGATCTTGTCGCGATGATCATCGATCCAAGCTTGCAGGTCTGCGTCACTCATCCATTCGGTGTTGTTGTCGCTGGAGTAAATAAAACCCTCAGGGACTTTTTTCCCGTCTTTAATGCGCTCGAGGCTGGTGCCCCAGTCGTTGATGGTGGGAAGGATTTTGAAGTGGTCAGGGTACTCAAACGTGTAGTAAGAGTCTTCAGCACCAATCATTTGTTCGTGCAACTTTTCACCGGGACGGATGCCGACCACTTCTTGGCTGCACTCAGGCGCCACAACCCGGGCCAAGTCAGTCACCTTCATGGAAGGGATCTTCTTGACATATATCTCACCACCCACCATGTCCTCAAATGCATGCCAGACCAGCTCAACTCCTTCCTCCAATGAAATCATGAAACGCGTCATACGGTCATCGGTAATGGGCAAAATGCCTTTGTCACGGATGGACATAAAAAATGGAATGACCGAACCACGTGAACCCATGACGTTGCCATAACGAACCACCGAAAACTTGGAACCATGTTCACCAGAATACGCATTTCCAGCAACAAACAATTTGTCAGAAGTGAGCTTGGTGGCACCGTAAAGGTTGATAGGGCTGCTGGCTTTGTCGGTTGACAGCGCTACGACACCTTTGACCTTTTTGTCGATACAAGCATCGATGAGGTTCATCGCACCATTGACATTGGTCTTGACGCACTCAAAGGGGTTGTATTCTGCCGTAGGTACAATCTTGGTGGCTGCTGCATGTACAACATAATCCACGCCGTCGAGCGCTCGATAAAGCCGATCTCTGTCTCGCACATCACCGATGAAGAACCGAACCCGCTTGTCCCCCTGGAACTTTTTGGCCATATCCCATTGCTTCATCTCGTCACGCGAAAAGATGATGATTTTTTTCGGGTTGTATTTGGCCAAGGTCAATGGAACAAATGTATTGCCAAACGAGCCTGTACCACCCGTGATAAGAATAGTTTTATTTTCGAGCATCATCAATCCGATCAATCAAACGTGTAGGGCTGGGTATTAAAAATTAATTTCACTATAGATTCGGAAATTTCTTTCGTATTTTTTGCATCATCAAAGTCTGGTACCAAGCCCTTATAATGACGTTCAATTACACCATTGTGCATCCTACTATGAAGTTGCCCAACGGCTTCTTCAAGTGCGTCATGATTTATCTGAAGATCAACAATTTCAGCATACGTCAAACCTTCGTAATACTTTATTGCACCGGGCAGAGAGCGATACCAAGCATTGCCGAAAACAAGTGCAACCTTTCCTGCTGACAATGCTTCCCAGCCTGCAGTACCTGTAATTGTTGCCACAAAAATACTATTCCTTATCAATTCATGCGAATTGATATTTTCAGGAACCAGTTGGACATTTTTCAGCCGTTGAACTCTATGGAAAAAAGTCGGGCCTCTCATAAAGCCCATTTGCTTTGGATTTTCTTTAACGTAAATTTTAATATCATTGGGCAAAATTGATGACAGAAGTTCAATTGCCAGAGCTTGATCAACAAACGGACCGCCCAGTGCGCTGGTTGTCATTTCTGGTTGCAAATGCAATGGGAAATAAACGTATTTACAATTAAAATCAACATCTACTGGTTGAAGGCCTGCTATAAATTCAAAATACTCCAAAGATCTCATATTGAAAAATTTTGCAAATGGATCCCGCCATTTAGGCGTTCTCCGATAAACACTGTTAACCCTGAGTAATATTTTAAAAAATTTACCCAATTGAACCAATAAAACAGGCTCACGAATAATCACATACAAAACAAACGAAAGAAATCCCAATATGGAAATATTTTTTGCAGCAACTACGCTTGAATTAATGCCTTTCATATAAAATAAATTGGGCAAGAAATT
>CAIZSE010000143.1 GCA_903935585.1 uncultured Burkholderiales bacterium | reverse complement strand
CCACGATGCGCACTTCCATGCCGGGCTGCTGACCCAGGCCTTGGGCAAACTGGTCCAGGATCGGGCGCAAATTCGGTTTGATGTCATACCGGCCCGTGTCAAAAGAAATGTCGTTCGGGATACTCAGCTTGAGCTGGTTGTCTGCGGTTTGGGTGACCACCGTGCCCGTGCCCGCGGTGGCGGTTTCCATGGCGCGCTTTTTGTCTTCCATGTTTTTGGACCAGACATATCCGCCCAAAGCCCCCAGGCCGGCACCAATGGCGGTGGATTGGCTGTCGCGCCCCAATAACTGACCGGCCACCGCGCCAATCAAGGCGCCGGTGCCTGCCGCCTTTTGCTCTGGCGTGGCGGTGGCGCAACCCGTGAGCAAAATGGCCAAAGCACAGGTCGAACTGCCAGCGGCTTTGAATGCATGACTTGTCTTCATCTGAAAGATCCTTTGATTCATGCAAACCACTCTAATGTTGATGCCCTGGCGTTTCGGTGCGGCAACGCACGCGCTTGCAGTGCATGGCCTTTGATGCCGCCATCAGGCAAAATTTGCAGGCCTGTCAGAGACATCCAAGGCTTTGGCCTTCTGGCAAGATATTCACATTGATTAACAACAAAATCGACCATGAACGCCACCACCTTGCCCCAGCCTTGCGAACAAGCCCTGTTGATCGGTCGCATTTGGCAACCAGACACCGGGCCTGTCCTGGTCGCGGTCACGCCCGAAGCGGTTTTTGACCTGTCCCCTTTGGCGGCAACTTGCAGCGACTTGCTGGAACAAGACCAGGCGGCCATTCGCGTCCAACAGTTCATGGCATCCGGCCGGGCCCATCGGCTGGGCGACACGGCAGCGATCCTGGTCAACAGCACCGAGACTGGCCGTGACCCTGCGTTGCCCTGGTTCATGGCACCTTGCGATTTGCAAGCCATCAAGGCCGCAGGTGTGACTTTTGTGGCCAGCATGCTGGAGCGCGTGATCGAAGAACAAGCCCGGGGCGATGCCAGCCGGGCCGAGGCCGTGCGGCAAGCGGTGGTGGCCGTGATCGGTGACAACTTGCGCAACGTGAAACCGGGTTCGCCCGAATCGGCCAAACTCAAAGAAGTGCTGCTGGCCCAAGGCATGTGGTCTCAGTACCTTGAAGTCGGCATCGGGCCCGATGCCGAGATCTTCACCAAAGCGCAGCCCATGAGCGCTGTAGGCACAGGCGCCATGATCGGCATCCACCCGGGCAGCCAATGGAACAACCCCGAGCCCGAAATTGTGCTGGCGACCAATTCGCGCGGCGAAGTGGTGGGCGCGACCCTGGGCAACGATGTGAACCTGCGCGACTTTGAAGGCCGCAGCGCTTTGTTGCTGGGCAAGGCCAAGGACAACAACGCCAGTTGCGCCATCGGCCCTTTCATTCGCCTGTTTGACGATCACTTCGGCATCGACGATGTCCGCCAGTGTGATCTGAGCCTGAAAGTGCAAGGCCCCGAGGGTTTTGTCATGCAAGGCAGCAGTTCCCTGTCGCAAATCAGCCGGGATCCGCTGGACCTGGTCGGGCAAGCCATGGGCAAATACCACCAATACCCCGACGGCATGATGCTGTTTCTGGGCACCATGTTCGCCCCCACCCAAGACCGACACGGCCCAGGCCAGGGCTTCACACATGTGGTGGGCGATGTGGTCAGCGTCTCCACCCCGCTGCTGGGCACCTTGGTCAACCAGGTCACCACCTCCGACCAGGCCAAGCCTTGGGCATATGGTGCGCGTGCCCTGATGCGCGACTTGGCACGCCGGGGGCTTTTGGCCTGATCAACGGCACGCGCATCGGCCTGCCCCATGGCGCCCGGCCTTCTGTGCTGGCATAATTTTGGGTTTTCGACCTCCGGGTTTGCCACATGGCTAGCCCGGGCCATTCCCTCCTGAAAGCTCCCCCATGAACACCACACCCTCCGGCCTGCAATACGAAGACACCGTCGTGGGCGAAGGCGCAGAAGCCACCCCAGGTCAAGACGTGACGGTGCACTACACCGGCTGGCTCTACAACGAAGGGGTGCAAGGCGCCAAGTTCGACTCCAGCCGTGACCGCCGCGATCCCTTTGTGTTCGGTCTGGGCGCTGGCATGGTCATCAAGGGCTGGGACGAAGGTGTGGCCGGCATGAAGGTGGGCGGTCAGCGCACCCTGATTATCCCTTCCGAACTGGGCTATGGCGCCCGCGGCGCTGGCGGTGTGATTCCAGCCAATGCCACCTTGAAGTTCGACGTGGAATTGCTGGCCCTGAGCTGAGCCTGCCGCTTACCCCCTGGACTCTGCCCGCCACTCTGGCGGGTTTTTTCTTGACCTCTTGAAGCCTGAGACAACGCCCCAATTTAACAGGGGTATCCATTTTTGCGGACATTGTTCATGTCAGAAGCCACACAAAACCCCAACAACAATCCCTTGAGCAACGAAGAACTGGCCGCTGAAGCCGTGAATTTGAGCTCCGCCCCCTCTGACCTGCTGGGCGATGCGCAAGCTGAACTGGCCAATCTGAAGGCGCAAAACGCCGATCTGGCCGATCAATTCCTGCGTGCCCAGGCCGATGTGCAAAACGCCCGCCGCCGAGCCGATGACGAAATCGCCAAGGCCCGCAAGTTCGCCGTCGAGGGATTTGCAGACAGCCTGTTGCCGGTGCTGGACAGCCTGGAAGCCGGGCTGGCCATTCCCAATGTCACCATCGAGCAAATCCGGGAAGGCTCTGAAGCCACCTTGCGCCAGCTCAAAAGCGCACTGGAACGCAACAAAGTGCTCGAAATAGCCCCCCCTGCCGGCACCAAGTTCGACCCACACCACCACCAGGCCATCAGCGTGGTGCCCGCCGAACAAGAGGCCAACACCGTGGTATCGGTGCTGCAAAAGGGCTACTCCATCGCTGACCGCGTGCTTCGCCCTGCTTTGGTGACGGTCACGGCCCCCAAGTAAGCACAGGCTTTCACCTAAAACCTTTTTTGGCGTAGGGGGACTTGAAAAGTCGCCCCCACCCCCCAACTTCAAATCATCTGTATTTCAATCAATTTCGGAGCATAAAAATGGGAAGAATCATCGGTATTGACTTGGGCACCACCAACTCGTGCGTGGCCATCATGGAAGGCAACACGACCAAAGTGATCGAAAACGCCGAAGGCGCTCGCACCACCCCGTCGATCATTGCGTACCAGGAAGACGGCGAAATCCTGGTCGGCGCCTCGGCCAAGCGCCAGGCAGTGACCAACCCCCGAAACACCCTTTACGCGGTCAAGCGCCTGATCGGCCGCAAGTTCGCGGAAAAAGAAGTCCAAAAAGACATCGACCTGATGCCTTACACCATTGCCAAAGCCGACAACGGTGACGCTTGGGTGGAAGTGCGTGGCCAAAAACTGGCCCCGCCGCAGATCAGCGCCGAGATCTTGCGCAAGATGAAGAAAACCGCCGAAGACTACCTCGGCGAAGAAGTGACCGAGGCCGTGATCACGGTGCCCGCTTACTTCAACGACGCGCAGCGCCAGGCCACCAAAGACGCGGGCCGCATTGCCGGCCTGGACGTCAAACGCATCATCAACGAACCCACGGCTGCTGCCTTGGCCTTCGGTCTGGATAAAACCGAAAAAGGCGATCGCAAGATTGCCGTGTATGACCTGGGTGGCGGCACATTCGACGTGTCCATCATCGAAATCGCCGACGTCGATGGTGAAAAGCAATTCGAAGTGCTTTCGACCAACGGCGACACGTTTCTGGGCGGCGAAGACTTCGACCAGCGCATCATCGACTTCATCATCACCGAGTTCAAGAAAGAATCCGGCGTTGATCTGGCCAAAGACGTGCTGGCCCTGCAGCGCCTGAAAGAAGCCGCTGAAAAAGCCAAGATCGAATTGTCCAGCACAGCCTCGACCGACATCAACCTGCCGTACATCACGGCAGATGCCACAGGCCCCAAGCACCTGAACATCAAGATGACCCGGGCCAAGCTGGAGCAGTTGGTAGAAGAGCTGATCGAGCGCACCATTGCCCCTTGCCGCACAGCGATCAAGGACGCGGGTGTGTCGGTTGGCGACATCGACGACATCATCCTGGTCGGCGGCATGTCACGCATGCCCAAGGTGCAAGAGAAGGTCAAGGAATTCTTCGGCAAGGAGCCGCGCAAGGATGTGAACCCCGATGAAGCCGTGGCCGTTGGCGCGGCGATTCAGGGCCAGGTTTTGTCAGGCGACCGCACCGACGTGCTGCTGCTTGATGTGACCCCCCTGTCATTGGGCATTGAAACCATGGGCGGTGTCATGACCAAGATGATCACCAAGAACACCACCATCCCGACCAAGTTTGCACAGACCTTCTCGACCGCCGAGGACAACCAGCCGGCTGTCACGATCAAGGTCTTTCAGGGCGAGCGCGAGATCGCCAGCGGCAACAAAGCGCTGGGTGAATTCAACCTCGAAGGCATCCCGCCATCAGCACGCGGCACACCGCAAATCGAAGTGTCTTTTGACATCGATGCCAACGGCATCCTGCACGTGGGCGCCAAAGACAAAGGCACCGGCAAAGAAAACAAGATCACCATCAAGGCCAACTCGGGCTTGTCTGAAGCCGAAATTCAGCAAATGGTGAAAGACGCCGAACTGAACGCCGAAGAAGACAAGAAAAAGCTGGCCTTGGTGCAAGCCCGTAACGCCGGTGAAGCCGCTGTCCACAGCGTCAGGAAAAGCCTGACTGAGCATGGCGATAAGATCGAATCGGCTGAGAAAGAAGCGATCGAAGCAGCCGCCAAATCACTGGACGAAGCTTTGAAGGGCGAGGACAAAGACGCCATCGAAGCCAAAACCGAAGCTCTGATGACGGCCAGCCAGAAGCTGGGCGAAAAGGTTTATGCCGACATGCAAGCGCAGCAAGCTGCTGCGGGCGCAGCCGCTGGCGGTGCCGCCGAGGCCAAACCACAAGACGACAACGTGGTGGACGCTGAGGTCAAGGAAGTCAAAAAGGGCTAATACCCCACCCCTCTGCGGGTTTCCCGCAGTCCCGCCGCGCAAGCTGATTCAGGTGACTGAATCGCCTTCGCGGCGTTCTTGTTCTAACGGTTGGATTGCCCCATGGCCAAACGAGATTTTTACGAAGTGCTGGGCGTTGCCAAAAACGCCTCAGACGAAGACATCAAAAAGGCTTATCGCAAATTGGCGATGAAGTACCACCCTGACCGCAACCAGGGTGAGGATGCGAAAGCCAAAGAAGCCGAGGCCAAATTCAAGGAAGTCAAAGAAGCCTACGAAATGCTGTCGGACGCGCAAAAGCGCGCTGCCTACGACCAGCACGGCCATGCCGGTGTCGACCCCAATATGCGCGGTGGTGCCGAAGGCTTTGGCGGGTTTGGTGATGCCTTTGGTGACATCTTTGGCGACATCTTTGGTGGCCAGGCCCGCGGTGGGCGTGGCGGCGGACGCCAGGTTTTCCGTGGTGCAGACCTGAGCTACGCCATGGAGATCACGCTCGAAGAGGCCGCCCATGGCAAGGATTCGCAATTGCGCATTCCGAGCTGGGATGCCTGTGACACCTGCAGTGGTTCCGGCGCCAAGCCGGGCACCAGCGCAAAAACCTGCTCGACCTGCCATGGTCAGGGCCAAGTGCAAATGCGCCAAGGGTTTTTCAGCGTGCAGCAAACCTGCCCGCATTGCCGAGGCACCGGCAAGATCATTCCAGAGCCCTGCGGCACATGCCAAGGCCAGGGCAAGGTCAAAAAACAAAAAACACTCGAAGTCAAAATCCCGGCGGGCATCGACGATGGCATGCGCATCCGCAGTGCTGGCAACGGTGAACCTGGTACCAATGGCGGGCCACCGGGTGACCTCTTCATCGAGATCCGCCTCAAGAAGCATGCGATTTTTGAACGCGATGGCGATGACTTGCACTGTGCTGTGCCCATCGGCTTCACCAAAGCGGCTTTGGGTGGCGAAATTGACGTGCCCACTTTGGGCGGAAAAGCAGCCATCGACATCCCGGAAGGCACCCAGACGGGCAAACAATTCCGCTTGCGCGGCAAAGGCATCAAAGGCGTGCGCGGCAGCTACCCCGGCGATCTGTATTGCCACATCACGGTGGAAACGCCCGTCAAGCTCACCGAGCACCAGAAAAAGCTGCTCAAGGAGTTTGATGACTCGCTGAGCAAAGGCGGTGGGAAGCACCAGCCCAGCGGCGAAAGCTGGACCGACAAACTCAAAGGGTTCTTCGGCGCGTAAAGCCGGGCGTTCACTGAAAGGCGGTTTGACTTGCGTCAAACCGCCTTTTTTATTGAGGTGCAACATGCAGACATGAGCGCCACCATCACCTTCCTGGGCGGAGCCGACACCGTGACCGGCTCCAAGTACCTGATTGAGCACAATCACCAGCGCTTGTTGGTGGATTGCGGTTTGTTCCAGGGCTACAAACAACTGCGTTTGCGCAACTGGAACCCCTTGCCAGTGGTCCCTGGCGACATCCAGGCCGTGGTCCTGACCCATGCACATCTCGACCACAGTGGCTACCTGCCCTTGCTGGTGAAAAACGGCTTTCGGGGCCGGGTGCATGCCACATCGGGCACCTGCGATCTGGCCAGCATCTTGCTGCCCGACAGCGGGCACATTCAGGAAAAAGACGCTTTTTTTGCCAATCGACATGGCTTCTCCAAACACGCCCCGGCCCTACCGCTTTACACAAAGCAAGAAGCCATCCAGAGCTTGAAACAGTTGCACGCTGAAAAAATGGGCCAGTGGTTCGAGCCGATTCGCGGCTGGAAGGCGCGCTTTCAGTCGGCAGGACACATTTTGGGTGCGGCGAGTTTGCTGCTCGACGTAGGCGGTCGGCGCATTTTGTTTTCGGGTGATCTGGGCCGTCCTGACGACCCCTTGATGAACCCGCCCGAGCCGCCACCCCAGGCCGATACCGTCTTGATCGAGTCGACCTATGGCGATCGCCAGCACCCCAAGGAAAAACTGTTTGAAGAACTCGGCCCCCTTTTGCACAAGCTGGCCGCACGCGGCGGCGTGGCCGTGGTGCCGGTGTTTGCCGTAGGGCGGGCGCAAGCTGTGCTGCACACCATTGCGCAGCTCAAGGCCGCCGGGCAAATTCCCAAGGGATTGCCGATTTTTCTGGACAGTCCCATGGCCATTCACACCACGGGCTTGTTTGAGCGCCATCCCGGCGAACACCGCCTGAGTGCGCAAGAAGTGCGCAACATGGACCATGTGGCCACCATGCTGGAGACGCCCGAGCAGTCCAAGTCATTGCTGCACCGACACGGCCCCATGGTCATCCTGGCGGCCAGCGGCATGGCCACGGGTGGGCGGGTGTTGCACCATCTGATGCAATACGCCGGCGATCATCGCAACATGGTCATTCTGACTGGCTATCAGGCTCCAGGCACCCGTGGCGCGGCGCTGGCCAGCGGTCACGGCACCATTCGAATCCATGCGCAAGACGTGACCGTGCGGGCCGAAGTGGTGCAAATCGAATCGGCGTCCGCACATGCCGATGCCAACCAGTTGTTGAGCTGGCTGCACAAAATGCCCAGTGCCCCGGGGCAGGTGTATGTGGTGCACGGCGAGCGCGAGGGCTCGGACATGCTGCGCCAGCGGATCGAACACGAAATCAAGTGGCGTGCACTGGTGCCCGAGCACGGCTCGATCTGGCCGCTTTGAACAGCTCTTAAAGGCTGTTCAAAGAAATCGGTCGAGCAGTTTGCGCGAGTGTTTGTCCATGGCCGCCAGGTCGCGGATCATGAACTGAACCCCATTGGCATCGTTGACCAAGAGCACCGTGCCTGTCAGGCGCCGTATGTCTTCTTCGCCCTTGAGCAAGAACTGTGTGACACCCCGATCGGTGACGACCGACCAGGTGCAGGGTGTGGCAAAGCTGCTGACATCGGTCAGCTGAAGAATTTCGGGCAAAAATTCGCGCTCGTTCAAGGCTTGCAGAACCTGCAAACGCAATGGCGGATCGAGCTGGGCCAGCGACTCGATCCAGACTATTTCATGACCTTCAGCGTCCATCAGTGCCACACCTGCGTCGGGTGCTGACACGGGGTAAGCGCGCAAAGCCGTGACCGGGACATGGCGCGTGCCATCGGGCATTTGCAAAACCCAGCGACCAAAGGCATCGCGCTGCAGATCAAACGGGTTCATACGCTCACCTTTTGCGCTGTGACTTCGATGCTGCCACCCAAAACCGCTTCGGTTTCAGCTTGCCGCTGTTGGGCTTCATACAGACGCCAATAAGCGCCTTGCGCCTCGATCAATGCATCGTGTGTGCCCTCTTCCACCACCACCCCTTTGTCCATGACCACCAGGCGATCGGCCTTGCGCAAGGTAGACAGCCGGTGCGCAATCGCAATCGTGGTGCGCCCGCGCACCAGGTTGTCCAAGGCCCTTTGAATTTCCTTTTCGGTTTCGGTGTCCACGGCCGAAGTCGCCTCGTCCAGAATCAGAATCCGTGGGTTGATCAGCAAAGCCCGTGCGATCGAAATGCGTTGGCGCTCACCACCCGACAATCCCTGTCCACGCTCACCCACCAGCGAGTCGTAGCCCTGTGGCATGCGCAAGATGAATTCGTGGGCATGGGCGGCTCGGGCGGCCGCCACAATGTCTTCACGGCTCGCCTCGGGTTTGCCGTAAGCGATGTTGTCGGCGATCGTGCCAAAGAACAAGAAAGGTTCTTGCAACACCAAGCCGATTTGACGGCGGTAATCGGCCACTTTCAACTGCCGGATGTCGATTCCATCGAGCTCAATCGTGCCTTCGGTCAGGTCGTAAAAACGGCAGATCAAATTGACCAGCGTGCTCTTGCCCGAACCACTGTGTCCCACCAGGCCAATCATCTGCCCGGGTTGTATATCGAGGTTAAGTTGCCGGATCACCGCGCGGTTGCCGTAGCGAAAGCCTGCATCGCGCACCGTGATGTGGCCTTGCACCGGGGTGGGCAAAGCCACGGGTTTGACGGGCTCGGGCACGCTGGAGACGTGGTCGAGGATGTCAAAAATGCGCTTGGCGCCAGAAGCCGCTTTTTGAGTGTTCGAGACAATCCGGCTCATGGAATCCAGTCGGCCGTAGAAGCGTCCGATGTAGGCCAGAAAAGCGGTCAGCACACCCACCGTGATCTGGTCGTCCGAGACCAGCCAGATGCCAAAGCCCCAGACCACCAGCAAGCCGATCTCGGTCATCAAAGTCACTGTGGGAGAGAACAGCGACCAGACACGGTTCAAGCGGTCATTGACCAGCAGGTTGTGTTGGTTGGCATCCTTGAAACGCTGGGCTTCACGGTCTTCCTGCGCAAAAGCCTTGACCACCCGGATGCCTGGAATGGTGTCGGTCAGCACGTTGGTCACTTCAGCCCAGACGCGGTCAATCTTCTCGAAGCCGGTTCGCAGTTTCTCGCGCACCACGTGGATCAGCCAGGCGATGAAAGGCAAGGGCAACAGGGTGACCAGGGCCAAGGTCGGGTTGATGGTGAACAAGATGATGGACGTCATCAGGATCATCAACACGTCGGTCGCAAAGTCCAGCAGGTGAAGCGATATGAACACGTTGATTCGATCCGTCTCGCTGCCGATTCGTGCAATCAGATCGCCTGTGCGGCGTCCGCCAAAATATTCCAGCGAGAGTTTCAGCAAATGCTCGTACGTGGTCGTGCGCAAATCGGCGCCAATGCGCTCTGACACCAAGGCCAATATGTAAGTTTTGGCCCAACCCAGGCCCCATGCCAGCAAGGCAGAGCCCAGCAGCCCCAAAAGGTACAGAGAAACCAGCCCCGGATCGATGGTCTTGCCATTTTGGTAAGGGATCAGGATGTCATCCATCAGGGGCATGGTCAGGTAAGGGGGCACCAAAGTTGCTGCCGTCGCCGCCAAAGTGAGCAGAAAACCTGCCAGCAGTGACCCCTGGTAAGGCTTGGCAAAGCGCCACAGCTTGAACAGTGTCCAAGTCGATGGGGGCGCCAGATCTGCCCGACTGCAACTGGGACATTCCTCATCCTGATCGGTCATGACCGCCTGGCAGACCGGACAGATCGAGCCGGACAGCACATTTTGCAAAGGGCGGCCCTCTGATGGCTGCCCCAGTTGCACCATCTGACTTTCAAACTGCGCCGCCCAGCGGGCCACCGCAGCCTGCAGCCCCAGGGTGAAGCGCCAAACCGCCAACTGTCCCTGAGTGGAGGTCAATGCCAGGCAACCCACACCCGCATGGTCAGTGAGCTTGAGCGACAAATCCGGCTGCAAAGCCCAGCTGGACCAGTTTTTTTCACCCTCAGCCCGGGATAAGACCCGCTGATCGGTCAAAATGATGGCACTTTTGGCGAATTGCAAACTGCCGTCAAGGTCAACCTCCAGCCAGGCTGTTGCGTTTTCTTCAGGCAGCAGACAAGAATGGACTTCAACCTGCCAAGCGTCGGGAAGCACCTGACGGGATGCACAGGCCAAAGAAGAAGTTGATGTCATGAGGGATGAACCGGAAACGACTCGAACGACCGTGACGGCCGACGAGACAAAAAACAACCACTGATGTCGCCCACGACTGCACATGAACTGCCCATGTATTTTTTGAATCCAGAGCAATCCACCAGCGCCATGATGGGCCGGTCATTGTATAGCCGCCCTTTTCATTCATGAACGCCAAAACCATCCAATTTCTGCGCATGACCCATTTGCGCGGTCCCAACATCTGGACATACCGTCCTGTCATGGAGGCGCTGATCGACATTGGCGCCCTGGAAGACTTTCCCTCCAATACCTTACCGGGGTTTAACCAACGCTTGACGGCATGGCTGCCGGGCATGATCGAGCACCGCTGCAGCGTGGGCGAACGCGGGGGATTTTTGCAACGCCTGGAAGAGGGCACCTGGTCTGGCCACGTGCTGGAACACGTCGCCCTGGAGTTGCAAACCCAGGCCGGCATGCAAACCGGTTTTGGCAAAGCCCGCGAAGCAGGACCTAGAGGCATCTACAAAGTGGTGATCCGCACGCGCCATGAAGCCGTCAGCCGCAGCGCGCTGGATACCGCCCGTGACCTGATCCTGGCCGCCATCGAAGACCGCCCATTCGACGTCAAGGGTGAAGTCAACCGACTCAAGCAAATGGTCGACAGTCTGTGCATCGGTCCCAGCACGGCCAGCATCGTGGACGCAGCAAGTGACCGCGGCATCCCCGCCATCCGCCTGAACGATGGCAACCTGGTGCAACTCGGCCATGGCTCCCAGCAGCGCCGCATCTGGACAGCCGAAACCGACCGCACCAGCGCGATTGCCGAAGGCATTTCCAAAGACAAGGACCTGACCAAACAGTTGCTCAGCATGTGCGGCGTCCCCGTACCCCAAGGTCAAATCGTGGACAGCCCTGCTGCGGCCTGGGAAGCAGCGCAAGACATTGGCTTGCCCGTGTGCGTGAAACCCACCGACGGCAACCACGCGCGTGGCGTTTCACTCGAGCTTTCCAAACAAGAAGACATCGAAGCCGCTTACGGCATTGCCCTGGCAGAGGGCAGCGAAGTGATGGTGGAACGATTCATCCTGGGTGAAGAGCACCGGCTCTTGGTGGTGGGTGACCATGTGGCTGCTGCCAACAAAGGCGAAACTGCCAGCGTGGTGGGCGATGGTGTTCACACCATTGCGCAATTGATCGAGCTTCAGATCAACTCCGACCCCCGCCGTGGCGAAGAAGAAGATTTCCCACTCGACACCATCCGGTTGGAAGAACACACCACCTCGGTACTGGAACTCAAGCGCCAGGGCCTGACGGCCGACAGCGTGCCAGAAAAAGGCCGGTCCGTGCTCATCATGCGCACTGGCAATATGGCGCTGGATGTCACGGATGAAGTGCACCCCGAATTGGCCGCGCAAGCCGTGCTGGCTGCACGCGTGGTGGGCCTGGACATCGCCGGTGTCGACCTGGTTGCGCAAGACATTTCCCGGCCGCTGGCTGCACAAGGGGGCGCCATTGTCGAGGTCAATGCAGGCCCGGGTTTGCTGATGCACCTGAAGCCCGCCGTAGGCAAACCGCGACCTGTTGGACAAGCCATTGCCAACCATTTGTTCAAACCCACGGACACCGGGCGGATTCCGGTGATCGGCCTCATAGGCGATGGGGATACCGCACGCCCTGCCCAATTGGTGGCTTGGCTTTTACACCTCAAGGGTCTGTACACCGGCCTGGCCTGTGCAGACGGCTTGTTCATGAACCAGCGCAAACTGCAAAGCGAAGGCGGCATGGACTGGGACAATGCCCAACGACTGCTGATCAACCGGTCGGTTCAAACAGCCGTTTTTGAAAGCGACATCCGCCATTTGCTGACCGAAGGTTTGCCTTATGACCGCTGCCAAGTTGGCGTGGTCACGCGCATGCCCAAGGCCCAGGGCCTGGAGGATTTATACCCCGGTAGCGACGAAAAAATGCCGGACTATGTCCGCACGCAAATCGACGTGGTTCTGCCCGGTGGCACGGCAGTACTGAATGCCGCCGACCCCCAAGTGGCCGATCTGAGCCGCTATTGCGATGGCGGCGTGATTTTTTATGCCGACGACGAAAAAAACCCTCGCCTTTTGGCCCATTCGACGGAAGGCGGCCGCATTGCCTTCTGGCGTGATGGGCAGTTGGTTTTGAGTGAAGGTCAACGTGAATCACTCGTCCTCTCCACCAAGCGTCCCGCAGTTTCGCGTCTGTTGCAGGAAAGTCGGCTCACCTGCGATGACATGCTGGTCGCCGCCAGCGTGGCATGGGCCCTGGACATCAGCATGGATTTGATCCGTGCCGGTGTCAAAAGCTTTGGCCAGAACAACTCTCATTGATATTCGACAAGCCCTTCGGCCTTAGCTCATCACAGGAACAATGCTTCATGGAAGTGTCAAGAATTCGCGCACTGCGCGGCCCCAATTTGTGGAGCCGTCACACGGCCATGGAGGCGATCGTCACATGTCCTGAGGCCGAACGCAGCCTCTTGTCCAACCACCCCATCGAGCAGCGCCTGCGGCGCATTTTCCCCGAGGTCGGACCCATTGACGGCAGCCGCCCCGGACAGTCGCCGTCGATGGCCCATGCCCTGGAAAAAGTCACACTGGCTTTGCAAGCACACGCGGGCTGCCCTGTCACCTTCAGTCGCACCACCGCCACCGAAGATGCGGGCGTTTACCAGGTCGTCGTGCAGTATTCCGAAGAATCCGTAGGTCGCCTGGCGCTTGATCTGGCCGAGCAACTCTGCAGGGCTGCCACAGTCGGTCATGGTTTTGATCTGGAAAGCGCATTGGCTCAACTGCATGAACTGGACGAAGATGTGCGCCTGGGTCCCTCCACAGGCTCGATCGTGGACGCGGCTGTCGCCAGAGGGATTCCCTTTCGGCGCTTGACCGATGGCAGCTTGGTGCAATTTGGCTGGGGCTCTCAACAACGGCGTATTCAAGCTGCTGAAATTGACGCCTCCAGTGCGATCGCCGAATCCATCGCCCAAGACAAGGACCTGACCAAAAAGCTGCTGCACGCCGCCGGCGTGCCCGTGCCCTTGGGCCGTCCAGCACAGACCCTCGAAGAAGCCTGGGCCATTGGCAAGGAAGTGGGCTTTCCCGTTGTGGTCAAGCCGCAGGATGGCAACCAGGGCAAAGGTGTCACCGTCAATATCACCGAGCGTGAAGCTTTTGACAAGGCCTATGCCACTGCCGAGCGCTATGGCACCGTCATGGTCGAGAAGTTTTTGCCGGGCCACGATTACCGACTGCTGGTGGTGGGCAACAAACTGATCGCTGCGGCTCGCCGTGAGCCCCCCTTGGTGGTGGGCGATGGCAAACACACGGTGCGCCAACTGGTGGATCTGGTCAACGCCGACCCCCGCCGCGGCACGGGTCACTCCACCTCGCTGACCAAGATCAGGTTTGACGACATTGCGATTGGCCGCTTGCATGCCCAGGATCTCGAACCCGAATCGGTGCCCGAGAAGGGGCGCCGGGTCATCTTGCGCAACAACGCCAACCTGTCTACGGGGGGCAGTGCCACAGATGTGACCGACGATGTGCACCCAGAAGTGGCCGCCAGAGTCATTGAAGCGGCTCAGATGGTCGGGCTGGATATTTGTGGTGTTGATGTGGTGTGCGAATCCGTTTTGCGCCCACTGGAAGACCAAAACGGGGGCGTCGTCGAAGTCAATGCCGCCCCGGGCTTGCGCATGCACATCAGTCCTTCTTATGGCAAGGGCCGCGATGTGGGCAATGCCGTGATCGACCAGATGTTCCCGAACGGCGCAACAGGCCGTATTCCTGTCATTGCAGTCACCGGCACCAACGGCAAAACAACCACCGTGCGTCTGACGGCCCATTTGCTGAAAGCCAAAGGTTTGCGCGTTGGCATGACCAACACCGATGGTGTGTATGTGAACGGCCGCCAGACCGACTCGGGTGACTGCAGCGGCCCCCGCAGTGCACGCAACGTGTTGATGCACCCCGATGTGGATGCGGCGGTGTTCGAGACGGCCCGTGGCGGCCTGCTGCGCGAAGGCTTGGCCTTTGACCGATGCAACGTGGCCATCGTGACCAATATGGGCGGTGGGGATCACCTGGGCCTGAACTACATCACGACACTGGAAGACTTGTCTGTTCTCAAACGCGTGATCGTGCTCAACGTGGAGCACAACGGCATGGCCGTCCTCAACGCAGCAGACCCTGCCGTGGCCATGATGGCACCGCACTGCCCCGGCGATGTGACCTTTTTTGCGCTGGATGCCAACCAGCCCGTTTTGGCAACCCACCGTGCCCAGGGCAAACGTGTGGTGTTCACAGAAGACGGCCAGATCGTGGCTCAAAAAGGCAAACAGATTTTCCGCATTCCGCTGTCCCAAGTGCCCATCACGCGGCAAGGCCAAATCGGCTTTCAGACTGAAAACGTCATGGCGTCCATTGGCGCTGCCTGGGCAGTGGGTGTGCCGTGGGATGCGATTGCCCAAGGTGTCGCCACTTTCATCAGCGACATTCAAGGTGTGCCGGGTCGGTTCAACGTGTTTGACTACCGCGGTGCCACCTTGATCGCGGACTATGGTCACAACCCGGACGCCATCCAGGCCCTTGTGCAAGCAGTCGACAACATGCCGGCCCACAAACGCCTGGTGGTCATCAGCGGCGCTGGCGACCGGCGTGATCAGGACATCCGCGACCAAACCAAAATTCTGGGTCAGGCTTTCGACGAAGTCTTGCTTTACCAGGATGCCTGCCAGCGGGGGCGCGAAGACGGTGAAGTCATTGCCTTGCTGCGCGAAGGCTTGCAGGGTGCCATCAGAACCACCCATGTACAAGACATTCAGGGGGAGTTCAATGCGATCGACACAGCGCTGTCTCGCTTGTCACCTGGCGATTTGTGCCTGATTCTGATCGACCAGGTCGAAGAGGCTTTGGCCTACATCACCGAGAAGGTCAAAGCAGCCTCATGACCCCCTCATGGCCAGTGCCACACTGGCCATGAAGATCAGGCTCCACACAAACAAGTGCCTGAAATTTTGCGGTTGACGCTCTGTCAGCCTGTTGAGCCCGTGGCCTGCCCAGACAGACATCAGCACAGAAACAGCCATTCCCATTGCATTGGCTGTCAGCGCCTCGGGCCAGTAAGCCGTGACCACGGCACTGACCACCAGACTGACAGGGTAATGGATGAGAAACACCGAATAAGACACCCTGGAAAGCCACTGGACGGCGAGGCGCATGCGCAGGGTCACCCTCTCACCTGAAAACCACGGCTGTGGCGCTGCCGCCAGCAGCAAAGCACAGCCCCAGGCTGCGGCAATCCGCCAACGTGGATCAACCCACAGTACCAACAAACCCAACGCCACCAGCACCCACCAACCCTTGAGGACCATGCGACTTTGCCGAGCGCTGCATGCCAGCAAGCCCATGCCGTAAGAGCCCAAAAAATACACGCCGTAATCATCCAAATCGTCGTTCAGGTTCCAGACGATCAAAGACACCAGGCTCAAACCCAGCCAAAGTTGCCAACGCACGTTGTCCAGTTTCAGTCCCGGGTAACGCAGCACCATTTTTGAGGCCCCAAGCATCGTCAGCAAAGCGATGCAATAAAGCTGGAAATCAATCGCGACATACCAGATACCAGCAGACAGCGCCTCGATGTCCAGCACATGCTGTAGCAGCAAAAGATGGGCCAATGCACTGGGCCAGTCAGGTGTCGCCGAAAGGTGCGAAAACGCGTGATTGGTCCGCAAGTACTCTGACAGCAGCACCGTCAAGCTCAATGCAGCCAACAGCGGGATCACCAGACGCATGTAACGCCACCCAGCCATCTTTATGGCCTGTGACCAACCGAGTAATTGGGGGGGCGTCAACGCGGCTGCCATCAAAAAGCCTGAGCACACCAGAAACACCTGGACGGCCAATCGCCCGTGGTCATAAAACCAGCCGATCAATGTCGGCCAAGCCAGCATCACCACATCCGACATGGGGCCGTAAAAAGCCAAATGGTGTAAAACAATCAGGATGCAACCTGCAGCCTTGAGTGCATCCGGCAAAAAAGAGCGCCCCGAAGGGCGCTGCTCAACCGTGGAATCCAGTGTTTTCAGATCCCGACCCCGTCATCAAAGTGCCAACCTTGCACGCGCTGCCTGGTACTCGCGCTTGAATTTGGCGACCAGATCTGCGGTACTTTGTACGGCGGTGATGGCCCCAATGCCTTGTCCGCAGCCCCAGATGTCTTTCCAGGCTTTTTTGGCATCGCCGCCAAAGTTCATCTTGGTCGGGTCGGATTCAGGCAAGTTGTCAGGGTCGAGGCCTGCTGAGCGAATGGACGGTGCCAGGTAGTTGCCATGCACGCCAGTGAACAGGTTGCTGTAGACAATGTCATCGGAATTGCTGTCCACGATGGCTTGCTTGTAATCTTCTGCCGCCCGCGCCTCCAGGGTGGCAATGAAGGCAGAGCCAATGTAGGCAAAGTCTGCACCCATGGCTTGGGCCGCCAAAATGGCATCGCCCGAAGCAATGGAACCTGACAAAGCCACCGGGCCATCGAACCACTGACGGATTTCCTGAATCAGGGCGAACGGGCTTTTCACACCGGCATGCCCGCCTGCACCTGCGGCCACAGCGATCAAGCCGTCAGCGCCTTTTTCGATCGCTTTGCGCGCGTGCTTGTTGTTGATGATGTCGTGCAGCACCACGCCGCCGTAGCTGTGTGCAGCCTGGTTGATTTCTTCACGCGCACCCAGCGAAGTGATGATGATGGGCACTTTGTACTTCACGCACATGGCCATGTCGTGCTCCAGACGGTCGTTGCTCTTGTGCACGATCTGGTTGATCGCATACGGCGCAGCGGGCTTGTCAGGGTTGGCCTTGTTGTAGGCGGCCAGGGTTTCAGTGATCTCAGCCAACCACTCGTCCAACTGGGCGGCAGGGCGCGCATTCAAGGCAGGCATGGAGCCAACCACACCCGCCTTGCATTGTTCAATCACCAGCTTGGGGTTGCTGATGATGAACAAAGGGGATGCGATGACCGGGAATGGCAGATTCGACAAAACGGGTGGGAGCTTGGACATGTTTAATCCTCAGAGAGATGGGTGATTGTCTGGAGCCGGTGTGTCAATGCTTGTCGGAACGGGGACACCCAGCTTGGATTGGTCTGCGTGTCGACCTCAAAGATGCCGACACGCAGGTCTGAACAAGCTCCGATCAGAAAGCCTCGAGCGCCATCGCTGTGACGCTGGCCGCACCTTCGACAATGCTGTCGCGGATGCCCGGGGCTTTTGAAAGGATGTGGTCGGCGTAAAACCGTGCCGTGGTCACTTTGGCAGCCATGAAATCAGGGTCCTGGGCTTGAGCCTCCGGGGTGAGCGCCACCAGCAAGGCCCGGCCCATCTGCCAGCCCGCCATCAGATTACCCGCCAGCATCAGGTAGGGCACGCTGCCTGCAAAGACGTCGTTGGGGTGGGCTTTGGTGTTGCCGGCCACGAACTCGACCACATCGATGAAGGCTTCTCGGGCTGCTTTCAGGCGTTTGGCCACCGCTTGGGCATCTGCATTGGGCGATGCCATCAACTCGGCCTCGGTCTGCGCCACCTGGCCTGCCAGGGCTTTGGCGGTCTGACCCCCGTCACGGGTGGTTTTGCGGCCTACCAGGTCATTGGCCTGGATGGCGGTTGTGCCTTCGTAGATGGTCAGGATCTTCGCGTCGCGGTAGTACTGGGCAGCGCCGGTTTCTTCAATGAAACCCATGCCGCCATGCACCTGCACGCCCAGACTGGTCACCTCCAGGCTCATCTCGGTGCTGTAGCCCTTGACCAGTGGCACCATGAATTCGTAGAAGGCCAGGTTTTGTTGACGCACCTCTGCATCGGGATGGTGGTGCGAAGCATCGTAGGCGGCAGCAGCCGTCGAAGCCATGGCCCGGCAGCCTTCGGTGTAGGCGCGCATGGTCATCAGCATGCGGCGCACATCGGGGTGGTGAATGATCGGGCCCGCGGCAGGCAAACTGCCATCGACCGGGCGGCTTTGCACGCGGTCGCGCGCATATTGCACAGCACGCTGGTAAGAGCGCTGGGCAATCGCAATGCCCTGCACACCGACCGCATAGCGGGCAGCGTTCATCATGATGAACATGTACTCCAGGCCACGGTTTTCCTGCCCCACCAGAAAGCCAACGCCACCACCGTGGTCACCAAATTGCAAAACGGCAGTAGGGCTGGCCTTGATGCCCATCTTGTGTTCGATGCTCACGCAGTGCACATCGTTGCGATCGCCCAGCGAACCATCGGACTTGACCATGAACTTGGGCACCACAAACAGGCTGATGCCCTTCACGCCTTCAGGTGCGCCCTGCACACGGGCCAGCACCAAGTGCACAATGTTTTCGGCCATGTCGTGCTCACCGTAGGTGATGTAGATCTTGGTGCCGAAAATTTTGAAAGTGCCGTCGGGCTGCGGTTCAGCGCGGGTTCT
This sequence comes from uncultured Burkholderiales bacterium, assembly GCA_903935585.1. Lineage (GTDB taxonomy): Bacteria > Pseudomonadota > Gammaproteobacteria > Burkholderiales > Burkholderiaceae_C > Limnohabitans_A. The sequence goes on along the minus strand of CAIZSE010000143.1, from coordinate 14,087 downwards.
CACGGCGGCCAGGTCTGAGCCGGCTTGAGGCTCGGTCAGGTTCATGGTGCCGGTCCATTGGCCAGAGATCAATTTTTCCAGGTAAATGGCTTTGAGTTCGTCCGAGCCCGCCGTGATCAGGGCTTCGATCGCGCCATCGGTGAGCAAGGGGCACAACGCAAAAGCCATGTTGGCCGAATTGAGCATTTCACCGCAGGCCGCACCAATGGTTTTGGGCAAGCCCTGTCCACCAAAGTCCGTGGGATGCTGCAGACCTTGCCAGCCGCCTTGCGCATATTGCTGATAGGCCTCCTTGAAGCCGGGCGTGGTGGTCACGCCGCTGCCGTTGTGGAACGAAGGGTTTTTGTCACCCTCCCAGTTCAGGGGCGAGATCACGTCCTGGTTGAGCTTGGCACACTCCTCAAGCACGGCTTGCGCAGTTTCCAGACCGGCATCCTCAAAGCCGGGAATCTGCGCGATCTGATCAATGCGGGCCAGATGCTCGATGTTGAAAAGCATGTCTTTCAAAGGTGCGATGTAGCTCATGATTTATCTCCGTGCGTCGTATGAAAGGTTGAGTCCGCCACTCAGGCAGAGGCCTGAGGCGCAGCTCAGAGCGACTGAGTCAACTCAGGCACAGCAGCAAACAGGTCGGCTTCAAGGCCGAAGTCGGCCACGCTGAAGATCGGGGCCTCAGGGTCTTTGTTGATCGCCACGATCACCTTGGAATCCTTCATGCCCGCCAGGTGCTGGATCGCACCCGAGATGCCACAAGCCACATACAGTTGTGGCGCAACAATCTTGCCGGTCTGACCCACTTGCAGGTCGTTGGCGGCGTATCCGGCATCGACCGCTGCGCGGCTGGCACCAATGGCAGCGCCCAGCTTGTCGGCCAGCGGTGTCATGATTTCATTGAATTTTTCTGAACTGCCCAAAGCCCGGCCGCCAGACACGATGATCTTGGCTGCGGTCAGTTCAGGGCGGTCGTTCTTGGCGATCTCACTGCGTGTGAACGCGCTCTTGCCACTGTCAGCCAGGGCCGCTACAGCTTCAACGGTGGCATGGCCACCGCTTGCGGCAGCAGGGTCAAAACCGGTGGTGCGCACGGTGATCACTTTGGTCGCGTCGGTGCTTTGCACGGTGGCCATCGCATTGCCTGCGTAAATAGGACGCTCGAAGGTGTCGACCGAGATGACCTGGGTCACGTCGCTGATCTGGCCTACGTCGAGCTTGGCAGCCACGCGGGGCGCCACGTTTTTGCCCGCAGCGGTGGCAGGAAACAGGATGTGGCTGTAGTTGCCAGCAATGGCCAGCACTTGTGCGGCGACGTTTTCGGCCAGGCCGTGGGCGAGGCTTTCGCTGTCAGCGTGGATCACCTTGGACACGCCCACGATGGTGGAAGCGGCTGCGGCGGCAGCTGCGGCATTGTGGCCAGCCACCAGCACATGCACATCACCCCCGCAAGCTGCAGCGGCCGTCACAGTGTTCAAGGTGGCGCCCTTGATCGAAGCGTTGTCGTGTTCTGCAATAACGAGTGCGGTCATGGTCAGATTACCTTTGCAACATTTTTCAATTTATCGACCAGGGTGGCCACATCGGGCACCTTGATGCCGGCGCTGCGCTTGGCAGGCTCCACCACTTTGAGGGTCTTGATACGGGGCGACACGTCCACGCCGAGGTCTTCGGGTTTGTAGTTGTCGATCTGCTTTTTCTTGGCCTTCATGATGTTGGGCAGCGTCACATAACGCGGCTCGTTCAGACGCAAATCGGTGGTGACCACTGCAGGCAGGCTGATGGACAGCACTTCCAGGCCACCATCGATCTCACGGGTCACCTGCGCTTTGCCGTCCACGATCTCGACCTTGCTGGCAAAGGTGGCTTGCGGCAGATCAGCCAGCGCCGCCAGCATCTGGCCCGTCTGGTTGCAATCGTCGTCAATGGCTTGCTTGCCCAAGATGATCAGGCCGGGCTGCTCCTTGTCCACCAATGCTTTGAGCAACTTGGCCACCGCCAAGGGCTGCAAGTCCAGGTCAGCGGGGGTTTCAACCAGGATGCCGCGATCCGCACCAATGGCCATGGCCGTGCGCAGGGTTTCCTGGCACTGGGCCACGCCACAAGACACAGCGATGACTTCGGTGGCCAGGCCCTTTTCGCGCAGGCGAACAGCTTCTTCTACGGCAATTTCGTCAAACGGGTTCATGCTCATCTTGACGTTGGCGATGTCTACGCCCGAACCATCGGACTTGACGCGCACCTTGACGTTGTAGTCCACCACCCGCTTGACGGGAACGAGAATTTTCATGAAAACATCTCCATTGATATCAAAACCCAAGTGCCTTGAAACGCCACAATTTCGTTGACGTTACGTAAACGTCAATTGTGCATCAAAAGACTTTTAAAAAGATACAAACGCGCCAAAAAAGCACGGTCGTTCGTATTTTACAACGTACTTTTTTAGATTTACAACATCCTACCCCCGGGAATTCACCGACCAATCGGTAGGTAAATAAGGGTTACCATTGAATTCGGCGTCGAAAAATCCGCATTACGATTATGTTTTGTAACAAATAACTGGAGCAATCTGATGAGAAATTCTTTGGTTTACGCAGCCGCTATGGCACTAGCAAGCTTCACGGGACTTGCTCAAGCACAAACAGTCTTGACCGTGTCAAGCTGGGTACCACCCACGCACGGCCTGTCGATGTCTCAAAAAGAATGGTGCGATGACTTGGCAGCCAAAACATCTAACCGTGTTCGTTGCAACATCCTGCCCCGGGCTGTCACTCCTGCTCCAGGCACTTTCGATGCCGTGAAAAATGGATTGGTTGACGTGTCGTTCACCGTCCACGGCTATACGCCAGGACGATTTGTTCTCTCGCAAATCGCCGAGTTTCCTTTTCTGGGTGACCGGGCGGAACCCTTGTCGGTGGCATTCAACCGCATTGCCAGCAAATACCCCGAGTTCGCTGCCGAGCACCAAGGCGTCAAGGTTCTGGGATATTTCACCCACGGCCCAGGCATTGTGTTCAATACCAAAAAACCGATCACCCGCGTGGAAGACCTCTCGGGCCTGAAGTTCCGGGTCGGCGGCGGTATGGTCAATGAGATCTCCAAAACTCTTGACATGAACGTCACTCTGAAACCCGCGCCAGAATCTTACGAATTGCTGTCCAGCGGCGTGATGGATGGCACGCTGTTCCCTGCCGAATCCACAGACTCTTTCAAGATCGACAAGATCATCAAACACGCCACCCAGTTTCCTGGCGGTCTGTACAACACCAGTTTCGTCTTCATGATGAACCCGGCCAAATACAACAGCCTCTCGGCCGAAGACAAAAAAATTGTGGACGAACTTTCGGGTGAAGCTGTTGCCAGGCGTTTTGGTAAATCCTGGGACCGTGTGGATGACCTGGCTTTGACCAACATGCAGAAAAATGGCGTAAAGGTCATCAAAGCCGACAACAGCTTCGTCAGCGGTGTTACCGTTCGTGTCAGCAAACTGGAGCGGGATTGGGCTCAAGGTGCCAAAGCCAAAGGTTTGAAAGACCCCTCTGGCACCTTGTCTGAATTCCGTGCTGAAATTGCCAAATTGCAAAAGCAAAAGTAATCGCGCATTCCCCAGGTCAATCGCCTGGTGAATGGGGAACCCCAGCGGTATTTGCCCACCCAGCAAATACCGTTTTTTTATGGACGGCAAGTTGAAAAAAAAATTTGAAATCATTTGCGGAATGCTCTCTGCCCTGGCCTTGTTTGCCATCATGGTGCTGACTTTTCTGGATGTCAGTGGCCGAAAAATCTGGTCACAATCGATCCCCGGTTCATTGGAAGTCACCGAATTGCTCATGGTGGTCGTCATCTTTGGCGCTTTGCCTTTGGTCTCGCTCAAAGGGGAACATGTGGTGTTCGACTCTTTGGACGTGTTGTTGCCCCGCCAGGTGCAAAAAATCCAACAAGGACTGATTCAATTGGCCTGTGCTGCATTGATGCTCGCTTTGGCTTATTTGATGTGGTCCACAGGCGCTGACTTTGCCGCCGCCGGAGAAACCACCGCGCAACTCAAAATTACCAAAGCCCCATTCATTCAAGGCATGGGCGTGCTTTGCGGCCTGACAGGTCTCGTGCACCTGGCCAAGGCTTTCTGGCCCACTGAAGATGAATCCTCCGAAGGAGGCACTTTATGACCGAAGCACTGCTTGGGTTTTTGGCCATCTTCGTGCTGGCCCTGCTGCGCATGCCGTTGGCGTTTTCCATGGGCCTGGTCGGCATCATGGGCATTGGCTTGACGCGTGGCTGGCTGCCGGCTTTGGCCAGCACCGCCCAGGTCGTTCACGAAACGGGTTTTGCCTACACCTTGTCGGTGATCCCATTGTTCATTTTGATGGGTAATTTTGTCGCGCGAGCGGGCTTGGCGCACGAGCTTTTTCATGCCGCCTACACCTTTATCGGTCACCGCAAGGGCGGCCTGGCTCACGCCACTATCGCGGCCTGTGCAGGCTTCGGTGCCATTTGTGGTTCGTCCATCGCGACGGCCGCAACCATGAGTAAAGTGGCTTACCCATCCATGAAAAAAATGGGCTACAGCGACGCCATGTCAACCGGCGTGATTGCTGCTGGCGGCACACTGGGCATCATGATTCCGCCCTCTACGATTTTGGTGATCTACGGGATCATCACCGAAACTCACATTGGCAAACTGTTTGCTGCCGGTGTTTTACCAGGCATTTTGACGGCCTGCCTGATGATGCTGGCGGTGGTGTTGATGACTTGGCACGACCCGGAACATGCGCCCGCTGGCGAGAAATTCAGCTGGAGTGAACGACTCAAAGCCGTACGCGGCATCTGGGGCGTACTGCTCTTGGTGGTGTTGGTACTGGGCGGGATTTATGGCGGCTTTTTCACTGCCACCGAAGGCGCGGGCATGGGAGCCATGGGCGCTTTTTTGTTTGCACTGGCGCGCAAAGCCCTGTCCTTGAAAATACTGATGCAGGTCTTGGTTGAATCGGCGCGAACAACAGCCATGCTGTTCACACTTCTGATCGCAGCGACGATTTTTGCCAACTTCGTCAACTACACCAGCCTACCGTTTGAGCTCAAGGACTGGATCACCGGCCTGGGCCTGTCGCCCATCATGATCGTGGCCGCCATGATGCTCATCTATGTTTTGTTGGGCACCGTGATGGAAGAGCTGACCATGGTGTTGCTGACCATTCCGCTGTTCTTTCCCATTGTGGTTCAACTGGGTTTTGACCCCGTATGGTTCGGCGTGCTGATCGTGATGGTGATTCAGATCGGCCTCATATCGCCGCCCGTGGGCATGAACCTTTTTGTGCTCAACACTTTGCTGCCCCACGTCGGCCTGGGTGCCATCTTCCGTGGCGTCTGGCCCCTGGTGCTGGTGCTGGTCATCACCTTGGGCATCTTGCTGGCCTTTCCGGCCATCAGTCTGTGGTTGCCTTCTATGATGGATTGACCATGTGCATCACCCGCTGCGGGTAAGGGATCTCGATCTTGTGCTTGCGCAGCGCGGCCAAAATCAGGATGTTGATGGCCGAGCGCAAAGCCAGCTGCCCGTTTTCCGGGTCAGCGATCCAGTAACTCACTGTGAACTCCAGGCCATCGGCACCAAACTGGCTCAAAAAAGCATTCGGGGCGGGGTCTTTCAGAACCCGATCCTCGCTTTCACAGGCTTCGATGAGCAAACGCTGCACAAGTTCCACATCGCTGTCATAGGCCACCGACACCACGGTGGTCTGGGCCAGCTTGGGGTCCATCAGGGTGAGGTTTTCCACCCGGTTGATGATCAAGATTTCATTGGGCACGATGGATTCGCGGCCATTGAAGGCCCGGATCACGGTGTAGCGCGCCTTGATGTCGGTGATACGACCCTCAAAGCCGTCGACCAGCACCATGTCCCCAATCCGCATGCTGCGTTCGGCCAGAATCACAAAGCCGCTGACGTAGTTGGCCGCCAGCTTTTGCAAGCCAAAACCGATGCCCACGCCCACCGCGCCGCCCAGCACCGACAAGGCGGTCAGGTCAATACCGGCAGAAGACAGCGCCAGCAGCAAGCCCACAAACATCAGCAAGGCCCGCACCGTGTTGCTGATGACTTTGCGCAGCGACAAGTCACTGACCGTGGCCGACCTGAGCAAGCGCGACTCGAGTGCCGAAGAAACCCACAGCGTGATGATCAAGACGACGCCAGCCGTCAGCCCCCCTTCAATCAGGGTGCGCACCGACAACATGCTGCCCCCAATCTTCCAGCGAATCTGGTCCAGCTCGTCCAGCACCAGGGGCAAGATGCCCGTGACCCACAACACCACGGCCAACCAGGCGATCCATGAAATGGTGCGCTCCAGCACACGCACAAACGGGGCCGCGCCAAATGCCACCTGCAACACCTTGACGCCGAATCGGATCAAGGCCAAGGAAATGCAAACGGGCAACAAAATGCCAAACAAGGCCACCGGCTGGTCACCGGTCAACAGCGTGCGCGCCGCAAAAGTCAGGCCCAACAAAATGGCTGGAAACAAAACCCCATCGATCAAGCGCTTGCCCAGCAAAACCGACAGCTCTTGAGTGGCAAATGCCTGGCGAACCAGCCAAACAGCGAGCCAAGCCATGGCCACGCAGACCGCAAATGCGGCCAGCACCTGTATCGACTCAGCGCGGACCAAAGCATCCAGCCACGCCAGCGGGTCTGCAATGTTGAGGGATTTCATGTTCGCCATGAGGGAGGCCTTTTGTCGATGAACGCCTGCACGCCCTCTTGGGCCACGTCGTCCATCATGTTGCAGGCCATGGTTTGCCCTGCCAACTGGTAAGCCGCTTCCGTGCCCATTTCGCGCTGTTTGTAAAACAGGGCCTTGCCCAGTCGCACCGTTTCTCGCGGCTTGGCCAGGATGGCATTCACCAGCGCATCGACCTGCGCGTCCAACTCGGTGACTGCACACACGCGGTTGACCAGTCCCCGGCTGCGCGCCTCTTCAGCCGAGATGAAACCGCCGGTGAGCAGCATTTCCATGGCCTGCTTGGCGTGCATGTTGCGCACCAGCGGCACGCTGGGCGTGGCGCAAAACAAACCCACATCGATGCCGTTGACGCCAAAGCTGGCACTGTCGGCCGACACCGCCAGATCGCATTGCGCCACCAACTGACAACCGGCTGCAGTGGCAATGCCTTGCACACGGGCGATCACGGGCACGGGCAAATTCTGGATCGACAGCATCATGCGGGTGCACTGTGCAAACAGCTTTTGGTAATACCCCAGCTCGGGGCTGGCGCGCATTTCCTTGAGGTTGTGCCCGGCACAAAAGGCCTTGCCTGCAGCGGCCAAGACCACCACACGTGCTTGTTGATCTTGCGCAATGACTCCGAGGGCCTGCTGCAACGCATCGAGCATGGCTTCGCTCAGGGTGTTGAAGCTGGTAGGGCTGTTCAGGGTCAGCCGGTGCACACCGCGGTCATCGCGCTGGTGCAACAGCAAATCAGTTGGGGTTGGGGCAATGGAATCGGTCATGCGCCTGATTGTGCCCAAACCCGAAGGCTAGCGCCCCGATCAGCGTCAGACGAGGGTGATTTTTTCAAACATCGGCCAGCACACGCAGGTGCGCCTCCACACTGCGCCCCAGGGCACTGAGGTTGTAGCCGCCTTCCAGGCAACTGACGATGCGGCCCTGCGCGTGGCGCAGCGCCACATCCTTGATGCGCCGGGTGATCCAAGCGTAATCCTGCTCCACCAGGCCCATCTGCCCCATGTCGTCTTCGCGGTGCGCGTCAAAACCGGCGCTGATGAAAATCAGCTCGGGCCGGTGCGCCTCCAGCCTGGGCATCCACATCGTGTCGATCAGCTCCCGGATATCCATGCCCCGTGTGTAGGCCGGCACGGGCAAGTTGACCAGGTTGGCCGCAGTCGATTGCGAACCGCCTTCTGGGTAAAAGGGATGCTGAAAAAAGCTCACCATCAGGATGCGGTCGTCGCCCGCGACGATGTCCTCGGTGCCGTTGCCGTGGTGGACGTCAAAGTCCACAATCGCCACCCTTTTCAGGCCATGGCGCTCCAGCGCATATTTGGCGGCAATGGCCACATTGTTGAAAAAGCAAAAGCCCATGGCCTTGTCACGGCAGGCGTGGTGCCCCGGTGGGCGCACGGCACAAAAGGCATTTTCGAGCTCACCGGCCAGCACAGCGTCGGTGGCATCGATGGCGGCTCCCGCCGACAGCAAAGCCGCTTCCCAGGTGTGGACATTGATCAGCGTGTCCGGGTCCAGTGCGGTGTGCGAGGGGCCGCCTGCAGCCATGTCTTCACGCAAAACATCGCCCAGACCGCGCAAGGCCGCCACGTGCATGCGCCCATGGGCCAACTCGATGTCAGCCAATGCCGCGGGACCGGGCTCTCTGCGTTGCAAGGCCATGTCGACCCCACTGATCAGCAATCGGTCTTCGATGGCACCCAGACGCTCCGGGCACTCCGGATGGCCCGCGCCCATTTCGTGCTTCCAGCAAGTGGGATGTGTGAAATAACCTGTGGCACCCATAAGGCTTGTCTTCCTGCATGCTCAGCTCAATGTGAGCCTTGTTATTTTTTAGAATTACTGCCCATTGATGGGTTTCAGCTTATCACGGCAAGCACAGGCCCCCGGGCACGCAGACCACGGCAGCACGCAGGCCCCGGCACCATTAAACTCAACACCACATGATTTTTTTCTTACGCCCCTCACACAAACTTCATCTGCAAGGCCTGAAGACCGTCTTGAGTGGTCTGCTCTGTCTGACTTTTGGGCTGGCTTATATGGCCACAGCCCATGCGCAAAGCCCCCAAGCCCAGCCCGACAAACAGACCCAGAAAGTGAGCAAGAAGCTCAAGAAAAAAACCGCCCACGCCACCACCGTCCGCAAACACACCGGCAAGAAAAACCATGGGGCAACGGGCTCTCCCCTGAGCCAGAACACCGACGTCGCTCTTTGGGCTCAAGATGCGGCCAGTCGGTTGCAGCTCGACCCAGGTTGGGTACAAAAAACCATGGACCAGGCCCAACGTCTGCCTTTGGTGGAAAAGCTGGTGCTTCCGCCTGCCAGCCCCGTGGCCAAGGACTGGGGCGCTTACCGTGCACGCTTCATTGAGCCGGTGCGCATTCAGGCGGGACTGCAGTTCTGGCTCAAGCACCGAAAAACGCTCGAGCGCGCCGAACGGGAATATGGCGTGCCCGCATCGATCATCGTCGGCATCATTGGCGTCGAAACGCTGTATGGCCAAAACACGGGCAACTTCCGGTTGGTGGATGCGCTGGGCACTTTGGCCTTTCATTTTCCGCTGGGCCACCCCAGAGCCGCGGAACGCCAGGCTTTTTTCCGCAGCGAGCTGGAGCAATTTTTGCAATTGACATCGCGCAGCAGTGCAGACCCCTTGGCCATCCGTGGCAGTTATGCAGGCGCTTTGGGCCTGCCACAGTTCATGCCATCCAGTTGGAGCAAATTTGCCATCGACTTTGATGGCGATGGCCGCATTGACTTGTTTGGCAGCCCCGCCGATGCCATCGGCTCGGTGGCCAATTACTTCAAAGCTTTCCAGTGGCGCAGCGGCATGCCAACGCATTACCCTGTGATCTTGACCCCAGGCCAAACCGACATGGACAGCCTGATGGCCCCGGACATCTTGCCCACCTTCAGTGTGGCCAGTTTTGTGGGCAAAGGTGCTGCGCTAGAGGGGGCAGCCCTGCAACACGAAGGCCCACTGGCATTGATCGAGTTACGCAACGGCCCCAACGCGCCCAGCTACGTGGCGGGCACAGAAAACTTTTATGCCATCACACGGTACAACTGGAGCAGTTACTACGCCATGGCGGTGATCGAACTGGCTGAAGCGGTGGCGCGGGAAATGCCAAACCGACCCTGAGTTGGCAAAGCCCATGAACCCGCTGAATCCGAAAAAACTGCTGCTGACCAAGTGGACGGCGGTCAAGCCTTTGGCCAAGCAAAAGCACTTTTTGGTCAGCCGGGTGATTCAGCCTGAGTTACCCACCGATCCGATTGTGTGTGTGGAAATCGAGGCGGTATTTTCCAAGGCTGTGCAGGTGATCGCCTGGCGAGACCTGCAGGATGACGGCGTTTGGCGGCAGGGTTGGGTTTGAAAAAGGGCTTTTGGCGTTCTCAAGAGCAAGCTGCCCATGGCGGACCCCGTTTTGAGCAGCGACTCAAAAACGCTTCAAGTGCAAGTATGAAAAAATCCGTAGCTGATCCCAATTTTTTGACCCCCATTTTCTGACCGAAAAGTCATTCTGTATCGTCTGTCATCTTTGGTACACACAGCCCTTTCAATTTGTTGCTAAGCTGGTTGAGACTGATCCCAACAAAGTTTGCTGGAGCAAAACCATGAGTCATGATTACACTGCTGCGCCGAACCAACTTGCCCGTCGGCTGGCGCGCAATCGACTCAGCCGACGCGATACGCTGTGGCTGTTTGCAGCCGCCGCAACATTCGGCGGGTTGAGCAGCGGCTGCAGCACATCGCCCGTGACCGGGAAAAAGATCCTTGTCGGCATGTCTCGTGCCGACGAACGCGCAGTTGATAAAGAGCACGCTCCGCACCAGTTTTCGGCCGATCTGGGCGTTGTTCAAGACACCGCAGTGAACAACTACGTGGCCGATGTACTGCAGGTACTGCGCCCGCAGGCCCAGCGACAGGATGTCAGCTTTTCTGCACGCGTACTCAATGCCAACTACGTGAACGCCTATACCTTCCCCGCCGGCACCATGGGCGTGACGCGAGGCATCATGCTTGAAATGCAGGACGAGGCACAGCTGGCCGCTTTGCTGGGGCATGAGATGGGCCACGTCAATGCACGCCACTCGGCACAAAGCCAAGGCCAGGAATTGGTCACCTCTGCGGCATTGATTGGTTTGTCGGTGGCCTTCAATGACTCCAAATGGAGCCCACTGATCGACCTGGGTAGTCAGATCGGCGCCAGCGCTCTGCTGGCCCGATATTCCCGTAGTCATGAACGCGAAGCCGATGCGCTGGGACAGAAGTACATGGTGGCAGCCGGTTACCCCGCCCAAGGCATGACGCAGCTCCACGAATTGCTGTTGGCCACTGAAAAAGGCAAGCCCAATATCTTGGAGACCATGTTCGCCTCGCACCCGCTAAGTCAGGAGCGCCGGGACACCGCTGCACGCTTGGCAGAAACCGTGTATGCAGCGAGTCTAAGTCGACCCCATGGTCGTGAGCGCTACATGGACAGCACCGCCGGCTTGCGCCGTCTTCAGCCTACTGTGCTGGCTTGTCAGAACGGCGAAACCGCACTGTCTCGCAAGCAGTTACCAGAGGCTGAGCGACAGTTCGCCGCCGCACTGCGACATGCACCCGCGGACTACGCAGCCAATTTGCGCATGGCCCAATGCCAACACGCCATGGGAAAGCTCCCTGAAGCCCGTCGCTATGCACAGACTGCCCGCGAGATCTATCCGCAAGAAGCGCAGGCCGTCAAGCTCACAGCCAGTGTGCGCCTAGCTCAGAAAGATCCCGCTGGTGCGTTAGCAGATCTGCAGCAGTTTGATCGGTTGTTACCTGGTGACGCTGGAACAGTCTTTTTAAAAGGCATTGCCAACGAAGGCCTTGGGCAACGCCAAGCGGCGGGAAAATACTTTGCGCAGTATTTGAAATCCCAGGCTGATGATTCAGCTGCAAAATACGCAAAGAAGCGCCTGGCAGAGTGGGGAATGAAGCCATGATTGCCGCCAACACTCGCCCAGTGCCCTGGTCTCGCCACAGGTCCAAGCCCAGACCAAGTTGTCGCGCAATGTAGCCCTCGCGCTGGCTGCGGTGCACAGTCAGCAGTCCTAGGCCATCCAAAGGATAGTGCAAGCCTTCGTGCTCAAACTCACACTGTGCAGCCCGTGTCGATTTCGCTGGTGCTGAGCCGGCACGTTGAACTGGGCCGCTTACCGCGCCCGTTTCATCGAACCCACACGCATCCAGGCGGGCGTACGCTTTTGGCAAACCCACCGCAGCGCTTTGGAGCGGGCCGAGCGTGAATACGGCGTGCCCGCCTCGGTGATCGTCGGCATCATCGGGGTGGAAACCCTTTACGGCCAAAACACCGGCAACTTCCGTATCCTCGACGCGCTGGCCACGCTGACTTTTCACTTCCCCAGCGCCCACCCCCGGGCTGCAGCTCGTCAGGCTTTTTTTCAAAGCGAGCTGGAGCAATTTTTGTTGCTCACCTCGCGCAGCGGAGCCGACCCCCTGGCCATCCGAGGCAGCTACGCCGGGGCCATGGGCCTGCCGCAATTCATGCCATCCAGTTGGGCCAAATTTGCAGTTGACTTTGATGGCGACGGGCGCATCGACCTGTTTGGCAGCCCCATGGACGCCATTGGCTCAGTGGCCAATTACTTCAAAGCCTTTGACTGGCGCCCCGGCATGCCCACGCACTACCCGGTCGGCCTGACACCCGGTCAAACCGACATGGACAGCCTGATGGCTCCAGACATCTTGCCCACCTTCAGCGTGGCCAACTTTGTGGGCAAAGGCGCAGCACTCAATGGGACCGCGCTCCAACACAACGGCCCACTGGCCTTGATCGAACTGCTCAATGGACCCGATGCCCCCAGCTACGTGGCCGGCACAGAAAACTTTTATGCCATCACACGGTACAACTGGAGCAGCTACTACGCGATGGCGGTGATCGAGTTGGCAGAAGCTGTGGCGCGGGAAATGCAAAGCAAGCCTTGAGGGGCATCACCCATGAACCCCCTGAACCCAAAAAAACTGTTGCTAACGAAATGGACTGCGGTCAAACCTGTGGCCAAACAAAAACACTTTTTGGTCAGCCGGGTGATTCAACCTGAGCAGCCCACCGATCCGATTGTGTCTGTGGAAATCGAGGCCGTATTCTCCAAAGCCACCCAAGTCATCGCTTGGCGTGAGCTGCAGGACGACAGCGTGTGGCGGCAGGGTTGGGTTTGAGAATAATGCGTGCCAAAATCGGCATGACTTACAAGCCGGAGTTCGAAATATGAAAATTAATGCCGCAACGCTTTTACTCGCATCCAGCATGCTGCTCATGACGCCTGCCTTGGCCGCCGAAAATTGTTCTCAACTGCCGGATGCGTTGCAAACAATTCCTGTCAACCACATCAGTCAAAGCAGTGAACTATTGAGCTTGGACAACAAGTTGGACTCTTATCTAAAACCATGTCTTGCCCCAGTCACTGAGCAAAACAAAAAAGCAATCTGTGCAAATGACAAACTAGCGGCCGAACAGACCTTGAGGGTTGTGGCCCGAATTGATCAAGCTGGTTTGAGAAATCCTTTTTTGGCCAATGCAAAAATCAAGTCGTATAAAACTGCTTTAACTCTTTTAGACCGAACGAAGCAGTTGCGTGCTAACGGCACATGTATCTAGCTTTGACAAATTCAAGAAATTGGGATCCATCTTGCCCAAGGTGGTGCGGGTGATTGTCTGGCGTGAACTGCAAGACGACAGCGTGTGGCAGCAGGGTTGGGTTTGACTGGGCATTATGCCCAAGCAGGGCAAAGAGATTGGTGATTCGATGAATTAGCTTGGCTGGGAACGCAAAATACAAGCTCAAATGTTCGTAAATTTCTTGCGGAAAAAATAAATGCCGATATGATAATTGATATCGAAACAAATTGGAGCTAGCTATTATGGCAACAAAAATTATGATGCAGCACCCAGCCACAGGAATCAGTAAATCTGGTTTTTACGGATTTAGCTGGACCACTTTTTTATTCGGGGGGTTTCCGGCTTTATTTCGAGGAGATATCATAATTGGATTGGTTGTTATTTTACTAAACGTATTGACTTGGTGGATTGCAGGAATCATTTGGTCGTTCTTTTACAACAAGCACTACACTCATAAATTGGTGGAAAAAGGATACGTTTTTGCTGGGACCGAGTCAGAGATAGCAGCTGCCAAGTCAGCACTTGGAATCATCAACTAATTTAATGGTGAATCCGTGACCTCGAAACCCGCCACCCAGTTTTCCGCCTGAGTTACTGCGATATTCTCCCAATAGTCTGTGGATCCAACCGAACCAGCCATCCGCAATTCATCAAAAGTTCACTTTCGTGGATTTTCTGGTG
>CAIZSE010000142.1 GCA_903935585.1 uncultured Burkholderiales bacterium | reverse complement strand
GTGGATCAAGAAGCAATTCGCCAGCCCCGCCATGATGGGCAAGAACGGCATCACCGTGTCCCGCTGGATCGACGGTGTGCTCGAGAACAACGAGTTGATCGACCAGGACAGCAACCTGCGCGGTGTCTTTTATTGGGGCCATGCCCCCAACTCGCAAACCCGTGGCCTCGACATGAAGCGCGCCATGGACAAGCTCGATTTGTTGGTGGTGGTTGATCCGTATCCATCGGCAACTGCGGCCATGGCCGCGATGCCCGGCAAGGCCGAAGACCTGAACCCCAACCGCGCCGTGTACCTGTTGCCCGCTGCCACCCAGTTTGAAACCAGTGGTTCCTGCACGGCGTCCAACCGCTCGCTGCAGTGGCGCGAGAAGGTCATCGACCCCTTGTGGGAGAGCCGCTCAGACCACATGATCATGCACCAGTTGGCCGAGAAGCTGGGCTTTGCGAAAGAGCTGAGCAAGAACTACAAAATGCAAAAGATCAAGGGCCTGGACGAACCGGTGCCCGAGGACATCCTGCGCGAAATCAACAAGTGTGTCTGGACCATTGGCTACACCGGTCAAAGCCCTGAGCGCCTGAAGGCGCACATGAAGAACATGCAATTGTTCGACGTGAAAACCCTCAAGGCCAAAGGCGGCAAAGACAAGGAAACCGGCTACGACTTCACGGGCGATTATTTCGGCCTGCCATGGCCTTGCTACGGCACGCCCGAACTCAAGCACCCCGGCTCTCCCAACCTCTACGACACCTCCAAGCACGTCATGGAGGGCGGTGGTAACTTCCGCGCCAACTTCGGCGTGGAGCGTGAAGGCAAGAGCCTGCTGGCAGAAGACGGCTCGCACTCACTGGGTGCCGACATCACCACGGGCTACCCCGAACTGGACCACATCCTGCTGAAAAAACTGGGCTGGTGGGACGAGTTGAGCGAAGCTGAAAAAGCCAAGGCCGAAGGCAAGAACTGGAAGACCGATTCGTCGGGCGGCATGATCCGTGTCTTCATGAAAGAGCACGGCTGTCACCCGTTTGGCAACGCCAAGGCGCGTGCCGTGGTCTGGAACTTCCCGGACCCGATTCCGCAGCACCGTGAGCCTTTGTATGGCACGCGGCCAGACCTCATGGCCAAGTACCCCACGCACGACGACAGAAAAGCTTTCTGGCGACTGCCCACGCTGTTCAAAACCGTGCAGGACAAGAACATCGCCGACAAGGTGCACGAGAAGTACCCGCTGATCCTGACTTCGGGTCGCCTGGTCGAGTACGAAGGTGGTGGCGAAGAAACCCGATCCAACCCCTGGCTGGCCGAGTTGCAGCAAGAAGCCTATGTCGAGATCAACCCCAAGACAGCGGCCGATCGCGGCGTGCGTGACGGTGACCGGGTCTGGTTAATGGGTGCCACGGGCGCACGCCTGAACGTGCAAGCCATGGTGACCGAACGGGTGGACACCGGCACGGTGTGGATGCCCTTCCACTTTTCGGGTCGTTGGCAAGGTGCCGACATGCTGGCGCACTACCCCAAAGGTGCCGCGCCCATCGTGCGCGGCGAGGCGGTCAACACCGCCACCACCTATGGTTATGACAGCGTCACCATGATGCAAGAGACCAAGACCACCATCTGCAACATCGAAAAAGCCTAAGCGCTCAAGGAGAAAACGATGGCACGAATGAAATTCATCTGCGATGCAGAGCGCTGTATCGAATGCAACGGCTGCGTCACTGCC
Organism: uncultured Burkholderiales bacterium; assembly: GCA_903935585.1. Classification (GTDB taxonomy): domain Bacteria; phylum Pseudomonadota; class Gammaproteobacteria; order Burkholderiales; family Burkholderiaceae_C; genus Limnohabitans_A. The sequence continues at coordinate 5,144 of CAIZSE010000142.1, read as the reverse complement.
TGCAAAAACGAACACGAAGTCCCTTGGGGTGTGAACCGCCGCCGTGTGGTCACCCTGAATGACGGTGTTCCAGGAGAGAAATCGATCTCGGTGGCCTGCATGCATTGCTCCGACGCACCTTGCATGGCGGTTTGCCCCGTCAACTGTTTCTACAAAACCGACGAAGGTGTGGTTCTGCATGACAAGGACATTTGCATTGGCTGTGGCTACTGCTCTTATGCCTGCCCGTTTGGCGCACCACAATTCCCCTCGCAAGGCACCTTTGGCGTGCGCGGCAAGATGGACAAGTGCACCTTCTGTGCCGGTGGCCCAGAGGAACACGGCAGCCAGGCAGAGTTCGACAAGTACGGACGCAACCGTCTGGCCGAAGGCAAGCTGCCTGCTTGCGCCGAAATGTGCTCTACCAAAGCCCTGCTCGCTGGTGACGGCGATGTGGTGGCCGACATCCTGCGTGGCCGCGTGGTTCAGCGCGGCAAAGGTGCCGAGGTCTGGGGCTGGGGCACCGCCTACGGCAACCAAGCCAAGAAAGGAGCCTGAGCATGAAAACAGCCTTCCTCATTTGCGGTGTTGCCTTGCTGGCAGCTTGCGGCGAAAAGCCGCAAGACACACTGGGCCATCGCACCGACAAGCCTGTTCAAAATGGCACAGGCGTTGCCGCCTTCACCGATCCCGGCTGGAAAGCCGGTGACAAAGACGGGTGGTCCAACCACCTTAAGGCCCGTGCCACTTACGGCATGAACGACCACGTCCGCGCGCCCAAGTGAGCGCCAAGGAGAAGTTCATGCGTCGCTTCTTACTGACTTTCTTACTGACTTTCGGGCTGGCGCTGGCTGCGCTGGGTGTGGCTGCACAGACTCCGCCCCAGGCCGCACCTGCATCAGCAGTTGCTGCCCCGGCTGAAACCAGCATGGGCGTCAAAAGCGCCAACATCTTTCAGATCGCGCCGGGTGCCGATGCCGATCCGAAATACAAAGACCAGAGCAATGCCGAGCGGGGTCAGGTCCAGCCTGGCAACAACGCGCCCATGTGGCGTGCCGTGGGGCAAGGCGTGACCGGTTACATCAGCCTGCCCAAGAGTCAGGCGCCGGAGGCAGGCAACCTGATCCAGCCTTTTGTTCAATACCCCGGCTCACGCCTGGCCTCGGCCGGTGAGTCCTGGCGCCAGGTGCGCAACAACATCATCATTCCTTATGGCGCAGCCTTGTTGCTGATTGCGGTCGGTGCCATGGCCTTGTTTTACATGAGCAAAGGCACGATCGAGTTGCATGGTCAGGAAACCGGACGCAAGATCGAACGCTTCACCCCGTTCGAGCGCTCAGCCCACTGGTCCAATGCCATCGCTTTTTGTTCATTGGCCATTTCGGGCATCGTCATGGCCTATGGCAAATACTTCCTGTTGCCCATCATGGGCGCCACCTTGTTTGGCTGGCTGACCTATGCACTGAAAAACCTGCATAACTTTGCAGGGCCCCTGTTTGCGGTGTCCCTGGTCGTGGTGTTTGCCACCTTCCTGAAAGACAACATGCCCAGCAAAGAAGACTGGGTCTGGCTGCTCAAGGGTGGCGGTCTTTTCTCGGGTGCAGAAGTGCCCTCGCACCGTTTCAATGCCGGCGAAAAAGTGGTGTTTTGGGGTGGTGTGCTGTTCCTGGGCGTGATCGTGGTGGCATCGGGCCTGGTGCTCGACATGCTGATCCCGGGTCTGATTTATGAGCGAAGCACCATGCAGATCGCCAACATGGTTCATGGTGTGGCCACCTTGTTCATGATGGCCATGTTCATTGGCCACATCTACATGGGCACCATCGGCATGCGTGGGGCTTACAAGGCCATGCGTGAAGGTTATGTCGACGAGACTTGGGCCAAAGAGCACCACGAGCTCTGGTACGACGACATCAAGGCGGGCAAGATCCCCTCTCAGCGCTCTGTGCCAGCTGCTGCGGCACCCGCTTCATCTGCTTCAACGGCTTCGGTTTGAGCCAGGAGAAACCCATGAAAAAATACCTGCTTGTTGCGTCTTTACTGGCTGTCAGCTTGAGCGCCGCAGCCAAACTGCCGGCCCCCAGTGAAGAGGCCAAGGCCAAAGCGGCTGAGGCAGCTGCCAAAACAGCGCACGGCAACAAAGTGGCCGACTTTCAATTGTGCAAATCGCGCGAGAAAGTAGCTGCCCACTATTACAAAACCCAAGGCAAAGGCAAGGCATCCCCTACAGCCACACCTGCTTGTACCGACCCTGGTGCTTACAAGCCTGCTGAGCAAACTGCCGCAGCACCGGCCGCACCCGCACCTGCAGCAGGCAAGCCTGCTGCGCCTGCCAAAAAAGGCTGATCGTCTTTCTGCACGATACCGAAAGTCCCCCGTCGGCAACGGCGGGGGATTTTTACGTTAGGCTCACGCCATGTCTGTTGTTATGAACGCCTCTCTCGCCTCTTTGGCCCTGCCCAAGCCGCACCTCACCAGCGCCCGTGCGGCACTGACCCGCACGGTGACCGTGTGCAACGAGTTTGGCGAACAATCCGAGACCCAAATTCCTGCAGAGCGGGCGCTGACCATTTACCTGGACAAAAAAGAACTGGTCACCCTGATGACCCTGGGCGCCGAGCCCGAATGGCTGGTGTTGGGTTTTTTGCGAAACCAGCGGCTCATCGACTCGGTCAACCAGATTGAATCCATCACCGTAGACTGGACCATTGGCGAGGGCGAGGTGGGTGAACCGGGTGTGGCGGCTGTCAAAACCCGACCCGGTTCCCAAGTGGTGGTGCAACGCAGTGCTGACAGGGTGGTCACCACCGGTTGCGGCCAGGGCAGTGTGTTTGGTGATTTGATGGCGCACATCGAAGAGATCCAACTGCCACCAGCCCAAATCACCCAAGCTCAACTGTATGGGCTGGTGAACGCCATTCGTGTCCAGGAAACCACTTACAAATCGTCGGGCTCGGTGCATGGTTGCGCCCTGTTCCAGGGTGAGCAAATGCTCATGTTTGTGGAAGATGTTGGCCGGCACAACGCCGTGGACACCATTGCCGGCTGGATGTGGATGAACGATGTGGACGGGCAAGACAAGGTCTTCTACACCACCGGCCGTTTGACCAGCGAGATGGTCATCAAGTCCGCGCAAATGGGCGTGCCTGTGGTCGTGTCCCGCAGCGGCATCACGCAAATGGGCCTGGATGTCGCCAACCGATTGGGCCTGTGTGCCATTGGCCGAGCCACCAACAAACGCTTTTTGTGCTTCAGCGCCCCCGAGCGCCTGGTTTGGCAAAACGAACTGGCCAAGCCCTGAGCAGGCCTCTGCGCGCCCCCTCTTGCAGGCTCCACCGGCGCCGCCCTAGCTGTCGATACCCGTTCAAGCGAGCGGAAATCGGCCCAGAAAATGCCTTGTCAGATCGCCGTGATTGGCTTGTGCGGTAAGGTGGCGATATGAAACAACAAGGATGGATGCACGGTCTTCGGCTGGGTAGGCGCAATTTGTGGCGCGACCTGCGTGCGGGTGAATTGCAACTGCTCATGCTCTCGGTCGCTTTGGCTGTGGCGGCCTTGACCGCTGTGGGCTTTTTGGCCGACCGCATGCAGTCGGGTTTGTGGCGCGATGCCCGCCAATTGCTTGGCGGCGATGCTGTTGTTGTCAGTGATCAAAGCACGCCTGCTGCCTTTGTGCTGAAAGCCCAGACCATGGGCTTGCAGACCAATACCAATGTGAGTTTTCCGACCATGGCCCGCGCCCTGGTCCCGCAAGGCGGCGCCAGCCGCTTGGTCGCCTTGAAGGCGGTAGAGCCCGGCTATCCCTTGCGAGGCCAACTCAAGGCATCCCCCACAACTGGCGCATCGCCCATCCCTCCTGTTGGCGAAGTGTGGGTCGACCCCGCCTTGCTTGACAACCTGAACCTGCAAACCGGGCAAATGCTGGGCCTGGGTGAGCGCAGTTTTCGCATTTCGGCCGTCATCGAACGCGAACCCGACCGGGGCGCGGGTTTCATGACGTTTGCGCCCCGCGTCATGATGAACGCCGCCGATTTGGCATCGACCGGCTTGGTGCAACCGGCCAGCCGCGTGACTTGGCGCATGGCGGTGGCGGGTGATGCCGTGGCAGCGGAACGCTTTGTGCAATGGGCCAGGCCTGAGGTGGAGCAGTTGCATGTGCGCGGCGTGCAGATCGAGTCGCTGGACAGTGGGCGCCCTGAAATGCGTCAGACGCTGGACCGCGCCGCACAATTTTTGAACCTGGTTGCGCTGCTGGCCGCCTTGCTTTGCGCCGTCGCTGTGGCTTTGGCCGCGCGCAGCTTTGCCGAACGGCAACTGGATGCGTGTGCTTTGCTGCGTGTATTAGGCCAAAGCCAGCGCACACTTACTTTGAGTTATGGCCTGGAGTTTTTGGGTGCGGGTTTGCTGGCCAGCGCCTTGGGTGTGCTGGCGGGTTACGCCGTGCACCTGGGTTTTGTGGTCTTACTGGCGGGTTTGGTCGATGCGCAATTGCCTGCCGCCACCGCACAACCCGCCTTGATGGGCATGGCCATGGGGCTCACACTGCTGGTGGCTTTTGGCTTGCCGCCTGTGCTGCAGTTGGCTCAGGTGCCACCATTGCGCGTGATTCGGCGTGACCTCGGTAACTTGCAAGTTCGTTCTGGCCTGGTGTTGTTCATGGGTCTGGTGGGCTTTGCCCTGACCCTGCTGATGGTCAGCCGCAACTTGACTTTGGGCCTGATCACCGTGGGGGGCTTTGCGCTGGCCTTGCTGGTGTTTGCCGGTTTGGCTGCCGCGGCTTTGTGGCTGCTCAGGCGCACCATTCCTGGCGAGCAAGCCCCGCGTTGGTTGCGGCTGGCCACGCGCCAGGTGGCCGCTCGGCCCGTGTTTGCCGTGGTCCAGGTCAGTGCCTTGTCGGTGGGTTTGCTGGCGCTGGCCTTGCTGGTTTTGCTGCGCACTGACCTGATTGCCAGCTGGCGCCAGTCCACGCCTGCCAACGCACCCGACCGGTTTGTCATCAACGTACAACCCGAGCAGGCCACAGACTTTTTGGGGCAACTGAAAAAATCCGGTGTGCAGTCGCCCGACTGGTTTCCCATGATCCGGGGTCGCTTGGTGGCCATCAATGGCCGCGAAATCGGTCCCGCCGACTTCGAGGCCGACCGTGCCAAACGCCTGATTGACCG
>CAIZSE010000141.1 GCA_903935585.1 uncultured Burkholderiales bacterium | reverse complement strand
TCGGTCAGGAGCCATTCGCGCAAACGGGTCGTGCGCTCACCCGTTGATGCGGCGTGAAATGCACCCGCAGTTAATTGGTCAAGGGCGGCGAGGTCAAGGGGCTTAGAGGATGAAGTCACGGTAAAAAACTTTAAAACACAGTCCATGCCAAATACGGCATCAGTGTCGCAGCCGGACGTCCGTGCAAACAAGGCAGAGCGGCTGACAACAACTGCGTATTTTCGCCGGGATTTGCCCAGACCCAACCCCTTAGACAGAATACGCAGCAATCTGTTGTGATTTGAAGCGCACAAACCGTTCTATATTCTTTTTATGAATCATTTTTAACTTTTTTAGTCTTGACTCGATATTAAATATTCCTAGAATTTGACAGACGCAAAATTAGGGAAAACCCGGAATCGCCGCCATCCCTGGCTCATCTGCACCCCCCACTCGAAGTGCCGCAAGCCGTGCACCACCCCAAACACCCATGCCATGTGACGCCCCTCACGGCATCGGCCATGAAAGGAAGCGCCATGACAGCGAGATTGAATATGTCCCGCCTGGTTTTGTGCCTGCAAATATGGGCGACCGATGTCCGTGAAGGTTTTGTGGAAATCACCCGCCACGGCCTGGCCTTGTTCGGCCTGGCGGTGGTGTTGGTGAGCATGACTTTTTTGGCGAGCCCCAACCTGCAAACATCTGCCAGCGAAATGCTGTTGGGTTGGCTCGAAATTCGGCAAAGTGACACCATCGAGACGCCCTCCGCTGGGAACGCTGCCGCAAGGTCCACTGCAAAAAGTCTCAAAAACCTCACCGACGAACAATTGGCTGTCACCCGTTGGCTCAGTCGCAAGTACCGTGTCTCGGCCGAGCCAATGGGCGCCATGGTCGCCGAAGCCTGGACTCTGGGCGAGCGAGCGCAGTTGGCCCCCACCTTGATCCTGGCCATCATGGCCATCGAGTCACGGTTCAACCCGTTTGCCTCAGGCAGCCCGGGCACAGCAGGACTGATGCAACTCGAACTCAAAGCCCATGCAGAGGCCCTTGACCAATTCGGCGGCATGTTGTCGGCCTTCGACCCCCTGACCAACGTGCGCGTAGGGGTGCGGCATTTACAGGCCCTGGTTCAGCAAACCGAGACACTCGAGGAGGCCTTGTCACTTTACGGTGCCTCTTCGGGACAAACCGCCGAAGGCCAGTACGTGGATCGGGTTTTGGCCGAGCAAAAACTGCTTGAAAAAGTGACCGAAAAGCAAAATACTGCGGCCCTCGCCAACCAGGGCAAGCATGCCCCGCTTTGAGCCTGGCCAACTCGCGGACAGAAAAGCCTAGGCTACACTTACGCAGTGCGCGACTGGCGATAGGAGCCCCCTCTTGTACAACAAGGCGGGACCACTCTGACGTGGAGCGCGGTGGCACCAAGCCACCCCCGAACCACTGGGAAGCGCACAGCCCGATACTGGCCCAAAAAGCCCGGACCCGGGTTTTCAGCCGTTCGCCTGGGCAGCCCTTGTCAAAGACTTTTTTGCACATGTGTCTGACAAGGTTCCATCTATAAAAGGACTGCCATGTACCACCGTAATATCCTGATTGAACAAACCGATCCCGAGTTGTTTGCTGCCATCCAGGCCGAAAATGCGCGCCAGGAACACCACATCGAGCTGATCGCCAGCGAAAACTACGCCTCGCCCGCCGTGATGGCCGCGCAAGGCTCGCAACTGACCAACAAATACGCCGAAGGCTACCCGGGCAAGCGCTACTACGGGGGTTGCGAGCATGTGGACGTGGCCGAACAGTTGGCCATTGACCGCGTCAAGCAACTCTTTGGCGCAGAAGCTGCCAACGTGCAACCGCACTGCGGCGCATCGGCCAACGAGGCCGTGTTTCTGGCCTTTCTGAAACCTGGCGACACCATCATGGGCATGAGCCTGGCCGAAGGCGGTCACCTGACCCACGGCATGCCGCTCAACATTTCCGGCAAATGGTTCAAGGTTGTGTCTTATGGCCTGGACGCCAACGAAGCCATCGACTACGACGCGATGGAAGCCAAAGCCCGCGAAACCAAGCCCAAGCTCATCATTGCCGGCGCCTCTGCTTATTCTTTGCACATTGACTGGGCACGCTTTGCCAAAGTGGCCAAAGAAGTCGGGGCCATCTTCATGGTGGACATGGCCCACTATGCCGGCCTGATCGCGGCTGGCCAGTACCCCAACCCGGTGCCCCATGCGGACGTGGTGACCTCGACCACCCACAAGAGCTTGCGCGGCCCTCGGGGCGGCATCATCCTGATGAAGGCCGAACACGAAAAAGCCATCAACAGCGCCATCTTCCCCGGCCTGCAAGGCGGTCCGCTGATGCACGTCATTGCCGCCAAGGCCGTGGCTTTCAAGGAAGCACTGCAACCTGGGTTCAAAACCTACCAGGCCCAGGTCATCAAAAACGCGCAAATCATCGCCCAGACCCTGACTGAGCGCGGCCTGCGCATCGTCAGCGGTGGCACCCAAAGCCATGTCATGCTGGTGGACCTGCGTGCCAAGGGGATTACGGGCAAAGTTGCAGAGACCGCTTTGGGCAACGCCCACATGACCATCAACAAAAACACCATCCCGAATGACCCTGAAAAGCCATTCGTGACCAGCGGCGTGCGCATTGGCACCCCGGCCATGACCACCCGGGGCTTCATGGACGAAGAAGCCCGTGCCACGGCACACCTGATCGCTGACGTGCTGGACAACCCGCTGGACGAATCCAACCTGGCCGCAGTGCGCGCCAAGGTGCACTTGCTGACCAGCCGCTTTCCGGTTTACGGCTGATCGGACCGAACGATGAAATGCCCGTTTTGCGGTCACCTCGAAACCCAGGTTGTGGAAACCCGGTTGGCCGAGGACGGGGATTTCATCCGCCGTCGCCGTCAATGTGGGGCGTGTGAAAAGCGCTTCACCACTTACGAAAAACCGGAAGTCAACTTTCCGGCCATCGTCAAAAAAGACGGCCGGCGCATCGAATACCAGCGTGAAAAATTGCGTGGCAGCCTCAACCTGGCGCTGCGCAAACGTCCTGTCAGCACAGAGCAGGTCGACGGTGCCATCGAGCGCATTGAAGAAAAGCTGCTGAATCTGGCCATCCGTGAGGTCGCCTCTCACCGCATTGGCGAGTGGGTCATGCGCGAGCTGAAAAAGCTCGACAAAGTGGCTTATGTGCGCTTTGCCAGCGTGTACCGAAATTTCGAAGACATCGACGATTTCAAAACCTTGGTGGACGAGGTGCAAAGCTGAACAAACCCCGCTTGGGTTGTCAGTTCGCGACCCGAGTTGTCGGGCTCAGCAAGCCACATCGGGCGGCATAACGGCTGATTCCAGCCGGGGCTTGCCCACCGCGTTGATCACCAAACGCCATGTAGCGTTTTGGCCTGGTGCGCACAAGGTCAGGGTGCCCGCCTGAAACCCCCCGGAGATGCTTTGGCTGCGGCCTTCAGGACCGTAGGAGACATAGCGGTTCACGGTCGCGTTGCCTTGCAGTTTCAAAAATGGGGGCAACGCCGGATGGACCATCAAGACGGTTTCTGTTGAATCCCGCACGGCGTTGTCATTGCCATCCACAAACACCAGCCAGCCTTGCGCCCAGCTGCCCTCCGTTGCACAGCCACCCCCCACCACCCCCAAACCCAGCACGCACAGCGTGACGCGTTGCTGCCGCTGCAAAGCCTCAGACCGCGCAAGCATGAGGCTGCCCAGCATTTGCTCGGCCTGGCTTTGCATCTGGTGCTTTTGGCGCAACCCGGACAGGCTGGGCGCAGCCAAAGCCACAAGCGCGGCCATCAGCGCCAGCACCACAAGCGCCTCCAACAAGGTGAACCCTTTAGACCCGCATCCGGGGATGGATGAATGCCTGACCTTCCCTGGCCTCGGCGGGCTTGCTTGCCAGGCTGTTTGCATGTTCACCTGTCCCTTCAGCATTCTTGAACTCCCTTGTGCCGCGAGCCGACCGACCAGCTTGCACCTGCAATTCGGCCTGTACAAGTGATTATTAAGTATTCACAATGCAAAGTCTCAACCATTTTCAAAGGAGACGGGCATGGGCGCTCTCACCGGGAAAAGAAAGGCTGTGGATCGGCCCCGCACACAGGGCTGGACCTTGAGCGAATTGCTCATCAGCCTGGCCCTGATGGCCGTGCTGGCCGCCGTGGCCCTGCCCGCCTACACCGCACAACAGCGCCAGGCCCGGCGCACCGATGCGCAAAGCGCCTTGCAGCAATTGCAACTGGCGCAGGCCCGATGGCGTGGCACCCACGACACCCATGCGAGCGATCTGGCCAGTCTGGGCTGGACCTCTGACCGCTCACCCGCCGGGCATTACCAGATCGCCATCGACGAGGCATCGGCCGATGGCTACGTCTTGACCGCCAGCCCGGTGGGCGCTCAAGCCAGCGACGCCCCTTGCCAACCCATGCGCTTGCAACTGCTGCACACAGCCAGCGTGATCCTCAGCAGTGGCAACGACCTGAGCGCTGACCCTGGCCGATGCTGGCGCCAATAAGCCCCCATGAAGCCGCATCTGATGCACCCTCAAGCCTCATGCGCCGCAAATGGCGGCCCCAAATTGACGCACAGGGGCGAGACCCTGGTGGGCCTGATGGTGGGCATGGGCATCGGTCTGCTTGTCCTGGCGGCTGGCGCAAAAATGCTCGCTCAACATCTGCAAGGGCACCGCTGGGCCTTGCAAGACAGCCACCTGCACCACGACCTGCGCTCGGCCCTGGACGCCTTGGCGCGGGAACTGCGCCAGGCCCAATCCGTGGGTCAGGCCTGGAAAGCCAGGTCCACGGCGGATTGCCAGGATCCCTTTTGCAGTGACGCCAGCGACATCAAAATCCAGGGAAGCCGCATCGACTTCAGCCGTGACCGCAACCAGAATGGCCTGCTCGACAACAACGAATGTTCGGGCTTTCGCTTGAAGGACGCGGAAGTTCAAGTGCGGACATCTTGCGCGCCCGAGGTCTGGACCGATCTGACCGATGC
>CAIZSE010000140.1 GCA_903935585.1 uncultured Burkholderiales bacterium | reverse complement strand
CGCCACAACGGTGGCGATCAGGCCAACCACCGCTCGCCCCAGTTCCAGCGCTTACAGCACCGCAGAGGCATGCATCAGCGGCTGATGCGTACCACCGCGTCAGCGCGCTTGTGCAAATCGGGCAACAGTTCCAAGCCCAAACCCGGTTTGTCGTTCAGGCTGATCATGCCGTTTTTAACTTGTGGCAACTCGGTCACCAGCTCTTTGTACCAGCCACTGTAAAAGGCACGCACGCTTTCTTGAATCAGCGCGTTGGGTGCATGCAGGGACAAATGGGTGGAAGCGGCCCACACCACGGGCCCTGTGCAATCGTGCGGCGCCACAGGCAGTTGCCAGGCGTCGGCCATGGCCGCGATCTTGCGCGCCTCGGTCAAGCCACCGCACCAACTCAAGTCCAGCATGGCCACACCGGCCACGCCGGTTTGCAGGTAATCCTTGAACCCCCATTTGTAGCTCAGGGTTTCGCTGGCGCAAATCAGCGTCTTGCAATCCACCGCGTATTGCTTGAGCAAATCCAGGCTGTCCATGCGGATGGGGTCTTCGTGCCAGAAGGTGTCGAATTCCTGCAAGGCACGTGAAATCTTTTGCGCCATGGGCAAGCGCCACAGGCTGTGGAACTCGACCATGATGTCCATCTTGTCGCCCACCGCTTGGCGAATCTTGCGGAAAGGCTCCAGCGCCGTGTTCAAGTCTTGCGGACTGATGTATTGACCATGTGACTTTTCAGCGGCCACATCAAATGGCCAAATTTTCATGCCGGTGATGCCCTCGCTGAGCAGCGACTCGGCCACCTCGTCAGCACGGTGCAAAAACCCCTGCAAGTCTTCATACGGCCCGGCATGGCCACCCAGCCCCCAGTTGGCACTGGTCTGGTTCACATTGCTGCGGATGTACTGGTAACCGGCACAGGTGTTGTAGACCCGAATCTCATCACGGCTTTTGCCGCCCAGTGCCGTGTACACCGGCATATTGGCCGCCTTGCCAAAAATATCCCACAAGGCAATATCGACGGCCGAATTGCCACGGGTTTCAACCCCGGAACCCCGCCAGCCCAGATAGCCTGTGATGTCGCGTTGCCGTGACTCAATGGCCAAGGGATCTTGGCCCAACAGCTTGGGGGCGGCCCACTCGTGCAAATAGGCTTCTACCGCTTGCGCGCCCATGAAGGTTTCACCCAGACCTACCAAGCCTTCATCGGTGTGCAAGCGCACCCAGATGATGTTGGGAAATTCGTCCAGACGGATGGTTTCAAGTTGGGTGATTTTCATGTTGGAAAGGATTTCAGGCGTTAAAAAAGCCCCACAGCTTTGGACTGTGGGGCTGACAGCGATGGTTCAACCGCCGCGAGACTTTTTCAACTCGTCCTGCACCACCTTGATGGCGTCGGCACCAATCGAGTCCTTGTGCTTGTCATACACCGAAGCCACTTTGGCACGGATGCGGTTTTGCTCGGGTGCACTCAATTCGTTGACCTGCATGCCTTTGGATTTCAGGCTGATCAAGGATTTTTCGTTCAAGGCACGGTTGGCAGCACGCTGAACTTTCTGGCCTTCCATAGCCGCTTCACGCAACACGGCTTGCTCTTGGGGGTTCAGTTGGTCCCACAGTTTCTTGCTGTACAAAATCAAGAAGGGTGTGTAGGCGTGACGCGTCACGCTCAGGTACTTTTGCACTTCGTTGAACTTGGAAGTTTCAATGGTTACAAAAGGATTTTCCTGTCCGTCAATGGTCTTGGTTTCCAATGCGGTAAACACCTCGCCAAAGGCCATGGGCACGGCGTTGGTGCCCAGGGTCTTGAAAGTGTCCAGGAAAATATTGTTCTGCATCACGCGAACTTTGACGCCATCAAAGTCTTCCAGCTTGGTCACAGGCCGCTTGCTGTTGGTGAGGTTGCGGAACCCGTTTTCCCAGTAAGCCAGGTTGACCAGGCCCGCCGCTTCCAGCTTGGCATTGAAATATTTGCCCGCAGCGCCGTCAAGCACAGCATCGGCCTCTTTTTCGTTGGCAAACAAGAAAGGCAGGTCAAACACACCCAACTCTTTGATGATGCCCACCAGTGGTGAGCTGGAGGTGCAAACCATCTCCTGGGTGCCTGCTCGCAAGGCCTGGGTGGCCGGCAAGTCACCGCCTGCAGCACCGCCCCAGAAAGCCGTGATTTTCATCTTGCCTGCGGTTTTGGCTGCCAGGACTTCTTGCATTTTCTTGACACCCACACCCACCGGGTGGTCTTCGTTCACACCATTGGTGAACTTGATGTTGCGGTCGGCAAACTGCGCCATCGCGCTCGATGCCACCAGGAAAGTGCCCGCAATCAGGGCTACCAGATTTCTGCGTTTCAACATGAATATCTCCTTTAAAAAAACACACAGGGTTACGAAATCATCTCAGCATCCATTTCATCGGCTCGATGACGATGGACGGAAAAGCGATCAACAAGGCCAGCACGCCCAACTGCGCCCACAAGAAAGGCAAGACCCCCTTGAAAGCGGTGTCCATGTTGATCTTGGCCACGCCACACACCACGTTGAGCACCGTGCCCACGGGCGGTGTGATCAAGCCGATGGCGTTGTTCATGATGAACAAGACGCCAAAATAAACCGGGTCAATGCCTGCCTTGATGACCAGGGGCATCAACACCGGCGTGAGGATCAGCACCGTGGGGGTGAAATCAAGCGCCGTACCCACCACAATGACCAAGAGCATCAACACCACCATGAGCAAGGTCTTGTTGCCCATGAGGGGCTCCATCATGCGGGCCACTTCGGCCGGAATGTTGGCCACCGTGATCAGCCAGGCGCTGACCATGGCGGCGGCCACCAAAAACATGATCACGGAGGTGGTTTTCCCAGCCGCAAGAATCAGCCCGTACAGTTTGCTCCATTGCAATTCGCGGTACACAAACGCGCCCACAATAAAACTGTAAACCGCAGCCACCACCGCAGCTTCGGTGGGGGTGAAGACGCCAAATTTCATACCGCCAATGATGAACACCGGCAAGCCCAAGGCCAAAATTCCTTCTCGGGTGGCTGTGATCTTTTCTGAGAATGGCATGCGCGGTGCAGGTTTAACGTCCTCGCGCTTGGCCAACCACCACCAGGTCAGGCCGATGGCTACACCCATCAAAATACCCGGCACGATGCCCGCCAAAAACAACTTGGTGATGGAGACGTTGGCCGCCACACCAAAAATAATGAAGCCAATGGAGGGCGGAATCACCGGCGCGATGATGCCCCCCGAAGCGATCAAGCCGGCCGAGCGGCCCACGTTGTAGCCAGCCCGCTTCATCATGGGGATCAGCAAGGCCGCCAAAGCCGCAGTGTCGGCCACCGCAGAGCCTGACAGCGAAGCCATGATGACGGCCGCCATAACCGCCACATAACCCAACCCGCCCCTGAAATGCCCAACCCACGCCATGGCCAAATTCACGATGCGGCGGCTCAAACCGCCTGCATTCATGAACTCGCCCGCCAACAAGAAAAACGGTACCGCCAACAGTGGGAAATTGTCTGCACCGTCGACAAAGCGCTGCGCCAAAATCTGGCTGTCAAACGCGTGGATCATGCCGTTGCTGGCCATGTAGGCCATCAAGCTCAAACCACACACCAACAAGGCGTAAGCAATGGGCATGCCCAGGGCCATGGCACCCAGCAAACTGAATACAAAAACGGCGATGGTCATGCGCGGCCCCGCACTTCTGGGGTCATGACGTCGGGATTGACACCTTTTGGCTGCAAGTCGTCGAGCACCACCGTGTCCTCAGACTCCACCACCATGACCAAATCCTCCTCTTTCAGGCGCCCCGTCAGCAGCAAGCGCAATTGGTTGAGGTTCATCACGGCCATGACGCTGGCTGTCACGTAACCGATGCCGTAGATCCAGATCATGGAAATGCCCACCACCGGTGAGATGTTGGTCACTTGCAATTCGTGCATTTGCCAGGTGCCCCAAAAAAACAGCACATTGCACCCAAGCATCAGAATTTCACTCATGAAAAAACACACTTGTTTGCCACCCAGCGACAGGCGTCTGACCACGGTATCTACCCCCAGGTGGCCCTTTTCACGCATGGCCACCATGGCGCCGATATAGGTCAGCCAGATGAAGCAGTAACGCGACATTTCATCCGAGATCGATATGCCCGAGTTGAATCCATAACGCAGGACCACGTTGCCGAACACCATGATCACCATGGCCACAAGGCACGCCACCACCAGAAACTCCAGCAGTTTGAAAAAATAATCAATGGCTCTTTGCAAGCGATGCTCCCGTTTTCTGAATGCCCAATTTGGGGATGGCTCTTGCCTTGGGTTTTGTTTTGATCTGTGTCGCACTGCCTGAGACCACTGGTAATTTCCGGCGTGATGACAGCACTTGGTCAATGTCTTCACTGGCCCCCTCGATCAGCACCATGATGGCGCGCTCGGCCTTGGCAGGCTCCCGCGCAATCACCGCATTGAGAACGGCACGGTGTAAAGGCAGTGAATTTTTAGGGCCGTCCTTGATGCGGGTCGAAATTTCAAAGCTGGTGCGCAGCAAGGCATTGAGCGCCTTGCTCATTTGAATCAACATGCGGTTGTGCGAGGCTTGCAGCAAACCCTGGTGAAAACGCATGTCATGGCTGACGTAGTCGCCGCCCTTTTCCACGGCATTTTTCATGCCGTCGTAAGCCTCTTCGATCAGCGCAATGTCTTCGGGCGTGGCCCGTTCAGCGGCCAGGCGGACAGCTGCAGGCTCCACCACTCGGCGCAGCTCCTGCAGGTCTTTGAGGAACTCAGGCGTCAAACCACACTGCGCCTGCCAGGCCACCACATCGGGGTCAAACCAGTTCCAGTGGGCATCGGGCAACACACGTGTACCCACTTTGGGGCCCGTGAAAAGCAAGCCTTTGGCCACCAGGGACTTGATGGCCTCACGCACCACGGTTCTGCTCACCCCCAGTTCATCGCACAACAGCGGCTCTGGCGGCAAGCTGGCGCCCACCGCATAGCGGCCAGACAAGATGGCGATGCCCAGCAAGTCGAGGGTGTGTCCGTGAAAATTCTTGATCATTTGAGAAACTTGGATTCTTCTTTATCATATGATGATTGAAGCCCTGCAACCGACCATGGTAAACCCTAGGACGGGTCCTGTTGGCGTCTAGGGTTTGCCCGAATGTCGCTGGCTTTACAAGGCATGCTTGTTTTTCTATCGTCATACGATAGTATTTTTCGATTGAACTTTATTCACCAACCCGGACCGGCACCATGAGCGACACCCCCCGCAAAAAACCCGAAGAATTGCGCAGCCAACAATGGTTTGGCCGACAAGACCGCGATGGCTTTGCCTACCGCAGCTGGGTCAAAGGCAAAGGTGTGCCGCACGACCAGTTTGACGGGCGCCCTGTCATTGGCATTTGCAACACCTTCAGCGAACTCACCCCTTGCAACTCGCACTTTCGCACCCTGGCCGAGCAGGTCAAGATCGGCGTGTACGAAGCTGGCGGTTTCCCGCTTGAATTTCCCGTGATGTCCTTGGGTGAAACGCTGCTGCGGCCGACCGCGATGCTTTACCGCAACCTGGCCAGTATGGATGTCGAAGAAAGCATCCGTGGCAACCCGATCGACGGCGTGGTGCTGCTGATGGGCTGCGACAAGACCACACCCAGTTTGCTGATGGGGGCATCGAGTGCGGGCCTGCCCAGCATTGGTGTGTCGGGTGGCCCCATGTTGAATGGCAAATGGCGCGGCCAGGAGCTGGGTTCCGGCACCGGCGTATGGAGCATGAGCGAGCAAGTGCGCGCAGGCACACTGAAACTGCAAGACTTTTTTGAAGCCGAAAGCTGCATGCACCGCAGCCACGGCCACTGCATGACCATGGGCACCGCCAGCACCATGGCCAGCATGGTCGAGGCGCTGGGCATTGGCCTGCCCGGCAACGCCGCCTACCCCGCCGTGGATGGCCGCCGCAACGTGCTGGCCCGCGAAGCCGGTCGCCGCATTGTCGAGATGGTGCACACCGACCAGACCATCAGCAAGGTGCTGACCCGCGAGGCCTTTGAAAACGCCATCTGCACACTGGCCGCCATTGGCGGTTCAACCAACGCCGTGATCCATCTGATCGCCATCGCTGGCCGTCTGGGTTTGAAGCTCACGATCGACGACTTTGAACGCCTGGGCAGCGACCTGCCTTGCCTGCTCAATCTGCAGCCTTCGGGTGAGCACTTGATGGAGGACTTCTGCTACGCCGGTGGTCTGCCGGTGGTGATGAAAGAGATCGAGCACCTGCTGCACAAGGACATCATCACCGTCACTGGCAAGAGCGTGGCCGAAAACATTGCCAATGCCGAAAACTACGACCCGCGTGTCATCAAGACATTCGATGCGCCTTTCAAGGAAAAAGCAGGCATTGCCATCTTGCGTGGCAACCTGGCCCCTCGTGGCGCGGTCATCAAACCCAGCGCCGCCACACCGTCCCTGATGGTGCACACCGGTCGGGCCGTGGTGTTTGAAGACAGCCATGATTTCCACAAACGCATCGATGACGAAGCTCTGGACGTGGACGAAAACTGCATCCTCGTCCTGAAAAACTGCGGCCCCAAGGGCTACCCCGGCATGGCCGAAGTGGGCAACATGCCGCTGCCCCCCAAAGTGCTGCGCAAGGGCATCACCGACATGGTGCGCATCAGCGATGCCCGCATGAGCGGCACCGCCTATGGCACCGTGGTGCTGCACACCACGCCCGAAGCGGCGGCGGGTGGCCCACTGGCGGTGGTGCAAAACGGTGACATGATCGAATTGAATGTGCCCGAGCGAAAACTGCAATTGCTGATCAGCGACGAAGAGTTGTCCAGGCGTCTGGCCGAATGGAAAAAGCCCGAGCCTGCCATGACATCGGGCTACTGGAAACTCTACATCGACCACGTTTTGCAAGCCGACGAAGGCGCTGACATGGACTTTCTCGTCGGCCAGCGCGGCGCGGCCGTGCCCAAAGACAACCACTGAAACAAGGAAACACACATGCGGATTTTGATCACTGGCGGTGCAGGATTTTTGGGCGCACGTCTGGCACGCGAAATTTTGAAGCGGGGCCACCTCAATGGGCAAAGCATCACGGAACTGGTCATCGCCGACCTGTTTCCCGCGCCCTCAGACTTGCAAGCTGACCCGCGTGTCAAAAGCCATGCAGGCCCGATGCTGGAGCAAGGTGACTTGTTCAAAAGCGGCTTCGATGGCGTGTTCCATCTGGCGTCAGCCGTGTCTGGCGAATGCGAGCTTGACTTCGATCTGGGCATGCGTTCCAACGTGGACAGCAGCCGCCTGTTGCTCGACAGCCTGCGTGCTTCCAGCCAATCTTTGGGCAAGATCCCGCGCCTGGTGTTTGCCAGTTCGGTGGCGGTGTTCGGCCCCGACGCGGCCAACCCCATGCCTGCCCTGGTGGCAGACACCACCTTGCCCACACCGCAAACCTCTTACGGCACACACAAACTCATGATCGAGCACATGGTGGCCGATTACACCCGCAAGGGCTACATCGACGGCCGTGCCGCACGCTTGATGACGGTGGCCGTGCGTCCGGGCAAGCCCAACGGTGCAGCCTCTTCTTTTTTCAGCGGCATCATCCGCGAGCCCTTGGCTGGCACCGCCACCACCTGCCCGGTGGACGCCACGGTATCGCACCCCGTGTCATCACCGGGCAACACCGTGCATGGCTTGATCACCGTGTTTGAAGCCAGCCGGGAGGCCATTGGTGGCCGCATGGCGTTGAACTTGCCAGGCCTGAATGTCAAGGTCAGCGAGATGCTGGCCGCGCTGGAAAAAGTCGCAGGCCCCGCCGTGCGTGCCCGCGTTACTTTTTCCAAAGATGAGCGCATCGCCGCCATCGTTGACAACTGGGCCAAGGGCTGCACCTTTGAGCGTGCGCACGCCCTGGGTCTGCGGGCCGATGCCAGTTTTGAGGCCATCATCGAGCAGTACATCGACGACTGCAAAAAACGGCCCGGCTATCCGGCCGAAGCTCTGGACGGCCTGAAGTGATCCCAAGGCCGCATCCGTGCGATGCGGCCTTGTCAGGAGCACCTAAAAATGCGTGCTGATCGCCCCGCTGATGCGGCCATCCTCTTCGATGAGCGCCATCCAGCGCCACTTGTCAAACGTGGTGCAAGGGTGAGAAATGCCCAGGGCCACCCGGTCGCCCACCTGCGGCCAAACCCCATCAGGGGCAAACACCATGTGGGCATGCTGATCGCTGAGCGCCTTCACCTGCCAGCTGTCAGGCGTGGCTTTGAGGGCATCGGCGCCGCTTTGACCCTTGGCCGCCCAACGCACGGGCATGGGCATGCACTGGTCATACGACAGATCACGCCGCCCTGCGCCCAAGATGGCCAACCCCGGTTCGGGCACCGACTGCACCATGGCCCAGACCTCCAGCGCGGGCTGCAGCGAAGCACTCAAGCCTTCACGCGCTTCCACCAGCTTGAGGTAGCGGGCATAGTTCCAGTGGTCGTGTGTGACATAACAACCCGAGCGCAACACGCCTTGCACCGGGCGGCTTTTGACCTGCAATTTCAGCATCGGAATGACCAGATCGAACACCGCCGATCCACCCGCAGACAGCAGCACATCTTGACTGCCCCACAGGTTTTGATCATCCAGTTGCTGCACCAGGGTCTGAACGCTGCGCACCAGGGCGCTCACGGCTTCGATGTCGTGTGCACTGTCGCATCGGCCCAAACCGCCTTCGTAGCACTCCACACCCCCCAGGCGAACCACCTCAGAAGTGGCCATGGCCTGGGCCAAGGCCAGGGCCTGTTCGTGGGTACGGCAGCCCGTGCGGTAAGCGGCGATGCCCAGCTCCAGCAACACATCCCAGCAACGCGTGTTCTGGCGACGCACCCCCCAGTCGGCCAGTCTCTCCAGTTGCGCCAGCGAGTCCACCAAGAACCACACCCGGGTCTTTGGGTAATGCAGCAGCAAGCCGTCCAGACCATCGAGGTCGGCATCGGAGACAAGTTGGTTGGCGATGATGGCGCGCTGCGCCCCCGCCACCAGGCCCACGCGCAACTGGTGCACATTGGCAAAGGTCAGCCCCCAGGCCCCTGCCTGCAACTGCATGCGAAACAACTCGGGCGACATGGTGGTTTTGCCATGCGGGGCCAGCGCCACGCCCTTGCGTTGCACAAAGTCCTGCATCCAGGCCAGGTTGTGCGTGAGCGCCGAGCGACGCAATGTGGCCACCGGGTAAGACAACGCATCGTCCAGCAGGTTCCAGCCGCGTTCACCCAAATCAGACAGGGCGCAGGGCTTGGCCGCCAGGGGAAAACCTTTGCAGGTCGCGTCCAGTTCAAATTCTTTTTCCATAGGCCTGTGCCCCCTTCATTCCTGATGCAAGATCTGATACGTTCGGGGGCCATTCTCCCACTGCAGACTGAACAAACCTTGATTTTCCTGCCATGACATCCTCACCCAAAAAACTGGACATCGTCGCCCTGGGTGAAGCCATGGTCGAATTCAACCAGACACCCCATCAGCGCCCTGACGAAGCGCCGCTGTACCTGCAAGGCTTTGGCGGCGACACCAGCAACGCGGCCATTGCCGCCGCTCGCGCCGGAGCGCGAGTGGCCTACCTGAGTCGCCTTGGCGCAGACCGCTGGGGTGACCGCCTGATGGATTTGTGGCTGCATGAAAAAGTGGACACACACACCGTCGTGCGCGATGCGCAAGCGCCTACCGGCATGTACTTTGTCAGCCACGACGCGCAAGGCCACCACTTCAGCTACGCACGCGCCGGATCGGCTGCGAGCCGCATGCAAGCGCAAGACCTGACGCAACACTGGGCTGAGGCCGTGGCAAGCAGCCACTGGCTGCACCTGTCGGGCATCACACTGGCGATTTCGGCATCGGCTTGCGACACCGCGTTCGCCACCATGCAATATGCCCGCAGCACGGGCACTCGGGTAGCACTCGATTCCAATTTGCGCTTGTCACTTTGGCCGCTGGCCCGCGCTCAGGCCTGCATCCGCCACGCCGTCAGCCTGTGCGATCTGTTTTTACCCAGCCTTGAAGACATGACTGCGCTCACAGGCCTCACCCAAGCGCAAGACATCATCGGCTGGAGCCACGCCCAAGGTGCTGCGCAAGTGGTGCTCAAGCTGGGCGCAGACGGGACGATCGCCAGCAACGGCCAAACCCTGCGGCAGTTGCCAGGCCACAGCGTCGAGGCGGTGGACGCGACCGGCGCGGGTGATTGCTTTGCGGGCAACCTGCTGGCGCGGCTCGCGGCTGGTGACGACCTGTGGGCCGCCACCGCCTATGCCAACGCTGCGGCCTCCTTGTCGGTGCAGGGCTTTGGCGCTGTCGCCCCCTTGCCGTATCGCGATGCGGTGATGAACGTCTTGACCGCTGCTGCAAAGGCCTCAACCACATGAGACCCCTGATCACCATTGATTGGGGCACCTCTTCTTTGCGAGGCGCACGGCTCGATACCGCCGGCAAGGTGCTCGAGTCACGTGAGTTCCCGCGCGGCATCATGAGCGTGCAGCCGGGTCAGTTTGAAACCGTGTTCAACGAACTCTTTGGCGACTGGATGCAAGCGCCCGATGCGCTGTGCCTGATCTCGGGCATGGCAGGCAGTCGCCAGGGCTGGCAAGAAGCGCCCTATTGCCCTTGCCCCGCAGGCTTTGCAGAGTTGGGCCAGCACCTGCTGTGGCTGCAAGCTGACCGCATTGCTCTGGTGCCAGGGCTGAGCTGCATGGCCGATGGCCCATTGGGCATCCCCGACGTGATGCGCGGCGAAGAAGTCCAAATTTTTGGCGCCCTGCAACTGGCCAGGCGCGACACGGCCACGCTGTTGCTGCCTGGCACACACAGCAAATGGGTGCAAGTGCAAGCCGGTCGGGTCAAGCAATTTCAAACTTTCATGACCGGTGAAGTCTTTGCCCTGATGAGCCAGCACTCCATTCTGGGCAAGACCCTGGATGCAAATGGTGCCTTCGATGAATCGGTCTTTTTACAAGGCATTGACCAAAGCCAACAAGCTGGCAGCGTCTTGCACCACTTGTTTGCGGTGCGCACACTGGGTTTGTTTGAACGCTTGTCCGCTGCGGCTTTGCCCAGTTATTTGTCGGGTCTATTGATCGGCGAAGAGCTGCGCACGCAAGCCTTGTCAACCGACCGTGGCCCTGTGATTCTTATCGGCAGCGCAGCACTGACCCTGCGCTACACCCTGGCCCTGCAACACCTGAACATCGACTGCCAAAGCCTAGGGGCCGAGGCCACTTGGGCTGGCCTGTTCGCACTGGCTTCCTTCCATCTTGCCGCCTCTGAGTGATATACGCCCCATGAATACTTTGCGAACCAGCCCCATAACGTCTGAAACACCGGCTGAAACTCTGGCGAAGGCCATGGCCCAACTTCCGCTGATTGCCATCCTGCGCGGTCTCACACCCACCGAAGCGCCCTCCGTTGGCCTGGCGCTGGTCAGCAGTGGCTTTGCCATCATCGAAGTGCCTTTGAACTCACCCCAGCCCTTGCACAGCATCGCCCTGTTGACCCAACAGTTTCCACAAGCCTTGATTGGTGCGGGTACGGTGCTCAACGCACAGCAAGTGAAAGACGTGCGCGGCGCAGGTGGCCGCCTGATCGTCTCGCCAAACTTCAATCCTGTCGTGGTGGCCCAAGCTTTGGCGCTGGGCATGGTGGTGCTCCCCGGTGTGGCCACGCCCAGCGAAGCCTTTGCTGCACTGGCCGCAGGGGCACACGGACTCAAACTGTTTCCCGCCGAGATGATTTCGCCAGCCACTGTCAAAGCCCTGAGGGCGGTTTTGCCCCCGCAAGCAGCCCTGATGCCGGTGGGCGGCATCACGCCCGACAACATGGGCGCTTACCGCGCTGCAGGGGCCAACGGATTTGGCTTGGGTTCGGCTTTGTACGCACCGGGGCGCAGTGCTCAGCAGGTCCGGGAAAAGGCAGCTCAATTCGTGCAGACATTCAGGGGCTAAGCCCTGGGTGACCTTGGCTTCAGGCCACCTCGCCCAAACGCCCATCGCGAAAATCTGCCAAGGCCTGGTAGATCTCTTCCTTGGTGTTCATGACAAACGGGCCGTATTGCACGATGGGCTCTTTGAGCGGTTGGCCCGCCACCAAAATCAATTTCGCATCGGCACTGGCTTCAATCACTACGCCATCGGCCTGGGATGCGTTGGCCAAAATCGCCATGCGTTGCGCAGGCACGGCCTGTCCTGCGATGCTGACTTGGCCTCGGTAGATATATACAAAAACGTTGTGCCCGGCAGGCAGCGCTTGCTCAAAGCGTGAGCCCATGGACATGTGCACATCGAGGTAAATCGGCTGTGTGATCTCGCGGATCACTGCACCCTGCACGCCATGGCTGGCCCCGGCAATCACTGTCACGGCCACGCCTTCCGGCGTCTTGAATTGCGGCAACTGTGCGTTTTGAAAATCGCGGTACCAAGGGGTGTTCATCTTCTCGGAGCTGTGCAGGTTCAGCCAAAGCTGAAAGCCCTCCATCACGCCCTCATCTTGCTGCGGGATTTCAGAATGGATCACGCCCTTGCCAGCCGTCATCCACTGCACCCCTCCGTTTTGCAGCAAGCCTTCGTTGCCAGCGCTGTCGCGGTGCAACATGCGCCCGGCGATCATGTAAGTCACGGCTTCAAAGCCCCTGTGCGGGTGGTCCGGAAATCCGGCGATGTAGTCGTCGGGCTTGTCGCTGCCAAAAGCATCCAGCATCAAAAACGGGTCAAGCCGGTGCTGCAGGTCTTGCGTGAGGATGCGGCTGAGCTTGACGCCCGCGCCGTCGGACGTGGCCTGGCCGGTGACCAGGCGTTCGATGGTCCGGGAGACGGCAACAGGGTGGGGGGTGGCAAGACTGGACAAGGAATTCTCCTTTGAAATTGGGGGTAGAGGTTACACCCGCATCAAACCCCGCAAGCGCTCATGCGCCGGCCCTTGCCAATCCGGCGGCAACTGGTGTTTGGCTTGCAGGTAGTGGTGGGTGTAAACGTCCAGGTAGGCCTGCAAAGTTTCTGCGGCGTGCTCTTCACCGGCCAGTTCGAGGCAAAGCGAGGCGACTTCGCTGGTGCAAAAGTGGTCATCGCGCCGTGATCGGCGCAGTTGGTAGCGCGAGACCTGCTCAGGGTTCAGGCTGAGCACCGGCAAGGCGTTCAGGTACGGGCTTTTGCGAAACATCTTGCGGGCTTCGGGCCAGGTGGCATCGAGCAATATGAACAGCGGTCGCTTGCCTGTTGACGGGGTTTGAATCTCGTGCACGACCCGCTCCGGCAGCACAAACTCGCCCGGAAAAACCACATAAGGCTGCCACTGCGGATCGGCCAGCAGCGCCAGCAATGCCGGGTCAACCTCGGTGCGGGCCCAGCCAAAAGCAAAGGTGTCTAGCACCACGTCGGCAATCAGCCAGCCGGTGTTGCTGGGCTTGAGCGGTTCAATGTCGGCCATCAACAAACACACGCCAGCCCGTGTGGACAACACGCTGCGCACAGCGCACAGGCAGTGGCTGGGCACCAAGCGGCAGCCAGCGCAGCGCTCGCCTTTGATGCCGCCACGCGCCAGAAAGGGTTTGATGCTGCGGGCCAGTCTGGCGCTGCGCAAACGTGAAACGGCGTGCGGCTCAAGCGCCAAAGTGGGGACAGGCCGGGGCACGGTTTGGGACACCGCCTCAAGCCGCTGTGGACATGCGCAATCTACGGGCAGCATCTTCGGCCCGTGCATCGTCGATTTCGCGCAGCACGGCGTGCATGTCCACATCGGCATGGGTGCGGTCAAAACGACCGGTGAGCGGGGTGTCGTTGCCCAGCAAACCGCTTTGGTACAGGCTCCAGATTTCAGGGCCGTAATCGGTTTTCAAAAGCGCGGGGGCAAACTGCCCAAAAAAATCACGCAAGTTGCCCACATCGCGCATCAGCATGCGCTGCGCATGGTTGTTGCCTGCGGCATCCACGGCTTGTGGCAGGTCGATGATGACGGGTTCGTCCACACCAGCGGCACCCTCTTCACCCGGAATGTGTGCCAACAAGATGTTGAACTCCGACAAATCCCCGTGCACCACACCCGCGCACAACATGCGCACCACCTCGGCAATCAGGGTGGCGTGGTGCTGCAAGGCTTGCTCGGGCGTGAAGGCCACATCGTTCAGGCGCGGGGCTGCGTCGCCGTGCACATCGGTCACCAACTCCATGAGCAGCACACCGTCGAAAAAGTTGTAAGGCCGGGGCACACGCACGCCTGCAGCGGCCAGGCGGTACAAAGCATCCACCTCGGCGCTTTGCCAGGCGGCCTCTTGCTCTTGCCGGCCAAACTTGCTGCCCTTGGCCATGGCCCGGGCCGAACGCGAATTTTTGACCTTGCGGTTTTCGGTGTAATCCACCGCTTGCCGGAAACTGCGGTGCGTGGCTTCTTTGTAGATCTTGGCGCAACGGGTTTCTTCTCCGCAGCGCACCACAAACACCATGGCCTCTTTGCCACTCATGAGCTGGCGCACCACGGTGTCGATCAGGCCCTCTTCAATGAGGGCTTGCAATCTGGGTGGCGCCTTCATCCAGGGCGGTGCAAGGCACAGAGTTTGTTGCCATCCGGGTCGCGCAAATAGGCCAGGTAAATCTTGCCGGCAGGGGTTTCACGAAAACCAGGTGGGTCTTCGCAGGTGGCGCCCCCGTTGGCAACACCCGCTGCATGGAAAGCATTGCCCTGCTCGGCAGACTTGACTGTGAAGCCAATCGTGCTGCCGTTGCCGTGGGTGGCAGGATCGCCGTTGATGGGCGTGGTGATGGCAAAAGTGCCCGTAGGGCTGCGGTAGAAATAACGGTTCTTGTTGGCCACTCCAGGGCCAAGGTCCAGCGTGCCCAGCAAGGCGTCGTAAAACTTTTTGGAAACTTCCAGGTCACTCACACCCAGCATCACATGACTGAACATTGCGTTCTCCTTTGAAACCCGGCATCGGGCGAATTGAATCCGGTCAATGTTACTTGATGGACAGACGCCAGGGCGTGGTCAGCCCATCAGTCTGTGGGCCCCATGGGTTACCCAAGGGACAGCTGGTGACAGCGCACACATCGGCCTTGTGGCAGCATCGGCATGAGAATTCAAACCCGACTTGTTCAAAAGGCTTTTCAACATGCCCATTTCAAACACCCTTTCGTTCGGCCTGCAGGGCCGGGTGGTCATCGTCACTGGTGCCGCCAACGGCATTGGCGAGGCCTGTGCCAGGCGTTTCGCCGCCGAGCAAGCCCATGTGGTGCTGGCCGATGTGAACAGCGAGCGCGGCAGCACCGTGGCTGCCGAATTGCGCGCCCAAGGCCAAAGTGCCGACTTCATGGTCTGCGATGTGTCGCTGAAATCCGATGTCGACGCACTGGTGGCCCATGCGCTGCAAGCCTTTGGTCGCATTGATGTGCTGGTCAACAATGCAGGCATCTTCAAGGCCGCCGATTTTCTGGACGTGACCGAGGAAGACTTTGATGCCGTGATCAAGGTCAACATCAAAGGCTCTTTTTTGATGGGCCAGGCCGCAGCCCGCGCCATGAAAAGCACCGGGGGCGGATCAATTGTCAACATGAGTTCGGTCAACGCGGTGCTGGCCATTCCCAACATCGCCAGCTACAACGTGAGCAAGGGGGGCATCAACCAGCTCACCCGGGCCATGGCTTTGGCATTGGCCGACTTCGGCATCCGCGTGAACGCGGTCGCACCCGGCACCATTGCCACCGAACTGGCCCGCCAGGCGGTGCTGACCAGCGAAGCGGCTGAAAAGAAAATCATGATGCGCACACCCATGAAACGCCTGGGCGAACCCGACGAAGTGGCCAAGGTGGTGGCTTTTCTGGCCAGTGATGCGGCCAGCTACATCACAGGCGAGATCGTCACCGTCGATGGCGGACGCATGGCGCTCAATTACACCGTCCCGGTGTGAGCCCAGGTCAGCCAGGCTTGAAGATTTTTGACACAAAACATTGAACTGAAACGGAACCCGGACATGAGACTTCTTCACACCATGCTGCGCGTTGGCAACCTGCAACGCTCGATCGATTTTTACACCCAGGTCTTGGGCATGAAGCTGCTGCGCACTTCTGAAAACCCCGAGTACAAATACTCACTCGCCTTTGTCGGCTATGGCAACAACCCCGACCATGCCGAGCTGGAGCTGACCTTCAACTGGGGCGTAGAAAGTTACGAGATGGGCACGGCCTATGGCCACATTGCGTTGGGCGTGCCCGACGCGTATGCGGCGTGCGAAAAGATCAAGGCTTCAGGCGGCAAAGTCACACGCGAGGCAGGCCCTGTCAAAGGCGGCGCCACCGTGATCGCGTTTGTCACCGACCCCGACGGCTACAAAGTCGAGTTGATTCAGCGGCCCGAGTACGCTGCAGGTCAGGGCTTGCGCTGAATTTGGCAGGCCTCGCGTGCCAGCGCCTCGATGCGGGCCCAGTCACCCTGGGCCAGTGCATCGGCGGGCACCAGCCAGGAGCCGCCCACACAGGCCACATTGGACAGGCTGAAAAAATCAGCCGCATTGCCCGGCGTTACACCGCCCGTGGGGCAAAACTTCACATCAAATCTTAAAAAATTGATAACACCTGACCTCACTCAGCGGCGGAGTGCTTGCTATCAGCGCGTGAAGCCTGCTCTATTTCAAAACGGCATTGCGTGTCAGACATCAGCGTAGCCGAAGACACTTTCAAGGCTTCAGCCAAAGCAAAAACCACCGACAAAGACGGTTGATTGCGACAGGACTCCAACCTCGCAATGAATGTGCGATCAACCCCAGCACGCCAAGCCAACTCCTCTTGTGACCAGCCCATAGTAGCCCGCCGCGACTTGATCGCCGCAGCAAATGCGTTGATCAGTAAGGGATCGCGGGCTGCCGTCATGGCAACAACTCTCGGGTAAACACCGAGTATGTGCACCGGCATATATGCTACATAATTGCATTAAACCAAAATATATTAGTACTATGGAACTCATAAAAGACAACGTCAGAAATCAAATAGCCTCATTGCTTCAGGAGCACATGGACATTGATCCTGTCTTGGCTTTGCAAGACACCCTGTTCACAGAATTGCACAAAGATTTCGACTCTTTGTCGCTGTTGGAATTGCAGCTCTTAATCGAAAAGGAATTCGAAATGGAGTTCGATGGCTTAGACCGTACAGCCAAAATGCCGACCAACGTAAGCGAAATGGCAGATGCGTTGATACGTGAGCATGTGCTGTATCTGCAGCGTCAGGCCAAGAAGCAAATCGCGAAACCAGACAAGTCTTCTGAATCCGCCGCAGGTTGACAACATGCATAGAGTGGTCATTACCGGCATGGGATCGCTTTCCGCCTTGGGTGTGACGGCGCATTCTTGCTTTGACAACTTGATTGCAGGGCATAGCGGCATACGCCCGCACCCAACACACGCATTACCTTTTCCCGTCGGTTATGTTGACTTTGATGCCGGAGCCCACTTCAGCAAGATGCAGTTGTTGGGGCTTGATCGAGTCAGTCAATTGGCCATCGTGGCGGCAGAGCAAGCCATGCAGCAAGCCCAAGCCGCAGAGCCTGCGCTGGACCGTCTACAAATGGGTGTTTTTTGGGGCACAGGTGGCGGCGGTTGCGAATCCACAGAACACGCTTATGCCAAATTTTTTGATGCAGGCGGGAAACAGAAAAAACTGCTGACCGTTCCTGCCGCCATGATCCACGCCGCTGCGGCACAGGTGGCCATGCGTTTTGGCATTGGGGGCGAGTGTCAGACCTACTCCACGGCTTGTTCATCGGCCGCCGTAGCCATTGGCGAAGCTTTTCGTCGCGTTCAATATGGGCATTGGCCTATGGCCTTGGCCGGAGGCGCAGAAGCGCCACTGTTGCCCGGTGTCATGAACAGTTGGATGGCCATGCGCGTGCTCTGCACTGACCCGCAAGATGCACCTGGCACAGGGTGCCGCCCCTTCAGCGCAGACCGCTGTGGTTTTGCCATGGCCGAAGGTGCAGCTGCCTTTGTTTTGGAAGACTTGGAACATGCCCAAGCCCGAGGAGCCACCATCCTGGCCGAAATGCTGGGCTATGGCGTGAGCAACGATGCGGCCCACATCACCAAACCTGACGCGCAAGGCCAAGCCCGCGCCATGCAATCGGCCTTAAAGTTGGCCAAATTGGCCCCGCACGACATCGGTTACATCAACGCCCACGGCACAGCCACCCATGCGGGGGACATGGCAGAGGTGCAATCTATCGAGCAGGTCTTTGGCGCTGGTGCTAACGGCATACCCGTCAGTGCCACCAAATCTGCGCATGGGCACGCAATGGGTGCAAGTGGCGCATTGGAATGGGCGGTCACCATCGAAGCCCTGCGCAGACAAGTGCTGCCCCCCACCACCCATTTCACACACACAGACGCAGCTGTCAGCATGGACTTTATCCCGCACACGGCACGACTGGCACCAGCCCTTCAATGCGCCATGTCCAATTCATTTGCCTTTGGTGGGAACAATGCCGTGCTGATTGCGCGGAGGTGGGAGTGAGCATGAACGCATGTCATGAAAATGTTTGGCGCTTGCCGCTGCACGACGAATTGGTTTTCGATTGGGCCTATGACTCACAGGCATCATCCGTACAAAATCTGTACACCAAAAGCAAGCACGCGCAGTGGGATGCCGCAGAGCGCATCGACTGGCAACAAGACCTGGACCCGGAAAACCCTTTTGGCTACGACGACAGATTGATGCCATTGTCTGGCACAGAGGCCTGGGCCAAAGCATCCAGCAAGGAACGTGCAAACGCACGTCACCAGTACCAAGCCTACATGGTCAACCAGTTTTTGCATGGTGAGCAAGCCGCCCTGCTCGCCGCAGCACGCTTGGTGCAAGTCTTGCCCGATGTCATGGGCAAACAGATGGCCGCACAACAAGTGGCCGACGAAGCCCGTCACATCGAAGTCTTTGAACGCCTGATTCGCGAAAAGATCCAGATCCGTTATCCCGCAGATGCTGGGCTCAAAGCTCTGATTGAGGAAGGCCTGCGTGACAGCCGTTGGGATTTTGTGGTGCTGACCACCCAGGTGTTGATCGAAGGCATGGCCTTGGTTTCATTGCAACAACTCAGAGATTTCAGCAAACACCCACTGATTTCCACCATCGGCAATTATGTGATGGCCGATGAAGCAAGGCATGTGGCCTATGGTCAACATTTACTGAAAGATCACCTTTCGCAGTTGAGCGCATGCGAAAAGAAAGAGCGCCATGATTTTCTGCTCGAAGGAATTGAAAAACTCAAAACTGGAATCATGATTCCAGAAATGGATGGATTTTATTTATCGAATGAAGAAAAAAGTTCTTGCATATTTTATCAGGAGATAATCGCAAAGAAATTCAAGCAACGGTGCTTGGATTTAATTAAATTCAATTGAATATGAGTTAATCGCCTGAACTCATATGAAGCCATCAGATCAGGCCAAAAAGGAGTTATCATGAAATTAATTTCAAAAACAATAAAGGATTGCATATGGAAAATTTAAAATCATTCATAATGATAAAATCAAAATTAAGGCCATAAATGATTGAACTAAATTTTGTTTCAATTTTATTATCTGTTGGTTTTCTTTTATCAGTGGCGCATGCCATTGTAAAATCAAGATCAATTTCCAAAAAAAGTTATATTCTTCTTTTTTTGGCGATCTCAACATCCTGTGCAAGTCAAATATTAACCAATGGGTTTAATTATGGAAGCATATGGATAGTCATTTCAACGCTTGCGTCCTTTCTTTTAATTTTTCAATCTCAAAAGGGAAAAAAATGAAACATCTCGACAAAGAAATTTTTCACCTGGTAAATGGTGGCGGAAATGCAGGCAATCAAGTTGGGTCTGCAATTTCTGCAACTGCTGCTGCAGCAGCAGTTGCAGTTGCTGCCACACCAATTGGTGCTGCAGTTGCAACAGGAGTAGCAATCGGTGCTGCAATTAGTGCAGTTTCAAATAATGTGGGCACATCATCACCGGCACCAGCGTCACCAGATACTTCACCTAGCTTTGATCCGTTGGGCAACGTTATCGGAGCAGTACCTTCTAATGAGGTCACTTGTAATGATGGAGGTGGAGGTGGCGGCGGCAAAGTCATCTGTACAGAACTTTGCCGAAACGGTGCCATTGAGCATGAAGTCTGGATGGCCAATATCCGCTATAGCCGCCAGAACTTCTCCGAGCAGACCATGCGCGGTTATCACCTCTGGGGCATTCCCTATGTGAAGCTCATGCGCAAATACCCCTCGTTCGCCAAACTGGCCGAACACCCTACACGTTGGTTTGCCGAAGACATTGCCTACCGCATGGGCGTGTTGTCCAAACCCAACTACAAGGGCTGGGTGCTGCGTGAGATGTTCTTCCGGCCAGTCTGCTTTGGCATCGGCATTTTCGCCAAGGCGCGTGATTGGCAAGCGCTTTGGCGCGATGGAGTGACACCTCCCGGTGTTCGATCCTAAGTCAAATTTATATCCAATAAAACTCAAAATGTTATGTCTAAATCATTTTTTGAATCAGGGACAATAATTACCATGAGCATTCTTGGAACGGTATTCATGAGTCCCAATCATCCATTAATTGGAAATTTACTGGGCATTCTGCTTGCTGCATTTATTATTTATTTGAAAAACAAATATTTTAATACAGAAATCAAGAAATGAAAAAATACCAAAAAATTGAGTTGAACAAATTACTGATTTCAGCTCTAATTAAAATGTATTTTAAAATATTAATTCCATCTCTAGTTTTTTCTTTTGTAATGGTCATTGTGATTAATTTTAATATATTTTCAATTAATGAATTTTCCCCGGCTCAAAAAAATAACATAAACACATTATCCGCACTGATTATTGCACCAATAATTGAAACACTCATAATGTCTTTTGCAATAAAACTACTCTCAGAAAAAATCAATTCAGAAATAAAAATATCATTTATAATAGGCTTGATATCTTCAGTGATTCATGGTATTCAAAATTTCACAAGCTTACTTAGTGCTGGGTGGTCATTTTATATGTTTTCAATATTCTTTATCGAAATACAAAAGAAGACTAATTATTGGACGGCTTATATATTTTCTTTTCTGCTTCATTTTTTGATAAATTTAACTGCCATCATCTTTTTTAAATTAGTCACTAAGATTCCCGGGGCTTGATGACTAATTCAAACATTCCCGGCTAAAGGAAAACCATGGAAACCATTGAAAATCAAGATCTTGCGTCTGTTTCTGGAGGAATTACACCTGCTGGCCTAGCTGGACAAATAGGTATTGGCTTAGTTACCGAAGCCATATCAAACACAATATCCGCTATCGCAAGCCATGTGTCCGATGCAGCTCAAAATCCCGCTCCAACGCCTACAAACACCGATCCGCTGGGCAATGTGCAAGCGCCCAACATTGAAAATGATTGCGGTGGAGGAGGCGGCGGCGGCAAAGTCATCTGTACAGAACTTTGCCGAAACGGTGCCATTGAGCATGAAGTCTGGATGGCCGATATCCGCTATAGCCGCCAGAACTTCTCCGAGCAGACCATGCGCGGTTATCACCTCTGGGGCATTCCCTATGTGAAGCTCATGCGCAAATACCCCTCGTTTGCCAAACTCGCTGAACACCCCACCCGTTGGTTTGCCGAAGACATTGCCTACCGCATGGGCGTGTTGTCCAAACCCAACTACAAGGGCCGGGTGCTGCGTGAGGTGTTCTTCCGGCCAGTCTGCTTTGGCATCGGTCTTTTCGCCAAGGCGCGTGACTGGCAAGCGCTGTGGCGCGATGGCGTGACACCTGCAGGTGTTCGCTCCTGAGTGGATGCTGGTTGCTTTGCCGCTGTAGATGACAAAGCTACCACTATCGTCCATTTACTCCACGCCATCAGGCATTTTTGCCTGATGGTGTTCATGGCTTTGTAAGGAAAGAACATGTCTTGGTGCGTACGTCGATGGGGAATGGGGTTTCTTTTATTGGGGAGTCTCTTCCTGAGTGCTTGCGCGTTAACACCCAAGGACCTGCAAGCACTCTCACAAAGCGATGCACTGTTGTCTCGCCAATTGGATGCCATTGATGCGCATTTGAATAAAACACCGCCGCAACAGCGCACGGTTATTTATGTGGGTTCAGCCCAGCATTCTCAATCATTGGTGTTCCAGCGCGATGTTTTGTTGCTGAAGCAGCGGTTATTGGAAATCAATCCCAATGTACAAACCATCTTGCTCAGCAATCAATTGGAATCAAGTCAACTGAATTACCCGTTCGCCACGCTGTCATCGTTGGACACAGTGTTCAGAAGAATTGGGGACTGGTCTCAAAAACGTCCAATTCAATTGGTGACATTGATTGCAACGCATGGCAATGTCGATGTCCTTTCAGTGAACATCGGCAACGCCTATTGGCCCGCAGTTCGGTCGGTCAACATTAAGAAATGGCTTGATGCCATACCGCATGTGCCATCGGCATTGATTCTCTCTGCATGCTACTCGGGCTCATTTGTTCCCTCCCTGCGCGGGCCACAACGAATAATCATGACCGCCGCTGCCCACAACAGAAACTCGTTCGGGTGCGCCTATCACGACAAGAACACCTACTTCATGGGCAATTTGTTGGGAGAGGGTTGGCGTCCAGATCAAACATGGCAAGAAAACCATCAGCAAATGGCCCAAAAAATCATGGTGCTCGAACAAAAAAATGGACTACTGGCCTCCTCCCCGCAAATTGATGTACCGGAAAAATTCCGTAGCCAAAAAATCAGAGATTTTGTCAACGGTCGCCTGCCCGAATAAAAACACAAGATCGGTTTCAAGGTCACCCCATGTCATTGTTTCGCCAAGAGGCCCTTCAACAGCAACAGCAGCGTTATTACGGCGCGATTGTGCTGCGCAGTCCACAAGTGTTTGTATGGCTTTCGGTGGCGGTGCTTTGCTTCGCCGTTTTGTTGATGAGCTTGCTCATTTGGGGGCAATACACAAGGCGCACCAGTTTGAGCGGTTTTGTAATCCCAGAGGGAGGGGTTTTACGCGTGTACAGCCCTTTGGCTGGGCGAATAGCAGCGCTGCATGTGCACGAAGGCCAGGAGGTGAAGGAAGGGCACGCTTTGCTGACCGTGCTGGATGAGCGCTACCGCGAACAAGGGCCTGAATCGCGCACAGCCGTAGCGACCCAAATCGAATCGCGTCAACGTAATTTGCGTGCAGTGTTAGGTGAGCAAAAACAGCTCTACCAGCGCACCAGTACGGGACTGCAAACCCGCATAGAGGCCCTTGAACGCGAGCAAGTGCAACTCCAACAAGAGCAACGGGCTTTGCAGCAGCGCCTGGAATTGGCCTCGGTCATTGAACAGCGCTTTCGCGAACTGCGGACGCAAGACTTTGTTTCTGTCGTGCAGTTGCAAGAAAAAACCGAAGCCGCCTCGGAGTTGCGCTATCGGGTTCAGCTGAATGAGCGCAACCAAACCAGCATTGCCCGTGAATTGCAAACCTTACAAACCGAGTTGGAAGTCTTGCCCATGCGCGAACGCACCCAGCTGTCTGAACTGGAGCGCAATCTGCAAGGTACGCAGCAAGAGTTGATCGAAACGCAGTCCAAGCGGGAAATGGTGGTTCGCGCCCCAACCTCTGGTCGCGTCACCGGCATGAGTGCCAAGCTTGGTGCGGGCGTTAACCCTGAACGGCCACTGATGACATTTGTGCCCTTGGACGCAGACAAAGCTACCTTGGAAGTGCATTTGTTTGCCCCCAGCAAAGATGCAGGTTTCATAAGGCCCGGCCAGTCGGTGCGGATTCGCTACCAAGCTTATCCCTATCAAAAATTCGGTCACTACGATGGCGTAGTCCAAGAGGTTTCGGGTTCACCCATGCTGCCTGCAGAGTTGCCTTATCCGGTAGCCAGCAAGTCTGAAGGGCTCAGTTTATTGGCGGGCTTACCCGCTATGCCAAACGCTGATCCGGTATACCGCATACGTATTCAGCCAAAAAGCTCTCATGTGATGGCTTATGGCGAAAAACAAGCATTGCAGACCGGCATGCAAGTCGAAGCCGATGTGATGCTGGACACACGAAGTCTTTTGGAGTGGATTTTTGAGCCGCTACTCAGCGTGCGCGGAAAGTATTTTTGATAAACTTTGCATGGTTTGGCACCAGCCAAAAGTTACCCATCACTTTGCAAACCGAGGCAGCCGAATGCGGCTTGGCCTGTTTGGTGATGGTTATGTCACACCACGGGCATGAGATTGATTTGCCCAGCCTGCGCAGCCGTTTGTCTGTGTCGCTCAAAGGCATGAATCTAGGGCAGCTGATTGAAGCCGCAGAAGGCTTCTTAATGGCTGCACGGCCGCTGCGCTTGGAGTTAAATGAAATCGCCAATTTGCAAACGCCATGCGTTTTGCATTGGGACATGAATCATTTTGTGGTGCTCAAGCGTGCGACCCCTAAATTTTTGGAGATCCACGATCCAGCCAAGGGTTTGGTCAGACTCAGCTACAAAGAAGCTTCTTCTCGCTTCACTGGCGTGGCGTTGGAGTTGTCACCCACCAGCGGTTTTGAGGTCAAGGATGAAAAAAAGCGCGTGCGACTGCGTGAGCTTTTTGGACAAGTGCTGGGCCTCAAACGGCAGTTGCTACAAATTTTCTTGATCTCTATGGGGATTGAGCTTTGCGGGCTTTTGTCACCTCTGTACGTGCAGTGGGTGGTAGATCATGCTCTTGTCTCCGGTGACCGAGATTTGATCACTTTATTGGCGATGGGATTTTTTACCGTGGCCTTGATTCAGATTAGCGTCAGTGCCTTGCGATCTTGGGTGGTGCTTCACTTGAGCACCAGCATCAGCGTGCAATGGTCAGTCAATGTTTTTGCCCACCTGATTCGCCTGCCTTTGGCGTGGTTTGAAAAGCGCCATTTAGGAGATATCGTTTCTCGCTTTGATTCCATCGGTGCAATCCAAAAAACATTAACCACCAGTTTCATCGAAGCGGTGATCGATGGGGTCATGACGATCATCACGCTGAGCATGATGCTGTTTTACAGCGTAGGGATGAGCTTGATCACTCTTTGCGCTGTGGTGTTGTATGCGTTTTTACGCATGTTGGTGTATGCGCCTTTGCGCCGAGCCACAGAGGAACAAATCGTTCTGGGTGCCAAGCAACAAAGTACATTTTTGGAAAGTGCTCGGGGTGCCCAGGCCATCAAACTTTTTGGGCGCGAAGGACAGCGCCAGATCATGTGGCACAACCGCGTGGTGGACACCACCAATCGGCTGGTTGCAACTCAAAAATTCATGATCTTGTACCGATTGGCCAACGGGACATTATTGGGTTTGGAATTGATTTTGAGTGTCTGGCTTGGGGCTCAACTGGTCTTGGCCAATGTTTTTTCCATTGGGATGCTGTTTGCATTCATGACGTACAAAGCGGTTTTTGCAAGCCGCATCAGCAGTCTGATCGACAAGGCCATTGAGTTAAGCATGTTGAGCTTGCAGGGGGAGCGCTTAGCCGACATCGTGCTCACTGAGAAAGAAGATTTGCGCACGCAGCTAAAACGCGGGGCCTTGGTGAACCCACAACTGGCGGTGGACAACATCAGTTTCCGATATTCAGAGCTTGACCCCTATGTGCTGCGCAACCTTTCCTTGGAATTGCCAGCAGGAAAATCCATTGCCATCACTGGCCCATCGGGCTGCGGCAAAACCACATTGGCCAAACTGCTTTTGGGTTTGCTCAAACCCGAGAGTGGCCGCATTTTGGTCAATGGGCAAGAATTGGAACGGATGGGCTTGCACAATTACCGCCCGTTTGTGAATGCGGTTATGCAGGATGACCAGTTGTTTGCAGGTTCCATTGCAGAAAACATCGCATTTTTTGCGCAGTCCATTGACATGGATAAGGTTGAAGAGGTCTGTCGCATGGCCTGCCTGCATGATGATGTGAAGGCCATGAATATGGGGTACAACACCCTCATTGGCGATATGGGCACGGCTTTATCGGGCGGCCAAAAGCAGCGCTTGCTTCTCGCACGCGCTCTGTATGGTGATCCGCAAATTTTGGTTTTAGACGAAGCCACCAGCCATCTGGATGTCGAGCTGGAAAAAGCCATCAACCAAGCCATTCAAAACCTGTCTATCACCAGGATCGTGATCGCTCACCGTCCGCAAACCATCGCTGCATGCGATTGCGA
Organism: uncultured Burkholderiales bacterium; assembly: GCA_903935585.1. GTDB lineage: Bacteria > Pseudomonadota > Gammaproteobacteria > Burkholderiales > Burkholderiaceae_C > Limnohabitans_A. The sequence goes on along the minus strand of CAIZSE010000140.1, from coordinate 3,684 downwards.
GATCCATTTGCCAGACCATAACCACGACTGACACCGATACCGAACCATGTCCCTCTGCGAACTCACACGAACAGCCATACAAGATTTGATTCCACACCGAGATCCATTTCTATTTTTAGAAAGCGCACGCGTGGTATCGGACAATGAAATTTCGGGTTTTGCGGTTTGGGTAAAAACACACCCTATATTGCAAGGCCATTTTCCTCAAAGACCCATCGTGCCTGGTGTGTGCTTGATCGAAGCAGGAGCTCAATTGGCGGGGGTATTGCTGCGATGGCAAAGTCAAAATCTGCCTGCGTCACAAAATGGCTTGGGTGTGCTGGCCAGTGTTCAAAAGGCCAAATTCAATCGAGGCTTGGCACCCGATGAGTTTTTGATATTACATTGCCAAGTTCGCGCATTGAGCCCACACGCATTTGTGGTTCATTGCACAGGATCAACACACACCAGCAGCAAAACAGTTTTTGAAAGCGCGATTTTGCTGGCACAACAAATTGCCCCCACTTGAGCTAGAGCAATCCCAGCAAATAAATGGATACCCGGTCAAGCCGGTTATAGCAAACGGACAATCAGCGCTGAATTTGGCAAGCCTCGCGCGCCAGCGCCTCGATGCGGGCCCAATCGCCTTGGGCCAGCGCATCCGCAGGCACCAACCACGAACCACCCACACAAGCCACATTGGGCAGGCTTAAAAACTCCAAGGCATTGCCTGGGGTCACACCGCCCGTGGGGCAGAACTTCACATCAAAGAACGGTCCGCTCCAGGCCTTGAGCATGGCTGGGCCGCCCGCCTGCATGGCCGGGAAGAACTTGAGTTCGGTGTAACCGTCTTCTTGCGCCATCATGATTTCGCTGCCGGTGGCCACGCCGGGCAACAGCGACAAGCCGTGGTCTCTGCAAGCCAGGCCCACCGCGCGGGTGTAACCGGGGCTGACCGCAAACTGCGCACCGGCTTTGGCGGCAGCAGCAGCGTCTGCCGGGGTGCGCACGGTGCCCGCACCCACCACGGCACCGGGCACTTCTTTGGCGATCGCTTCCATACAGGCCAGCGCCTGCGGCGTGCGCAAAGTCACCTCGAGCATGCGGATGCCACCCGCCACCAGGGCGCGGGCCATGGGCACGGCATGCGCCACATCGTTGAGCACGATCACGGGGATCACGGGGGCGTCCTGCATCACTTGCAGAGCGGTCAATGGACGCTTGAAATTCACAGCCATGTGCAGGCTCCTTCTTCGGCTTTGAGCGCGTTGCGGCGCATGTTGGCAAACAGTTCACGGCCCATGCCCACACCGTTGGTGGCGCGCAGCTCGGCAGGCATTTGGGCCAGCGGGCGAGCATCCCATTCGGCCTCGCTCACCAGCACTTGCAGGGTACCCGCCACACCGTCGAGGCGGATCAGGTCACCGTCTTGCACTTTGGCCAGCGGCCCACCCGCTGCGGCTTCGGGCGAGACATGGATGGCAGCAGGCACTTTGCCCGAGGCGCCGCTCATGCGGCCATCGGTCACCAGCGCCACCTTGAAGCCTTTGCCTTGCAGCACGGCCAGCGGCGGCGTGAGTTTGTGCAGCTCGGGCATGCCATTGGCTTGCGGGCCTTGCCAGCGCACCACACACACCACATCGCACTCCAACTCACCCGCCTTGAAGGCAGCGTGCAGTTCATCCTGAGAATTGAACACGCGCGCAGGCGCTTCAATGACGTGCAGCGCTTCGGGCACCGCCGAAACCTTGATCACGCTGCGGCCCAAATTGCCCTGCAAAAGCTTCAGGCCACCGGTGGCGCTGAACGGGTTGGCTGCGGGGCGCACCACGGTGTCGTCTTGGCTTGCTCCCACGTCTTGCCAAACCATTTGGCCGTCTTGCGAGGAAGGGATGCGGGTAAATTCGCGCAGGCCCCCGGCACGCACCGTCAGCACATCGGGGTGCATCAAACCTGCGTCGAGCAGTTCGCGGATCACATAAGCCGGGCCGCCTGCGGCCTGGAACTGGTTCACATCGGCACTGCCGTTGGGGTAGACGCGGCTCAGTAAGGGCACCACATCGGACAAGGCCGAGAAATCGTCCCAGTCGATCACGATGCCGGCAGCGCGCGCCACCGCCACCCAGTGGATCAGGTGGTTGGTCGAGCCGCCGGTCGCCAGCAAGGCCACCATGGCATTGACGATGCAGCGCTCGTCCACCAAGCGCCCGATGGGCGTGAAATTTTTGGCCTTGACCAGCGCCAGCACGGTGCGGGCGGCTTCACGGGTGAGTTCCTGGCGCAGGCCTTCGGCGGGGTTGATGAAGGCGGTGCCCGGCACGTGCAGGCCCATGGCTTCGAGCAGCATCTGGTTGCTGTTGGCCGTGCCATAAAAGGTGCAGGTGCCTTCGCCGTGGTAGGCGGCCGATTCGGCTTCGAGCAGTTCGGGGCGACCGACCAGGCCCAGCGCGGCTTGTTCGCGCACCTTTGATTTTTCGGTGTTGGACAAGCCGCTGGTCATGGGGCCGGCAGGCACAAACACCGTGGGCAAATGGCCGAACTGCAAGGCGCCAATCAACAGGCCCGGCACGATCTTGTCGCACACGCCCAGCATCAGGACGGCGTCAAACACATCGTGGCTGAGCGACACGGCCGTGGCCATGGCGATCACATCCCGGCTGAACAGGCTCAGCTCCATGCCGGGGGTTCCTTGGGTCACGCCGTCGCACATGGCAGGCACGCCCCCCGCCACCTGTGCTGTGGCGCCCTGTTTGCGCGCTTCGTCCTTGATCAGGTCGGGGTAGTGCTGCAAAGGGGCATGGGCGGACAGCAGATCGTTGTAGGCATTGACGATGCCGATGTTGGGCGCACGCGGGGCCACCACCAAGATTCGGTCGAGCGCGGTGGCGCGGCTTTTGTCGGTCTCGGGCATGGCGGCAAAGGCATGGGCCACGTTGGCGCAGCCCAGGCGCTGGGCACCGGGGTCTTTGCTGGCAGCGGCGTCCACCTGCTGCAAATAGGCCTGGCGGGTCGGGCGGCTGCGCTCTTTGATGCGGGCCGTGACGGCGGCCACCGTGGGGTGAAGTGTCATGGGCATGGGTCTGACCAATCAGCAAAAGGAGGTGTGGCAGTCGGATGTTTCATGTCGAAAAGCTCAACTTGCAGTTGATGCACGCAAGTTGGTAACTAAGTTACATGATGGATGGTAACCGGGTTCACCCTTTTGGCGCGTTGTGCGGGTTACATACCGGGTACGACTTTCAGGCGCATGCGCAGAACGTCACTGTTGCTGCTCTTATGCGTCACTGAAGATGCTATTTTTCAGCGGCAATGTGTAAGGGTCTGCTTGAGGCACATTGGAGTCAGTCGACTTTCCGAACTGCCTACTCCAAACCGGGCATTCGCCAATACGGCTGATGGTCAGCAAAGTGTCGCCGAATCCGGAGTAGTGGGCGCCGCCCATTGACTAGTTCCAGTCATACAAAAACTTGCTCAGAAGCAACCCCTGAGCCGATGCTTGCCGCTCATTTGGTGGTTTTCTATAGACTGGTGCTTTCGTGACCCAGTGATTCAAGCTACCCGACGAGTAGCCGAGCCACGCGGCTAGCGTCATCAACGCATCGGTTTAGGTAACACTTGTCGGTGACGTACTATGCAAGCCTCTTTGATCTCTCCGAAGCCTCCGCCCTTTTCTTGCTAACGTGACTCTGAATACCCTTTCCCTGT
>CAIZSE010000139.1 GCA_903935585.1 uncultured Burkholderiales bacterium | reverse complement strand
CACTTGTTTGAAGCTCTCGCCCAAACGGGCTTGCAACGTGGCCTGCAGTTTTTCGTCCACGGTCTGCCGCATTTCGTCCAGTTTGGCCGAGTTGCTTTGCTGCAGCTGGGCCAACTGCGTTTCCATGGTGCCGCGCATCTCAGTCAAGCGGCGGGCATTGGATTCGGACAAAGCGTTCACCTGCTGGGCCAGGCTGTCGGTCAGACTTTTTTGCAACAAGGCCAGTTGTTGGGCTAGGGCATCCATTTGCTGGTTTTGCGTTCGCGTTGCTTCGGCACTTTGCTGCAGCAGCGATTGCTGGAACAAGGTCAGCGTCTGCATGGACTCTTGACGTCCCAACACGCCAGACTGGCTGATTTCGGTGCGCAACTCACGCTCAAGCCGTTCTGTTTGGCTTTGCAGGGCCTCGAACATTTGCTCTTGCCGTGCCGCCTGGTCTGCACTGCGGTTGGGTGCCGTTCTGGACTTGAAGACAAGCACCAGTACCAGCAGCAAATTCAAGGCCAGCAGCCCCGGCACCAGCATGTCGCTCATGCAGCAGCGCCGTTCAGAGTGTTCACAGGGGTGAGTGCCTGGCCCTTGGTGAAGTAAGCGACAAGGTTGTCAGCAGCCAGCTGCGCCATGGCCCGGCGCGTCTTGACCGTGGAACTGGCAATGTGCGGCGTCAGCACCACGTTGGACACCTTCAACAATTCGGGGTGAACTTTCGGCTCGCCCTCGAACACGTCCAGGCCGGCAGCCGCAATTTGGCCTGCTGCCAAGGCCTTGGCCAAAGCCGCATCGTCGACGATGCCACCGCGTGCAATATTGACCAATGTGGCGGTGGGTTTCATCAAGGCCAGCTCGGGCGCGCCGATGGTGTGGTGCGATTCGGCGCTGTAGGGCACCACCAGCATGACATGGTCAGCGGTCTTGAGCAGCTCTTCCTTGGTCACATAACGGGCTTTGCACTCGGCTTCGAGGTCGGCGCTCAGTCGACTGCGGTTGTGATAAATCACGTTCATGCCAAAACCATGTGCCGCCCGGCGGGCAATGCCCTGCCCGATGCGGCCCATGCCCAGGATGCCGATGGTGGCACCGTGCACTTCGGCACCCGCGAACATGTCGTAGCTCCATTTGGTCCAGTGGCCGGCACGCAAGAAATGCTCGCTCTCGGTGATGCGACGGGCTGTTGCCATCAGCAGCGCAAAGCCGAAATCGGCGGTGGTCTCGGTCAGCACATCGGGGGTGTTGCTGGCCAAAACGCCCGCAGCCGTCATGGCCGGCACATCAAAATTGTTGTAGCCCACAGCCATGTTGGCCACCATTTTGAGCTGCGGGTTGGCTTGCAGCAGCAGCGCATCAATGCGCTCGCTGCCCGTGGTCAAGGCACCCACTTTGCCCTGCATGTGGCGGCTCAGTTCAGCGGCAGACCAGACCTCATCGGCCTGGTTGCTTTCAACTTCAAACACCTGCGCCAGAGACTGAAGGACATCGGGGAAGATGGCCCGGGCAACTAAAACTGCTGGTTTGTTCAAAATATCTCTCCGATTCACACACCCGATTCAAATGGCCTTTGGCTCAATGTAAAAGTTGGAACTCGGCGATGTAAACAGCCGCTCCAGCCAGGTAACCCAGCAAAGCCCAACCACTGATTTTCTTGAAATACCAGACAAAATCGATTTTTTCCAATCCCATGGCTGCAACGCCAGCTGCCGAACCGATGATCAGGATAGAGCCCCCTGTGCCCGCGCAATAAGCAAGAAATTCCCACAAAAAACTGTCAGGCGGGTATTGCTCGAGGCTGTACATGCCCATGGAAGCCGCGACCAAAGGCACGTTGTCCACCACAGCGCTAACCAAACCAATGATGATCACAATAGCGTCCAGTCGACCCACCGTATGGTCAAGCCAATTGGCCAAGGATGACAAGATATGGGTGTGCTCCAGCGTGGCCACGGCCAGCAAGATACCCACAAAGAACAGCACAGCGCTCATGTCAATGCGCGTCAAAGCGCTCACCAAAGTAAGGTGTGACTTGGCCTCATCGTCTTTGTCTTTGTGTATCAGATCGCCCACCAGCCACAAAACGCCCAGGCCCAGCAAAATGCCCATGAAGGGAGGTAGATGCGTCAGCCCTTTGAAAACAGGCACTGCCATCAAAATGCCTATTCCAAGGAAAAACATCAGCTTGCGCTCAAAGGGCGTGGTGACAACACCCTCACCCCCGTCAGACTGCAGGGGGGCTTGGACTTCCCGGCCACGCAGCACCAAGGACATGGCGGCAAGGGGCACCAACAAGCTCACCAGAGAAGCCAGAAAAACACCTTTGATAATTTCCATGGCAGTGATCTGGCCCCCAATCCAAAGCATGGTCGTGGTCACATCCCCAATGGGCGACCACGCGCCTCCGGCGTTGGCAGCAATCACGATGGCGCCTGCAAAAAACAGCCGGTCCTCACGCTTATCCAGCAACTTTTTCATCAACGACACCATGACGATCGCTGTGGTCAGGTTGTCAAGAACTGCGCTCAAAAAGAATGTGACAACGCCTACAAGCCACATCAAGCGCGAAAGAGATGAAGTTTTAACCCGCGAGGTCAGCACTTCAAAACCATTGTGGGCATCGATGACCTCCACGATGGCCATGGCCCCCATCAGGAAAAAGACAATTTGAGCCGTAGACATCAAAGACTCACCCAGTTCCTGCGAGACGAGTTTGGCATCGCTCGACCCGGTGGCATAGATGGTCCAAAGCAAACCGGCGGCCAGCAAGGCCGTGGCGGTTTTGTTCACTTTGAGCGGATGCTCGAAAGCAATGGCCGCGTAAGCCACAACAAATACAACGATCAGCAAAGTCAACATGGGTGAAGTCTTTCAGGTTTTCCGTTACACAACCGGCAAGTCAATTTCAAACACCTGGCGCAAGTAAGCCAAGTATTTCTCATCGTCACACATTCCCTTGCCTGGGGAATCCGACAATTTTGCCACGGGCTGGCCGTTGCAACGGGTCATCTTGATGACGATCTGCAAGGGCTCGTACCCCAAGTCATTGGTCAGGTTGGTGCCCACGCCAAAGGCCAGTTGGCAACGCCCCTGGAATTGCTCAAACAACTCGATGGTGCGGGGAATCGTCAGGCTGTCGCTGAAAATAAGCGTCTTGGTTTTCGGGTCCACCCGATTTTGCTGGTAGTGGGCGATCATGCGTTCACCCCAACTGAAGGGGTCACCGCTGTCATGGCGTGCGCCGTCAAACAACTTGCAAAAATACAGGTCAAAGTCGCGCAAGAAGGCATTGAAGCCATACACATCGCTCAAGGCAATGCCCAGATCGCCCCGGTATTCCTTGGCCCACGACTCGAAGGCGAACACCTGGCTGTCGCGCAAACGCGGCCCCAGCGCCTGGGCTGCTTGCAAATACTCGTGGGCCATGGTGCCCAACGGGGTCAACCCCAATAAATAGGCGTAATAAACATTGCTGGTGCCGGCAAATTGGCCATCGGGGCCGGTGCCCAAGCGGGCGGACAGGACACGGAGAACCTCCTCATGCCAAGCCCGAGAAAAACGACGGCGCGTGCCGTAATCGGCAATTTTGAGGGTCTCCAACCCAGGCGACTGCAATTGGGCGATTTTGGTGTCCAGACGTCGACGGCCTTCCATCAGATCGGGCACCTTTTGGGTGTTTCGAAAGTACACCTCATTGACGATCGCCAGCACCGGAATCTCGAACAGGATGGTGTGCAACCAAGGCCCTTGGATGGTGATGTCGATCTCACCCGATGGCAGCGCCGTGACCTGGATGTACTTTTCGCTGAGCTTGAAAAGGTCCAGAAAATCGACAAAGTCACTTTTAATGAAGCGCAGCGAACGCAGATACTGCAATTCGCCTTCATTGAAGCTCAGGCTGCACAGCGAACGGATTTCCTGCCGGATCTCGTTGACAAAAGGCGCCAACGCCGAAACCGGGTTGCGGCATTTGAATTTGTACTCCACCTGCGCGCCGGGAAACTGGTGCAGCACGACCTGCATCATGGTGAACTTGTAGAGGTCGGTGTCGAGCAGGCTGGTAATGATCATGGTTTTGTCTCTGGCGGCTTGGGCCGCTCGGGGTTGTATGTCAGTGTAAAGGATGCCTCGAAAGGGACATGACTGACTCAATCCGATGCTTGAAGGTGCCCGCTGGTCAGCACCAGTACCCGGTCCGCATGCGCGGCCAGAATGTTGTTTTGCTCAGCCACCAGCAAACTCATCCCCTCGCCACGCAGCAGCAGCAGCGCTTGGCGCAAAGCCTGCACCAAGACCGGGGCGATGCCCTCACAGGGTTCGTCCAGCAAAAGCAGGCGGGGGCTGGTCATCAGGGTACGGGCGATGGCCAGCATTTGCTGTTCGCCGCCACTCATCTGGCTGGCGGGTCGGCTGAGCATGTGGCCCAGCACCGGAAACAGCGCCAGCACGCGGTCACATTGTTTGGCCATGGCGGCTTTGGAATCGGCACGCGCCGCGATCCACAGGTTTTCTTGCACTGAAAGCCCACTGAACAAGCGACGGTCTTCTGCCACAAAGCCCAAACCGGCTTGCGCCCGGCGATGAGCAGGCCAGGTGTCCATGCGCTGCCCTGCCCACTCGATCTGGCCAGTGGCCCTTGGGCCGATACCCATCAGCGACTGCAGCAAGCTGGACTTGCCAGCGCCATTCAGGCCCTGCAAGACCACCAATTCACCCGCATTCACGGCCAGCGAGACATCGAACAAGGCTTGTGCCTGACCGTACCAGGCGTTCAGCTGCTTCACATGGAGCCGGGTGTCAGACACGCGCGCCTCCTAGTGCGTTTGCATAGGGGTCATTCTGATTGGCCACCTTGTGGGCGTTGAAATCCAGGCCCAGATAATTTTGCCGAACCAGAGGGTCTTGCGCCACGTCAGAAGGCAAGCCATCAGCGACCAAGCGGCCTTGCATCAGCACCAGCACACGATCGGCCACGCCAAACACGGCATCCATGTTGTGTTCGGTATAAAGCACGGTGACGCCGCCCGCAGCCACTTTCCGCACCAGCGCCATCATGTCGGAACGCTCTTGCTCGGCCAAGCCTGCAGCGGGCTCGTCCAGCAACAACAACGAAGGCCCGGTTCCAGGCAAACCGGCCAGAGCCATGGCCAGCTCCAGCCGTTTTTTGGCACCGTACGGCAAGTCGGCTACGGTGGCTTGAGCCAAGGCTTGCAAGCCCACTTGCGCTGCCAACTGCAGCGACCGTTCGGGCTGGCGCTGGTTCAGTCGGTCCCACCAAGACAAGGGCGTGGCATCGCGCAGCACCAACTGGATGTTTTGCAACACGGTCAACGCTTCAAAAGTCTGGGCCACCTGAAAAGTTCGGGCGACGCCCAGGCGCTGACGCTCGGCAGGCGTTTGGTCCAACAGGGGCAGGCCTTGCCAGAACACCTCGCCCGCTGTGGGTTGCTGTTGCCCGGCCAAGCAGGCAAAACAAGTAGATTTACCCGCCCCGTTGGGGCCAATCAAAGCCACGCAATGACCTGATTGAACCTCAAAACTCACCCCGTCCAGTGCACGCACGCCACCAAAATGCTTGCTCAGGCCATGCGCCTGCAAGAGTGCCTGACCCCCGGAATTCACCAGCTGTTTCATGCTTTACGCCCTTGTGACGAACGCACATGCGCTAGCCACAGCTGCACACCGCCCAGCACGCCGCTGGGGGCCAGCACCATGACGGCCATGATCAGCAAGCCCAAAACACCGCGCCAATAGTCAAGGCCCTGGCCCAGTTCGGCGCCACCCCACACCAACAGGGCACTGCCGACAGCCGAGCCCCACAGTTGGTGCACGCCGCCCAGCAATATGACCAATAAGGCATCGACCGACATGGCCACCGAAGCCACCGATGGAAAGACAGCGCCTTTGAATGAAGCCCATAAACCACCGGCCAAACCCGCCAAGGTGGCGCTACCCACAAACACCTGGTAACGCAAAGCCTGAACGGGCAAACCGCTGGCCGCCGCACGCAAGGGCGCATCGCGCAAAGCCTGCAAAGCAGCCCCCCGACTTGAACCCGCCACCCTGGCCATGCCCACCAGCGACAGCAGCAAAAAACCGCACAGCACTGCATCAGCCAAGGATCGCCATTCGGGCGCGATCAGGCGCAGACCAATCAAGCCGTTGTCTCCACCCGTGAGTCCCACCCATTGCGTGGCGCCCGCCCAGACCATCTGCGCCAGCGCCAAAGACAGCATGGCCAGGTAAACGCCGCTGCTGCGCACCACCAAGGCCCCAAACACCAAAGCCACAGTCAGCGCCAGCGCCATACCTGCTGTCAGCGCCACGAGCAAGCCAGCCCCCACATTCAAGTGGGCCAGGGCCGCGCCATAGGCGCCCAATGCAAAAAAGGCCGCATGGCCAAAGCTGACCAGCCCGCCCAAGGCCATCATCCACTGAAGGCTCAAGCCAAACAACATCATCACCATCACGTCTTCAACCAGGCTGCGGCCATAGTCGCCCTGCCCCCAGGCCAGCCATGACAAGCCCACAAAAACAGCCGCAAAAATCCCCTTGCCAAAACGGCCCACCGGCCAAAGCGAGAAAACCGGCACGCTTTCTCGTTGCTCGGCATGGCCGGCAGCCCCCGCCAGGCCTTGCGGTCGCCAGACCAGCACAGCAGCCATGGTCAAAAACACCAGGACCAGCGTCGCTTGCGGAAAAAAACTCAGCCCCAACGCGTGGATCAAACCAATCAGCAAGGCCGCCACAAAGGCACCGCCGATGCTGCCCAACCCGCCAGTGACCACAACCACAAAGGTCTCCACCACCATATTCACGTCCATCTGCAAGTGAGCAGGTTCACGCGGCAATTGCAAAGCCCCAGCCAATCCGGCCAGGCCACAGCCCAGCATGACCACCCCCAACATCAGTGGCGCAGGATTCACGCCCAACGCATCCAGCATGTCGCGGTCTTGCGTGGCGGCCTTGACACGCTGGCCCCACAGGGTGCGCGTGAGCAACAGGTGAAGAACCAGCCAGACCAGTGGGCCCAAAACAAGGGTGAACAGTTGCCAAGTCGGGAAAAATGACTCGCCTAAGGCAACAGCACCCTTGAGGCCAGGAAAACGTGGGGCAAAAACCTCCTCAGGCCCGAAGTACCAGCGCATGGCATCGTGCAGCGCCAGCGTCAGCCCGAAAGTGGCCACCAATTGGTACAGCTGGGGGGCTTGGCGCATGCGCTTGAAAAGAAACACCTCGGTGATGGCGCCCAACGTGGCCGCCAGGCCGGCCCCCATGAACATCGCCGCGGCGTAGCCCCAAGCGGATTCACCCCATGCGGGCCACCAGTTGGTGACGGCGTGCGCCGCCCACAAAGCACCCAGCATGAAAAAACTGCCATGCGCAAAATTGACAATCCGGGTGACGCCAAAAATCAGCGTCAGCCCGGAAGCCATCAAAAACAAGGTGGTGGCATGGCTCAGCCCATTGAGCAGCTGCAGCGACAGTGCATCGAATCCCAAAGCAAGACCTTGCGGGGAAGATGAATCAATCCACCCAGTGGGTGAAATCTTGCGCCTGAACGCGAGTGGTCTCGAAGGTGTTCACCGTTGCCGACTCGTCGGCATAGCCCAGCGACATACCGCAGACCAGCATTTCGTTCTCACCTGCCCCCACGTGGGGCAAGATGATCTTGGCAAAACCATTCCACGCCGCTTGAGGACAGGTGTGCAGGCCGCGCGAGCGTGCCGCGATCATGAGGGTCTGCAGGAACATGCCGTAATCCAGCAAGCTGCCCCGCCCCAGCACTTTGTCGATGGTGAAGATCAGGCCCACAGGGGCGTCAAAGAATCGGAAGTTTTTCTGGTGCTGTTCATGCATCCGCCCTTTGTCGCCCTTGCCAATGCCCAGCACACCATACAGACCGAAGCCACACTCGCGGCGGCGGTCAACGTAGGGGCTGACCCATTTCTCGGGGTAATAGTCATAAGACTCGGTGTATTCAGCAGCCAGCGCCGGGTTGGCGCTGATGGCATCGTGCGCCGCACAAGTCTTGGCCACCAGCTCATCGCGCTTGGCGCCTTGCAGCACATAAACCTTCCAGGGCTGGGTGTTGGTGCCGCTGGGTGCACGGGCAGCCAAGTCCAGCACGTCTTGCAACACGCTGCGGTCCACCTGCTGGGGTAAATAGGCGCGTGTCGAAAAACGGCTGAGGATGGCCGCGTCCACACTGGCGGGGTCGTTCACGCGGGTGCTCACTTGCTGACCGATCGGTGAAATGCTCATGTCAATGTCTCCAGAAATGTTTTGAATGCGGTGGGCAAAGGCACGGGACGGCGCGTTTCGCGGTCCACGTAAACATGCACAAAGTGCCCGCGGGCGGCGGTCTTGTCCTCGCCTTGGGCGAAAAGGCCCACTTCGTAACGAACGCTCGACGTGCCCAGCTTGGCCACTCGAATGCCCGCATCGATGGTTTGGGGGAAGGCCAGCGGTGCAAAGTAAAAGCACTGGGTTTCCACCACCAGGCCGATGGTCGAGCCAGTGTGGATATCCAACACACCCTGCTCAATCAACGTGGCGTTCACGGCGGTGTCAAACCAACTGTAATAAACCACGTTGTTCACATGGCCGTACACATCGTTGTCCATCCAGCGCGTGCCGATGGCCCGGAACACCTTGTAGCTGCTGCGCAAATCGGCTTGTGGTTTTTCGGGGGGCTTGGCGGTTGTGTTCATCGCCTGAGATTGTGCCAGCGTTGCCAGTAGCCCAAAGCCACAGCCCAGGTCTGCATTTGTACCTGAACCGTGGTCTCGATGTCGTGGCCGTAACCGCCGCCCATGCACAGCACAACTGGCAACTTGCGTTGCCAGGCCCAATCCATGACGGTCATGTCGCGGGCCTGCATGCCATCATGCGTCAGCTTCAGTCGACCCAGGCGGTCGCCCTCATGAGGGTCGGCACCGGCCAGATAAATCACAAGATGCGGGTCGAACCTGTCTTCCAAGCTTTGCAAAGCCTGGTGAAGCGCGGCCAGATAAGGCTCATCGTTGCAACCATCGGGCAAGCCCACATCGAGGTCGCTGGGCTCCTTGCGAAACGGAAAATTCTTCTCTCCGTGCAATGACAAGGTAAAAACGCTCGGGTCTTTGGCAAATATATGCGCCGTGCCGTTGCCCTGGTGCACGTCCAGGTCGATCACGGCCACATTCAATTTGCGCCGTTCATGCCGCCAGGCCTCGGCTTGCATCAGCCGAGCCGTGACGGCAATGTCATTGAAAACACAAAAGCCGCCACCTTTGTGCGCATAAGCGTGGTGCGTGCCCCCAGCCAGATTGCCAGCCACACCCTGCACCAGCGCATCGCGGGCAGCAGCCACAGTGGCGCCCACCGACCTGCGGGCACGCTCGGCCATGGCCAGGCTCCATGGGAAACCGATCTCGCGCTGCAAAGCAGCATCCAGTTCCCCTGTGCTCACGCCTTGGATATAAGCGGGTGTGTGAACCAACGCCAACTCGCCATTGCTGGCTGCAGGGGCTTCGCACATCTTCACCCCGGGCAGTTCACCGGTCAAACGGTCACGCAATCGGCTGTACTTGCGCATCGGAAAACGGTGACCTTCGGGCAAAGGCAAGACAAAGTGATCGGCGTAATAAGCGTGCATGAGTGGGTCTGGAATTGGGTGAATTCTAGAAAACCCTCTCTAAACTGAGCAGGGTGGCCTTCAATCCCCTTGTAATACCTCGTAGAAACCCTAAAATTCAAACCATGCTGCACTGCAACAATGTTGTATGGCTCTGGCCAGTTACGGCGCAGTCTTCCTGAAACCACACTTTATTTTTTTGATCTGGAGATACCTATGATGACCGCTGAACAAATCGTCGCCTCGCACAAAGCCAACGTTGAAACCCTGTTTGGCCTGACCGCCAAAGCCTTCGAAGGCGTTGAAAAGCTGGTTGAACTGAACCTGAGCGCTGCAAAAGCCGCTTTGGACGAGTCAGCCAACAGCACCCAGGCCGTCCTGAGCGTGAAAGACGCCCAAGACCTGGTGGCGATGCAAGCCAATCTGTTCCAGCCCTTGGCTGAAAAGACTGCTGCTTACAGCCGTCATCTGTATGACATCGCATCGGGTACCACGGGTGAATTCACCAAGGCCCTCGAAGTCCAGGCCGCAGCCGCCCAAAAGCAATTCGCCACATTGGTGGACAGTGCTGCCCAAAACGCACCTGCCGGTTCCGAGCAAGCTGTCGCCATGATGAAAGGTGCTGTCACCGCTGCCAACAGCGCTTTCGAATCCGTGCAAAAAGCCGTCAAGCAAGCCACCGATCTGGCCGAGTCGAACCTGGCTTCCGTGACACAGTCAGTTACCCCCAAGGCTGGCAAGAAAAAGTAATTTCAAAGGCGTCAGGTCTCTAAGCTACCTGACCTTTTTGCAAGTTGTCTCCTCGGATCTCTTTGAATTTCATCTGGGAAACAGGGATCCCTTAAGGGCTGATCGCAAGATCAGCCCTTTTTTTGCACTCGCCTTTCTTCTCAGTGTGTCAGCGCCCTGCTTCGAAAGCTGCCAGGCGAGCTTTCAAACTCGGCAGCAAGGTCCTCATGGCGATACGCCCCGCTTCGATGGATCGCAATCGGGCACCGAAGTCCGAGCTTTTCACACCCGACAACGCCGGGCGAACCACAAAATCCGCGTCCTTCAAAGCCAGGGTGTTGATGCTTTTGCCCATGATGGTGAAGGTTTGCATCAGGATCTGAAAGGTGTCTGCCGAAGGGTTGCCTTCAGGATCGCTTGAAATATCCACCGCGATCACGAAATTGGCCCCCAAGTCCCGTGTTTGTCGGACCGGTACCGGTGAAACCAATCCACCATCCACATATTCACGATCTCCCACGCGAACGGGCAGAAACACCGCCGGCACTGCGCTCGATGCCCGCACGGCAGAGCCGGTGTTGCCACGACGAAAGGTGATGGATTCACCGCTGCCAAGATCAGTAGCCACGATGCCCAAGGGGATCTTCATCTGTTCCAGGCTGAGCCCACCCACCTGCGTGTTCACATACTTGGCGAGGGCTTCCCCGCGCAAGGCACCCCGATTCAATATTGGCAGCATCCAATCCGTGATGTCTGCCTCTTGCATGGTCTCAGCCACGCGAACCAGTTCGGCCGGGGTTTTGCCGCTGGCATACAAAGCGGCCACCAGGCTGCCCGCCGAGGTGCCCGCCACGTAGCCGGGTCGCAAACCGGCTTCTTCCAGCACCTGAATCACCCCCACGTGGGCAAAACCTCGAGCTGCACCGCCCCCCAAAGCCAATCCCAGGCGAACCTCTCGGCGTTCCGAAGGTGCCGGCAAAGCCCCGGCCCCTGGTGTGGGCGCCGTGCCCAAAGTGCTGCAACCCACCAGGGCACCCGCGATCAACACCATGGCCAAAGCCTTGAACCACCGGCTTTTTTCCATCCTGGGTCGTGCTGAAGACTCGCACTTGAGCCCATCCCTTGGCAATAAATTCATGTCTTTCCTTTGGCCTTATTGATAATCATTCTCATTTGGGATAAAATTGTCTGAACGCAAAATCCTCCTACGAAGACCATGAAATTTGTCAAATTCATCTTGAGCATCACTGGGCTTTTGGTCGCTTCATCGGGCATGGCGCAAGACAAAGTCCTGAACATTTACTCGGCCCGCCATTACCCGACCGATGAAGTCATGTACAGCGAATTCACCAAATCTTCCGGCATCAAGATCAACCGGGTCGATGCCGACGATGCCGGTATTCTCGCCCGTCTGAAGGCCGAGGGCTCGGCATCCCCGGCGGACGTGATTTTGCTGGTGGATGCCGCTCGTCTTTGGCGTGCTGAAGTGGATGGCCTGTTCCTGCCTGTGAAATCGGCCAAACTTGAAGAAGCCATTCCCGCCAACCTGCGCGCCAAACCTGCTGACAATGGCGGCACAGCCTGGTTTGGCTTGTCGACCCGGGCGCGAGTCATCGTTTACGACAAGATGAAATTCAGCAAAACCGATGTGGACAGCTACGAGAAACTGGCCGATGCCAAATTCAAGAGCAGCCTGTGCGTCCGCTCAGGCTCTCACCCCTACAACCTCAGTTTGTTTGGCGCCATGATCGAACACCTGGGGCCCCAAAAGACCGAATCATGGCTCAAAGGCCTGGTGGACAACATGGCCCGCAGCCCTAAAGGTGGAGACACTGACCAGATCAAGGGCGTCGCTTCAGGGGAATGCGGTGTCGCCCTCACCAATACCTACTATCTGGCCCGCCTGATGCGATCGTCCAAGCCCGAAGACCGCGCAGTGACCGAAAAAATCGCTGTCGTATTCCCCAACCAAAGCAGCTGGGGCACGCACATGAATGTAGCCGGTGGTGCGGTGGCTCGCCACGCAAAAAACACCGACAACGCAGTCAAATTTCTAGAATACCTGGCCAGCCCCTCCGCGCAAAACCACTTTGCCAACGGCAACAACGAGTGGCCGACCGCCAAGGGCGTGAGCTTCGACAACCCCGCGCTCAAAGCCATGACCGGCGGCAGCTTCAAAAGCGAGTTGATCCCGATCAGTGCTGTGGGCATGAACCAGATCAAGGTTCAGCAAATGCTGGACCGAGTGGGCTTCAAGTAAAGCCCCACACGCCTTGCGATGGGCGCTTGAACTTCACTCAAGCCAATCAGGCACGGCAATCTGTCAAGAGTTGCCAAGTGCACCTGAACTGATCAAGACCGGATCAAGTGGTCAAAAGCACTCAGTGCTGCCTTGGCCCCTTCCCCTGCGGCGATCACGATCTGTTTGTAGGGCACGGTGGTGCAGTCACCGGCGGCAAACACGCCGGGCACGTTGGTGTGGCCCTTGGCGTCCACCACGATTTCACCAAATTTGCTCAGCTCGACCGTGCCTTTGAGGAACTCGGTGTTGGGCACGAGACCAATTTGTACGAACACGCCTGCCAACGCCACATGGTGCTCGGTGCCGGTGGCACGGTCTTTGTAGCGCAGGCCGTTGACTTTGCTGCCGTCCCCTGTGATCTCGGTGGTCTGAGCGTTGGTGTGCACGGTCACGTTGGGCAGGCTGTTGAGCTTTTTCACCAGCACAGCGTCGGCCTTGAGTTGATCGGCAAACTCGACCACCGTCACGTGTTCCACGATACCGGCCAAATCAATCGCCGCCTCGATGCCGGAGTTGCCGCCACCGATCACCGCGGTCCGCTTGCCCTTGAAAAGCGGGCCATCGCAGTGCGGGCAGTAGGCCACGCCCTTGTTTTTGTACTCGGTTTCGCCAGGTACGTTCACATTGCGCCAGCGCGCTCCGGTGGACAAAATCACGGTTTTTGCCTTGAGCGTGGCACCATTTTCCATCTGCACCTGCACCAAACCACCCGCCTGGGTGGCTGGAATAATTTGAGCAGCACGCTGCAGGTTCATGATGTCCACACCATATTGGCGCACCTGGGATTCGAGTGCAGCGGCAAACTTGGGGCCATCGGTCTCCAGCACCGAGATGTAGTTTTCGATCGCCATGGTGTCGTTGGTCTGACCGCCAAAGCGCTCGGCCGCCACACCCACGCGGATGCCTTTGCGTGCCGCGTACACCGCTGCGGCTGCGCCAGCGGGACCACCGCCTACGATCAACACGTCAAACGTTTCCTTGGCATTGAGCTTGGCCGCATCGCGGTCAGCGGCACCGGTGTCCAACTTGGCCACGATTTCTTCCACGGACATCCGGCCTGAACCAAACACCTTGCCGTTCAGGAACACCATGGGAACCGCCATGATTTCTCGCTCGGTCACTTCTTGCTGGAAGGCGCCGCCTTCGATCACCACGGTCTTGACCTTGGGGTTCATGATGGCCATGAGGGACAGCGCCTGAACCACATCCGGACAGTTGTGGCAGCTCAATGACATGTAGACCTCGAAACTGAAGTCCCCATCCAGGGCTTTGATCGCGTCGATCACGTCTTGCTCTACTTTGGGGGGGTGGCCGCCTGTCCACAACAGGGCCAAAACCAAAGAAGTGAACTCGTGGCCCAAAGGCAAACCAGCAAACCGCACACCCTGGGTCTCACCTTCACGGGCGACCACAAAAGACGGCTTGCGGCTGTCCTGGCCTGTGGTGTCCAGTGTGACCTTGTCCGACAGGCTGACAATGGTCTCCAGCAGGCTCTTCATGTCAGCGCCGGTTTCGCTGTCGTCCAAAGATGCAACCAGTCGGATTGGCCGGCGCAACAGGGCCAGGTATTGTTGCAATTGCGTTTTGAGGGTGTCGTCGAGCATGGTGTTCTCCAGTTTCAAGGTGCAAGGAACCAGACCCTCGCTTGTGGCGGGGCCGATTCAAAAAAGGGGTTGTGGGGGATCGTTGAGGGCAGCGCACACGAGCCTTGAGGCCGGTTTGCGCTGTGCTCAACGCCCTGCGCAGCAGGGAGTTGATTGATACTGCCCTGCGCGGCAGGAAGTTGATGGATACCGCCCTGCATTGCAGGGAGCGCCCCGAACAAACGGGGCAAGAGGCAAAAGATTTAGATCTTGCCGACCAGGTCGATGGAAGGAGCCAAAGTCTTGGCGCCTTCTTTCCACTTGGCAGGACACACTTGGCCAGGGTTGGCCGCGGTGTACTGGGCGGCTTTGAGCTTGCGCAGGGTTTCCGACACGTCACGGGCAATTTCGTTGGAATGAATTTCCAGGGTCTTGATCGTCAACTCGGGGTTGATGATGAAAGTGCCGCGCAGTGCCAAACCTTCTTCAGGAATGTGCACGCCGAAAGCGTTGGTCAAGGCATGTGTAGGGTCACCCACCAATGGGAACTTGGCTTTGCCCACGGCTGGCGAAGTCTCGTGCCAGACTTTGTGCGAAAACTGGGTGTCGGTGGTCACGATGTAGACCTCGGCGCCGGCTTTCTGGAACTCGGCGTAGTTGTCGGCAGCGTCTTCAATTTCTGTAGGGCAGTTGAAGGTGAATGCCGCTGGCATGAAAATCAGGACGTTCCACTTGCCTTTGAGGCTTTGTTCGGTGACTTCGATGAATTTGCCATTGTGAAATGCGTTGGCTTTGAAAGGCTGAACTTGCGTGTTGATCAGGGACATGGTGTTTCCTTGGGTTGGTTTTAAAAAAACTATCGAATGAGAAAACTCATTGGTAGCAATCATAATCCAAGCAAGGGTTTCTACCCATGAATAGTTCCTATCGCGGCGATAGGCAAAGCCTTTTGAACTTTATGCGAGTCTTCAGCTTGCAGTTTTTCGTGCCGCAGCACTGGCAAATCCCAAGGTCAGGCAAAGCCAGGCCAATAGCCAGGCCCCACCGCCCCAGGGCACCAAGGCCCTGAACGCATCAAAACCCAGCACATGGCGTGCATAAAGGTTCAAGCTGAACAGCAGCAAACCTGCCAGCATCAGCCAACCCGCCGCCAGCAGCCAGCGTGAGGCGCCCAAGCAGACGCAGGACAAACCCACGATCACCAAGCCCAATGAATGAAATTGCTGCTGGGTCAAGGCGGTTTGCACCATGACCGGCACGCCCGCGGCAAACACGGGAAGGTGTGCGAATGCGGCGCTGAACGCCACGCTGGCGCAAGCACTAATGGAACCCAGACTCAGAAAAATTCGGGCGGATACGGTCAAAGGAGTCGCTTGGGTGAAAGTCATAAAGGGGAGAAACAGGCAAAAAAAGACAACAAGGGACATTCAAGCACGGCATTGTGCTCGGGCCTTGACCTTGATCAGCCATTTTCCTTGCGCCAGGGTGCACATTGAACTGTCACAACCCTCCAAGGACTCCCCATGAAAATGCTGATTGACCTTTTTTCGACCGACTATGGCCTGATGAGTCTGGCCGTGATCGTGATCATGCTGCTGATGGCCGCCTTCTTTTTGCGCATGTTTTTGCACAAGATGAACAACAACGAATGAGGGTGACTCATCACATCAATGGCCTGCGGTAGCCGCCTTCATGGCCGCTGGGGGATAAGACCACTTGCCACAGCTGGTTGTCTCTGGCCCGGAAGGTGCCCGCGCAGCACAGCAGGTAATAGCGCCACATTCGGTAAAACCGATCGCCATACCGCGGTTGCAGATCAGGCCAGGCCGCTTCAAAGCGGACATGCCAGGCCATCAGGGTCTTGTCGTAGTCCTCGCCGAAGTTGTGCCAGTCCTCCATGACAAAGTCATCTTCACTGTAAAAAGCGATTTCAGACACTGAGGGCAACACCCCGTTCGGAAATATGTATTTTTCAATCCACGGGTCAATCCCCGCACCGGCACGGTTTTTACCGATGGTGTGGAGCAACAACAGGCCATCGTTGTGCAGGCAGCGCCTGGCCATGTCAAAGTAGGCGAGGTAATTTTTGTGCCCCACATGCTCAAACATGCCCACTGAGGCAATGCGGTCAAACCGCTGCTCGCCTCGCGGGTTGAACTGCCGGTAATCGGTCAACTCAAAACGGACCGGCAAGCCCCGCGCTTTTTCTGCGCCAAGCCTTGCCTGCTCTTTGGAAATGGTCAGCCCCACACACTCAACGCTGTAGTTCCGGGCGGCAAATAACATCAAGCTGCCCCAACCGCAACCAATATCCAGCAGTTTCATGCCGGGCTGTAACTGTAATTTTTGGCAAATCAATTCCAGCTTGGCGTCTTGCGCCTGAACCAGTGTTTGCGCCTCAGGCCAATAACCGCAGCTGTAGGCCATGGACGGGTCCAGCATGGCTTCGTACAAATCGTTGCCTAGGTCGTAATGCACCTCACCGACTTGCCAAGCGCGGTGCTGGGACTGCAGATTGGTCAGGCGTGTCTTCAAGGACGCCCACAGCCAGCCCGCGCGGCCTACCTGTTCATCCAGCCGCGCCCGCAAGATGCGGGTGATGAATTCGTCCACCTGATCGCAGTCCCACCAGCCGTCCATGTAACTCTCACCCAAGCCCAGGCTGCCACGCGTCAAGATGCGGTCGAACGTGGCCGGATGGTGCACCCGAATATCCCAAGGCCTGCCACCCCCGACCTGGATACCGGCCGTGGCCAGCAACTCCGACGCACGGCGCCAGTTGTCGTCGGTGTGAACCAAGCCCTGTGTATCCCACGTGATGTCTGAAGCCATGCAATTCTCCTGAGCTGCTGCCAACCGGCCGGAGCGCCCGGATTGAAGTCCATGCTAGAAGACGCCCTGAAATTTGGCTATCCAAGCTTTAAAGTAGTCCGCTTACCGTGAAACCCTTAACAAGGGTGTTGAATGCAGGGCTATTGAGCACGCCGGATGTGCATAATCGAAGTTGACGTTACGTCAACCAATTCAGGAGAAAAGCATGGACATTCAAGGCAAGGTTTTCATCGTCACAGGAGGCGCATCGGGGCTTGGCGAAGGCACGGCGCGCATGCTCGCGGCCAACGGCGCCAAGGTGGTGATTGCCGACATGCAAATCGAAAAAGGCGAAGCGGTGGCCAAAGCGCTGGGCGGGGCTTTCGTCAAGTGCGATGTGAGCAACGAATCTGATGGTCAGGCCGTGGTGGCCCAGGCGTTGTCGATGGGCAAACTGATGGGGCTGATCAATTGCGCAGGCATAGCACCCGCCGAAAAAACTGTCGGTAAAGCCGGCGCACACAACCTGGGCGTTTTCAGCAAGACCATCATGGTCAACCTGGTGGGCACTTTCAACATGATCCGGCTGGCGTCGGAGGCGATGTGCAAGAACGAACCCGAAGCCACTGGCGAGCGTGGCGTGCTGATCAGCACCGCCAGCGTGGCCGCCTACGACGGCCAGATCGGCCAAGCAGCTTATGCCGCCTCCAAGGGTGGCGTGGTCGGCATGACCTTGCCCATTGCCCGTGACCTGGCGCGCAACGGCATCCGCAACATGACCATCGCGCCAGGCATCTTTGGCACCCCCATGCTGTTCGGCATGCCGCAAGAAGTGCAAGACGCGCTGGCCGCTGGCGTGCCCTTTCCCAGCCGCTTGGGCACGCCTGAGGACTATGCCAAGCTGGCCAAGCACATCATCGAAAACGACATGCTCAATGGCGAAGTCATCCGACTCGACGGCGCCATCCGTCTGGCACCCAAGTGATCTGAAATTTTTGCCTCTGCAGTCAGCGCAGCTTGTCAGGCAAACTGGATGGGGCTCGTACCACCTGAAGGGCGAACCGATGGCTCTTGGCTTATTGCGGCTTTGCACCTAGCATGGCGGCTCCTGGAGAAAAAATGAAAAGCACCCTGACCCTGAGTTTCATCACCTTGGCCCTGTTGAGCGCCTGCAGCACCCCACCGCCTGCCAGCACTTGGCGCTACAGCGTGCCCGAGCAGCCCGAGGCCGCCAGCGGCAACACCGACAAACCCGGTTGGGCCTACGCGCGACAGGCTGTAGCGGCAGCCAACCCACTGGCCACGGATGCTGGCCATCAAATTTTGCGTGCAGGTGGTTCGGCCCTTGATGCGGCCATCGCGGTGCAACTGGTGCTGGGACTGGTGGAGCCTCAGTCCAGCGGCATCGGCGGCGGGGCTTTTTTGCTCCACTTTGACGGCAGCAAAGTCACCGCACATGACGGCCGGGAAACCGCCCCGGCAGGTGCCAAAGGGGACATGTTTTTGGGAGAGAACGGCAAGCCCTTGTCTTTTGACGAAGCGGTCCTGAGCGGCCACGCCGTGGGCGTGCCTGGCGCGGTGCGCATGCTCGAAGAAGCACACCGGCAACACGGCGCAATGCCTTGGGCAAAATTGTTCGAGCCCGCCATCACGCTGGCAGAGCAAGGCTTCAAGATCAGTCCGCGTTTAAACACGCTGCTGCAGGCCGATCCGCACCTGAGAAAAGACCCGCTGGCACTGCGCTTTTTCTACAACGCACAAGGCCAGGCATGGCCCGCTGGCCATGTCTTGCGCAACCCGGAATACGCCCATGTGCTGCGGGGACTCGCCGTCAAGGGCAGCAGCGCCCTGCACGAAGGGCCTGTCGCCCAGGCCATCGTGGCGCGCTCTGCCCAAGCGCCCCGACCAGGCGCCTTGACTCTGCAAGACATGGGCAGCTACCGCCCCAAAACGCGCGAAGCCTTGTGTTTTGACCACACCGTCGCCCCGCGCACGTACCGCATTTGCGGATTTCCGCCGCCTTCATCGGGCCAGATCGCCATTGGGCAAATTTTGGGCATCATGGCCAACACCCAGCCACAAGGCGCTGAACTGGCCAACGGCCTGCCCTCCCCCGACTGGTTGCACCGCTACACCGAGGCATCGCGCCTGGCCTTTGCTGACCGGGCGCAATACCTGGCCGACCCGGACTTTGTGCCTGCCCCCGCTGGCGACTGGCGCAGCTTGCTGGCACCCGACTACCTGCGCGAACGCAGCCAACTGATGGGCGCCCAATCGATGAAGGTGGCCACACCCGGCCAGCCAGGCGGTGCAAAAACAAGCTTCGCACCCATGGCGCCCCAAATCGAATACGGCACCAGCCACATCAGCGTGGTCGATGCCCAAGGCCGCTCAGTGGCCATGACCACGACCATCGAAGCAGCCTTTGGCTCGCGCCGCATGGTGAGCACAGACGCCTCGCGCCCTGGTGGCTTTTTGCTCAACAACGAACTGACCGACTTCAGTTTTGCACCCACCGATGCACAGAACCGCCCCATCGCCAACCGGGTCGAACCAGGCAAGCGCCCGCGCTCGTCCATGTCACCCACCCTGGTGTTTGACAAGGCCACGGGGCAATTGCTATTGAGCGGTGGCAGCCCGGGTGGCGCACTCATCATTCACTACACGGCCAAACTGCTCACAGGCACGATGCATTGGGGGCTCAACGCCCAGCAAGCCGTCAACCTGCCCAACTTTGGCTCGCTCAATGGCCCGACGCTTCTGGAAGCCAAGCGCTTCCCGTCCAGCACCCTCGATGCTTTGAAGGCCCGTGGCCACGAAGTGCGCGAAATGGACATGACCAGCGGCCTGCAGGCGATCGAGCGCACGCCCAAAGGTTGGTTTGGCGGAGCTGACCCCAGGCGCGAAGGTGTGGTGCTGGGCGACTGATGACCAGCCAAGGGGCAGCTCAGGGAACTTGAGCCCACAGTCGCCACAGCGACGCTGCGCCCGGTTGTCCCAAGGTTAGCCCTCTTGCCTTAGGAAGCATCTTCCTTTTGAATGGGACACCATTCAAAGGAGACATGTGTGAAACCCCTAGGCACCAACCGCCGCACTTTCGTTCAAGCGACAGCTGCTGCCGCCCTCACCACCGCATTACCTGCATGGGCGCAAGCCCAGAACTTTCCGGCCAAGCCCATCAAACTGATTTGCCCCTGGCCGGCGGGTGGCTCCAGCGATGCCGTGATGCGCGCACTCGCTGAAAGCGCCAGCAAAGCGCTGGGCGGGCAAGTGATCATCGAAAACAAACCCGGGGCCAGCGGCATGCTCGGCCCCAACGAACTGGTTCGCGCCCAGCCCGATGGCTACACCCTGTCGCAAGTCACGATCGGCGTGGCTCGCCTGCCGCACATGCAAAAGATGCAGTTCGATCCGCTCAAGGATTTCACCTACATCGCCTGCCTGACCGGCTACACCTTTGGCATCGTGGTGCGCGCCGATTCCCCCATCAAATCCGTCAAGGATCTGGTCGACTTTGCCAAGGCCAATCCGGGCAAATTCACCTACGGATCGACCGGCAATGGCACCACGCCCCATCTGGCATTTGCCGAATTCGCCAACAAAGCCAAGATCGATCTGACGCATGTGCCCTTCAAAGGCAGCGCCGACGGCCTTCAGGCACTGTTGGGTGGTCACGTCATGTCACACAGCGACGCCACGGGCTGGGGACCCCAAGTGGAAGCAGGCACCCTGCGCTTGTTGGCCACCTATGGCAGCAAGCGCACCAAGCGTTGGCCCAACATCCCCACCCTCAACGAGTTGGGCTACGACACCGTGTCCGACTCTCCCTTTGGCATTGGTGGCCCCAAAGGCATGGACCCGGCCTTGGTCAAAAAGCTGCACGACGCCTTCAAGAAAACATTGGAAGACCCGGCTGTGCTCGCCAGCTTCGACAAATACGACCAGTCGGTGATTTACATGGGCACAGAGGAATACACCAAGTTCATTCGGGACACCTTCCAGTCGGAAAAGGCGGTCATCGAACGACTTGGCCTTTCGATGAAGACCTGATTGCAGCCATCGTTGGCGGTCTGTGCCTGAAGGATCAGCCTGCCAACGTGTCCTTGGGCATTCCCAACAACAACGGCAGCCGAGGCTGCCGTTGTTGTTGCTGAAAGGCCAACGGGCAAGGCCCGCGCCAGATCAGTAAGCCTGGCCCAGCTGACCGAGGATGGCCGGGTTTTCCAGGGTAGAGATGTCCTGCGTGATCTCTTCACCTTTGGCCAGTGAACGCAACAGGCGGCGCATGATTTTGCCGGAACGGGTCTTGGGCAGGTTGTCGCCGAAACGGATGTCTTTGGGCTTGGCGATCGGGCCGATTTCCTTGGCGATGTGGTCACGCAACTGCTTAGCAATCGCCTTGCCTTCTTCGCTGTTGGGCAACGAACGCTTGAGCACAACGAAGGCGCAGATGGCCTCGCCCGTGGTGTCGTCGGGGCGTCCCACCACGGCGGCTTCGGCCACCAGTTCCGTGCAAGAGACCAGGGCAGATTCGATTTCCATCGTGCCCATGCGGTGGCCCGACACGTTCAGCACATCGTCGATGCGCCCGGTGATGGTGAAGTAGCCGGTTTTTTCGTCGCGGATCGCACCATCGCCCGCCAGGTAGTACTTGCCTTTGAAGTCGTCGGGGTAATAGCTTTTCTTGAAGCGCTCGGGGTCACCCCAGATGTTGCGGATCATGGCAGGCCATGGGCGCTTGACGACCAGAATGCCGCCTTGGCCGTTGGGCATGTCCTTGCCGGTTTCGTCCACGATGGCGGCCTCGATGCCGGGGAATGGCAAGGTGCAGGAGCCCGGCACCATGGGGGTTGCGCCTGGCAAGGGGGTGATCATGTGACCACCGGTTTCGGTCTGCCAGAAAGTGTCCACGATCGGGCAGCGGCTGCCACCCACATGCTGGTGGTACCACTCCCAGGCTGCAGGGTTGATTGGCTCGCCGACCGAACCCAGCAGGCGCAGGCTCGACAGGTTGTAGCTTTTGGGGTGCACGGCATCGTTGGCTTCAGCAGCCTTGATGAGCGAACGGATGGCGGTTGGCGCGGTGTAGAAGATCGAGACTTTGTGGTCCTGGATCATCTTCCAGAAGCGGCCTGCATCGGGGAAAGTGGGCACGCCCTCAAACACGATTTCGGTACCGCCCAAGGCCAACGGCCCATAGGTGATGTAGGTGTGACCCGTGACCCAACCGATATCGGCGGTGCACCAAAACACGTCATCCGCCTTCAGGTCAAAAGTCCACTTGGTGGTCAATGCGGCATGCAGCAGGTAGCCGCCAGTGCTGTGTTGAACACCTTTGGGCTTGCCGGTCGAGCCCGATGTGTAAAGCAAAAACAAGGGGTGCTCAGCGCCCACCCATTCGGGCTCGCAGGTGGTGGCTTGCTGGTTGGCCAGATCGGCCAGCCACAAATCACGGCCAGCCGTCATGGCGATCTCGGAACCCGAGCGCTTGACGACCAGTACATTTTTGATGGCACCGCAGCCACCCAAGGCCAAGGCATCGTCCACGATGGATTTGAGGGGCAACTGCTTGCCACCGCGCACCTGGTGGTCGGCGGTGATCACAGCCACAGCACCTGTGTCTTCGATGCGGTCACGCAACGACTGGGCCGAAAAGCCGCCGAACACCACCGAGTGGGTCGCGCCGATGCGGGCGCAGGCTTGCATGGCGGCCACGCCGTCAATGGACATGGAGATGTAGATGACCACGCGGTCACCTTTGCGGATGCCCAGGCTCTTCAGGGCGTTGGCGTACTGACAGGTCTTGGCCAGCAACTGGCTGTAAGTGACCTTGGTGACTTCGCCACCGTCGGCTTCAAAAATGATGGCGGTCTTGTCGCCAAGGCCTTTTTCAACATTGCGGTCCAGGCAGTTGTACGAAGCGTTCAACGTGCCGTCTTCGAACCACTTGAAAAAAGGCGCATTCGACTCGTCAAGCACCCGGGTGAAGGGTGTTTTCCAGGTGATCATCTCTTTGGCCAAACGACCCCAATAGCCTTGGTAATCGGTTTCGGCTTCTTTGCACAGCGCCTCATAGGCAGGCATGCCCGAGATGTGGGCGTTTTTAACGAAGTCTGCGCTGGGTTGGTAAAGGTTGGAACTCATTAGATTTGTCTCCTCAATGACATGGCTTTTTTGAAACTGTACCAAATGTCGGCTTTGGCTCTTACAAAGCACTGACTGACCACTGACTGACAGCAGACTTGCACAACCCGGACGATTCGAATCCCTCTGAAACGCCTAAAATCAGTGTTTGCCCGCAGTCACGAACTTCCCACACAGGAACCCGATGTCCAAACCAACACCGCCCAGAAAAAATTCACTGCGCCCCTTGAACAACTTCATCTTCGCCAGTCGCTGGTTGCAGTTGCCTCTGTATCTGGGACTGATCGCCGCTCAAGCTGTTTACGTCTTCCATTTTTGGGTCGAGCTGGTGCATTTGCTCGAAGCCGCTTTCGGCAGCCAGACGGCCCTGCAAGCGCTGATCAATGGCATTGGTTACAAAACTGACGCCCCCATCACGGCTCTCAATGAAACCGTGATCATGCTGGTTGTGCTGGCCTTGATTGATGTGGTCATGATCTCGAACTTGCTGATCATGGTGATCGTGGGGGGCTACGAAACCTTTGTGTCACGCCTGAATCTGGAGGACCACCCTGACCAGCCCGAATGGCTCGACCATGTGAACGCCTCGGTGCTCAAGGTCAAGCTGGGCACGGCCATCATCGGCATCAGCTCGATCCACTTGCTCAAGACCTTTATCAATGCCGCCAACTACGACGAAAAAGTGCTGATGTGGCAAACCATCATTCACATGGCTTTCTTGCTCAGCGCGATCGCCATTGCCTACGCAGACCGGCTGATGTCGCACCACGACAAATCCGGCCACTGATCACACCCCATTCGACGACCACCCACCGGACCCACTCACCATGACCACCGTCATCCAACAAGCCGACCTGATCGAATCCGTCGCCGCCGCGCTCCAATACATCAGCTACTACCACCCGGCTGACTACATCGCACACCTCGCCAAAGCTTACGAGCGTGAGCAAAGCCCTGCCGCCAAGGACGCGATCGCGCAAATTTTGACCAACAGCAAGATGAGCGCCACCGGCCACCGTCCGATTTGCCAGGACACCGGCATCGTGAACGTGTTTCTGAAGGTGGGCATGGACGTGCGCTGGGAAGGCTTCACGGGCAGCCTGGACGATGCCATCAACGAAGGCGTGCGCCGTGGCTACAACCACCCGGACAACACGCTGCGTGCATCGGTCGTTTCAGACCCGCACTTCAACCGCAAGAACACCAAGGACAACACGCCTGCGGTGATCTTCACCGAGATCGTGCCGGGCAACCGGCTTGACGTGACCGTGGCAGCCAAGGGCGGCGGCAGCGAAAACAAATCCAAAATGATCATGCTCAACCCCGGTGACAGCATCGTGGACTGGGTATTGAAAACCGTGCCCACCATGGGCGCCGGCTGGTGCCCACCCGGCATGCTGGGCATCGGCATTGGCGGCACCGCAGAAAAAGCTGTGCTCATGGCCAAGGAAAGCCTGATGGACGACCTGGACATGTACCAGTTGCTCGAAAAATCCAGCAAAGGCGAGAAGCTCGACCAAGTTGAAGAAATGCGTCTGGAGCTTTATCACAAGGTCAATGCGCTGGGCATTGGCGCCCAGGGTCTGGGTGGCCTGACCACCGTGCTGGACGTCAAGATCAAGATGTACCCCACCCACGCCGCTTCCAAGCCCGTGGCCATGATCCCCAACTGCGCGGCCACCCGCCACGCCCACTTTGTGCTCGACGGCTCCGGCCCGACCTACCTGGAAGCCCCATCGCTGGATCTTTGGCCCAACGTGAACTGGGCGCCCGACACTGAAAAAAGCAAGCGCGTCGACCTGAACGCACTGACGCCCGCCGAGGTGGCCAGTTGGAAGCCCGGCCAGACCTTGCTGCTCAAGGGCAAGATGCTGACCGGCCGCGATGCCGCGCACAAACGCATACAAGACATGTTGGCCAAGGGCGAGCCTCTTCCGGTTGACTTCAAGAACCGCGTGATTTACTACGTCGGCCCGGTGGACCCCGTGGGCGACGAAGCGGTGGGCCCTGCAGGCCCCACCACGGCCACCCGCATGGACGGTTTCACCGAAATGATGCTGGCCCAGACGGGCCTGATCGCCATGATCGGCAAGGCCGAGCGCGGCCCGGTCGCCATCGAAGCCATCAAAAAACACAAATCTGCTTATCTGATGGCTGTGGGCGGCGCAGCTTATTTGGTGTCCAAGGCCATCAAGCACGCCAAAGTGGTGGGCTTTGCCGACATGGGCATGGAAGCCATCTATGAATTTGACGTGGTCGACATGCCTGTCACGGTGGCCGTGGACTCGGGCGGTACCAGCGCGCACATTACGGGCCCAGCCGAATGGCAAAAGCGCATCGCCACGGGCGAGTTCAAAGGCATTGGCGTGACCGCAGCCTGAATGAGTGTCGGTGGTGGCCAGTGACCCCGCCGAAAACAGACTCATGACCGACTCATGATCGAATCCCCGATCGGCGTTTTTGACAGCGGCATCGGCGGCCTGAGTGTCTTGCAGTCGCTGCAATTGGCTCTGCCCGCTGAACACTTCGTCTATTGGGCCGATAGCGGGCATGCGCCTTATGGTGAAAAATCCGATTTGTTTGTGCGCCAACGCAGCTTAGCCATCGCCGACCACCTGATCCGCCAACACCACATCAAGGCTTTGGTCGTGGCCTGCAACACAGCCACGGCAGCAGCCATCCATGCGCTTCGGCAGCAGCATCCCCATCTGATCATTGTTGGGGTCGAGCCGGCCTTGAAACCTGCCTTGAAGATAAGCCAGACCGGGCACATCGGCGTGATCGGGACTCGCGGCACGCTGGGCAGTGATAAATTCCACCGCTTATTGACAAGCCTGCAAGGTCATGCCCGCTTCACAGTGCAAGCCTGCAAGGGGCTGGCGCTGGCGATTGAGCAATCGACCGATACGGCATCTGGAAACCAGGCTTCACAACGCATCACCCAACTGCTGGAAAGTTACACCGGCGAAATGGGTCAATTCGGGCAAGGCCCTGGCCAAATCGACACCTTGGTACTGGGTTGCACGCACTATGTATTTGCCCAGAACGAGTTGCAGCATGTGCTTGGCTCGAAAATTCATCTGGTGTCTACCGGAGAGCCCGTGGCACGGCAAACCCGGCGATTGCTCGAAGCCGCATCGCTGTTGCGCGAGGGCCCCGGGCCCCGAGCGCTTTCGGCACGCATCAGCTTGCTGAGCAACGGTGATTTGATCGGCCTGCAAGCGGCAGCGACCCGTTGGCTGGGTCTGCCGCAATCAAATTGCCACCGTGCAGACCCCCACGTTTGATCAGTCCTGACCCCGCACTTGAACCGGTCCCTGCGCCATACGGCGCCCACGCTCCACGTTGACAGGCATGAGCAAAACCAGACCCAGGACGAACAACAGCGAGGTCGAGCCTATGGCGATTCGCTGATTGCCGCCGCTGAGCCAGGTGATCAGGCCATAGCTCAAAGGCCCCAGAATGCTGGCCAGCCGAATGGCAAAAGTCCACAGGCCGAAGAACTCGCCAAGGCGTGCGGACGGGATCATCAGGCCGGCCATGGCACGCCCCGACGACTGGCTGGAGCCCATGCAGACCCCGGCGATGGCAGCAGCCCACCAGAACACCTCTTTGGTGCTGGACAAAGCAGCGATCACGCAGGTCAGGATCCAACCCAGCAAGGTCAAGGACAAAGCCAGCTTGTGACCGATCTTGTCTTGCGCGTAGCCAAAGACAAACGCCCCCACAAAAGCGGCCAAGTTCAGGACAAAGATCAAGACCATGGTTTCTTGCGGTTGAAACCCGATGACTTGCTCGGCGTAAATGGCCGCCAAAGAAATTGCCACTGCCACCCCGCCCTGGTAAGCCACGGCGCAAGCCATCAAGCGCGTGAAGTCCTGATAAGGACGGGCATCGCGGAATGTTTGTTTAAGGCCTCGCAAACTTTGCAGCATGCCAAGCACAGGCGCGTTGGGCTGAGGCACAGCGTGCTCTCGCATCAGGAAAAAAGTGACGCACGCCGCAGCGCCGTAAACCAGGGCGGTGATCACCATGGTCACTGGCACAAATTGGCTGCCCGTTTCGCCGCGGGCTTGAGCCGCCAGCACATAAGCCAGGCAAGCACCGAGGGTCAGCATGCCGCCAACGTAGCCCATGGCCCAACCCCAGCCACTGACGCGCCCCATGGCATGGGGTTTGGCGAGTTCGGGTAAAAACGAAGCGGTCAAAGACTCGCCGTAAGAGAAAAAGGTGTTGGAGACCACCAAGAGCAGCAACCCAAGGGCCACCTGCCCCGGCCCGACCCATGCCAAGGCCGCCGTGCTCAACACACAAGCAACCGTGACAAGCATCAACAATCTTTTTTTACCGGCTGTGCGATCGGCCCAGGCACCCAAACCGGGCATGGTGAGCATGACGATCGCATAAGAAACGCTCAACCCGGCGGTCCAGGCCAACGTGGCCCAAGCAGCGCCATCGGCCACCCCCCCGACAAAATAGGCTGCAAAGACCGCCGTGATGACCACCGTGGTGTAGCCCGAATTGGCAAAGTCGTACATGGCCCAGCCAAAAACCTCGCGCCAGCGAACACCAGGGTTAAGGGCCTCACGCGAAAACATGGCGGACATGGCCGTAAATTTCAGTGGAGATGGCGTGGTCGGCGACCGCCACCGCCATGGCCGCTGCTGTTGCCACCCGAACCCCGTGGGGGCTTGCCCAACTCAAGCGAGCTGACCAAGCTGTCAAAACGCTGACTGAACAATTTGTCGATCTCTGCCACAACGCCGGACAACTCGGAGCCATCAAAATGGCGCTCCATCATGTTCACCACATCATGGATCAGCAAGTCACGCTGGGCTTGCATGATCGCGCCAGGGTCAGGACCGACAAAGAGCATCACAAAATCATCTCGCGATTCAGCGCCGCTGGCTTCATCTTCATCGTCAAACTCAGTGTCGTAAAAAGTAACTTCGATTTGAGCGCCTGCGACCGACAACTCATTGAGGTTCATGCACATCTCGTCCATGACCATCCGGAAATCATCGTCCCCACGAACTGTCCAGCACATTTGAAGCCGGTGCAGACTTGCGTCAAAACGAATACCTGGCTCTTCCTCATATAGGCTGGTCGAACCCTCACTCAGCGTGCGAGCGCCAGCGTAATGCCATAGCGGCTTGAGTGCTTCCTGAATGGCCTTGATGTCAGTGCCTGGCTTGATCGGCACATCACCATGCACATGAATTTCAAGCGTTGCATTGTCGTTTTTCATGATGCTGTTTTGGTAACGATGGTGCCCCGAGCCGGAATCGAACCGGCACGCCCCTTTTCAGGAAGCAACGGATTTTAAGTCCGGTGTGTCTACCGATTTCACCACCGGGGCAGAAACTCTATTGTGCCTTGATAAACCCGATTTACCGGGTCAATCCATCTGCAAGTTCTGCATGGCCAATACAAAAAACGTCACCACACTCAAGTAGCCAACCGACCAAAAAATCGTGCGGAAGAGCGCCTTGTCGGCCAGGTAACACGCCACATAGGCCACCCGCGTAGCCACAAACAAAGCGGCCAAAAGGTCGACCATAAAAGGATCGACGCCCGTCAGCAGCGCCAACAGCACACCCACCGCAAAGAAAGGAAAAGCCTCAAAGCAATTGGCCTGGGCCGCATTGGCTCTCGCTCTGTAGCCACCTTGT
Organism: uncultured Burkholderiales bacterium; assembly: GCA_903935585.1. Classification (GTDB taxonomy): domain Bacteria; phylum Pseudomonadota; class Gammaproteobacteria; order Burkholderiales; family Burkholderiaceae_C; genus Limnohabitans_A. The sequence continues at coordinate 7,494 of CAIZSE010000139.1, read as the reverse complement.
TGCGCCAACCAGGCGCGGGGGTCGTGGTTGTCATAGCCTTTGGCACCCGCCTTGGCAATGCCGGCACAAACCATGGGCATCAAACCCGCCACCAACACAGATGCGTAAGAAATCACCATCACAGACTCCTTTGACTGTTCCACCAACCGAATTGAGCCACGTCATTTTTGACAGCCCCAACAAAAAAGCCACTGAATTTCAGTGGCTTGGGCTTGAAAGGCCCGGCGCAAGCCAGACCCACAACCGCAATCAACCGCCTTTTTTGGAGCGCTTGCCTGGGTTTTTCTTGCTGCGTGTAGCCACACCTCGCTCCAGGCTGACACGCTGACCACGGCCAGCCGTGGGCAGGTTAACGCCGGGCAATGCAGGCAGTGGCTGAGTGAATTTACGGTCTGCTTCGGTGACGATTTTGTTGCCCATCTACGGCTCCAGATAAATAATGCAAAGCGGTATTAAGCCACAAGATCAGGCCATTTTGAACAGAGTCCCTGTCAAGTTGGCCTGAATGCACCCAGGAAGGCGACATTTCAACTGGCGATAAACTGGCCCCATGGACTTCACCACCCTGCTGATCGTGGCCTATTTCGGCTTGCTGGCGATAAACCTTCGCAAACGCTGGGGCATCCTCGATGGCCCTTGGCTATTTTTCTTTCGGGCGTTCTTTCCAAATTGGAAGTTTTACCACGGGATCAGTCAAGCGCCCCGTCTGTATGTTCGGGGGCAAACAGCCTCTGGGGCCTGGACCGACTGGCGCCTGATTTACCCCAGACTGACAAGACGGGGATGGCACCTGGTTCACAACCCTGCGGTCAATTTGGCGCTGACACATCAAAACCTGGTCGATCATCTGGCCAACGACATCAACGACCTGCCCGATGGCGCCGACATCCGAGAGCGTGTGACCTACCAACTGGTCAGCCGACTGGCACAGCAAGCCATTGCGGGGGCTTGTTGGGGCAATCAACCCATGATCGCGCAAGAACCGGTGCACCCTCTTTTGGCTTTTCAATTTGAAGTGAGGATGGAACTGCCTGAAGGGCAACGCAGTGAACTCATGCTCCAGTCTCCAGCGATCAACACATGGAATTGACGCTGGCCATTCGGATTTTTGAAGTGCTCTTGGGCTGGAGCCTGTGTTTGCAGACGCTGGAATATTTGCGCGTGGCAGCTTTAGACCGCATCACCCTCTGGCCGACTCTTCGAAAGGAAATCCCCGCCCACCCTGCATGGATGAAGGCCGCACTTGACAAGATTTTCAAGCCCGGGGTCTACACCGCCATGTTGGCACTGCGCCTGTTGCTGGCCATCGCTTTGATGTTGGGCCACCTCGGTTTGGTCGGAGCCATGCTGCTCTTCCTGATGGCGCTGCTGCTGCTTTTGCGCTGGCGTGGTGCATTCAATGGCGGCAGCGACTTCATGACCTTGGTCGCCATCACGGGCTTGCTGCTGGCACAGCTTGCAGGGTCCCTGGTGGATGCCCCCTGGGGTTGGCGTGCAGGATTTTGGTACATCACGCTGCAAACGGTGAGTTCTTATTTTGTCTCTGGCTGGGTGAAATTATTGCGACCGGAATGGCGCTCAGGCAAAGCCTTGACGCTTTTTCTGGACAGTGGTGTTTATGGCCCTTTGCCAGCAAAAAGTTTATTGAGACACCCGCAAATTGCGTTCTTGTGCTCCTGGTCATTTACCCTGTGGGAAGGCTTCTTTCCATTGGCATTGCTGGATGTTCGACTGGCCCTGATCTGGTGTGCTGTGGCCGCCTTGTTCCATTTTCTGGTGTTCTGGTTTTTTGGGCTCAATCGGTTCTTCTGGGCATGGCTCAGTACTTTTCCAGCGGTCATCTACTGCGCTGGCAACACTTGGTGATGCGTGGTTTTGCGAACTGAGAATGGGCGCCTATTTCATGGCAGAACCAAGCCAGGAACCCGGAAAAAGTGCCTCGAACCGATAAGGTGAACACAAAGCTTGCCAAGCTCTACCCTTTGTACACGCGAAAAAAAACACCCCATACTTTCGTATGGGGTGTTTTTACTTGATGACTGGTGGGACCAGCGGGGGTCGAACCCACGACAAACGGATTAAAAGTCCGCTGCTCTACCAACTGAGCTATGGTCCCTATGCTGCAGTTTTAGCCACTCCAGCAAGCCTTGAATTATAGCGTTATTTTTCAGCCCTCAAATTCGAGACGGCCAAAAAATTCAAAATCTCAGATGCAGCGCACATGCCGAAGGTTGCAGTGACGCTGACCACGGATCCATAGCCGTGGCAATTGAGCGAACCATCGCTTTCGATGGCGCAAGAGGCATCTGGCGGTGCCACGGCCTCTCGACTGAAGACGCCTTGTACGCCGATACGTTTGCCCTCTTTGGCTGCACCGTGGTGCTTTCGCAATCGGTAGCGCATCTGTGACAGCAAGGGATCGTGTGTGATTTTGGACAAATCATCCAAATCCACTTTGTGGGCCAAACGCTTGCCCCCCGCAGCCCCGACCGTGATGAAACCCACCTTGTTTTGCATGGCCCACAAGGCCATGGCCACCTTGGCCTTGACCTGGTCACAGGCATCGATGACCGCATCAGGAAGACAAGGCAAAACGGCAGGCCAGTTTTCGGGGGTGACGAATTCATCGATTGCATCGACCTGGCACTCAGGATGGATCAAGGCAATGCGCTCACGCATCGCCTCCACCTTGGACTGCCCTGTGGTGCTGGTCAGAGCGTGAATTTGGCGGTTGATGTTCGACTCGGCAATGTGGTCCATGTCGATCAAGCTCAAACGGGCCACACCGCTGCGAGCCAGGGCCTCTGCCACCCAGGAACCCACACCACCGATGCCCACCACCGCCACATGCGACTGCCGTATGTTCATGGCGCCCTGCAAACCGTACAGCCGTTGCAAGCCCCCAAATCGCCGCTCTTCAATGGATGCCTGAAGCAGTAAATCTGTCACAAGGAAGACTCCGCACGGCGCAATTGCCACTGCAGGGCCAAAACGGCCCCCAGTGCAATGCCCAGCACCGCGATGAAACTGCCCAGACTGAGAGTGGACAAGCCCGACAGCCCCTGCCCCACAGTGCAGCCCATGGCCATGACACCCCCCATGCCCATCAAGCTGCCACCCAGCAAATGCATCCCCAGATCCGAAGTCTGTGTAAAACCCTCCCAACGGAAAGTGCCTTGCAGAAAGGCACTGCAAAAAGCGCCAAGGAGCAAGCCAGCCACCACCGCCATGCCCAGTGTCAGCCGTTTGCGGCCATCGCTGAAATACATGAAGGCGTCCCACCAGTAAGCCACGGGCGCAGTGAAACTCATGGACTCCATGCGACCGCTTGAAGTGGCCAAGAAAACCGACTCCAGCGTTTCGGGGTGCTCGGGCACAAAGCCCATGACACCACTGACCCACCAAAGTGCCACCACAATGGCCCCTATCCCTGCACCAGACACGATGATGGAGCGAGCAATGGGCTGGCGATCTTTGAAAACCCAAAGGAACAGCAGGCCCGAAAACACACAGGCTGCGATCAGCCAGGCCAAGGGCAAGGCCGTACCTGTGCCAGCGGCCAGCCATTGACCCACAAATGGGCCAGGCCCCGTGCCCACGGTCACTTGATCGATTGAATTGACCCGCCACACGGCAGTCAAGCCTCTCAGGGTGGCCAAAGCAGACATGCCCATGGCCATCAAGACCACCAGCGACTTCAAGTTACCGCCCCCCAACCGAATAAGCGACTTGCTGGCGCACCCGGATCCCAGCACCATGCCGACACCAAAGAGAACACCTCCCAACAACAAGGAGAGCCACATCAGTTGGCTGTTGGCGTAAATGGTGTTGAGCGGGCTAACCCAGCCGCGCCAGGCCATCAGGCCAAAGCCCAAAGCTGCCACGGCCATCGCCAAGCCCCACTGTTTGGCACGGGTTTTGTCACCCATGATCACCCAGTCACTGATGGCGCCCATGGTGCAGAAATGGCCGCGATGAAACAACACACCTGCGGCCGTGGCCAGCAAAAAAGTCAGCCCCAGAACTGTGTAGGTCTGGAGCTGAAGTTGCTCTAGCGTGATCACCCGTATCCTAGGGGTCAGCGCAAACGCGTCAGGCGCTCACGGGCTGTTGCTGCAGTTTCTGAAGCCGGGTAAGACTTGATCAAATCTTCCATCGTTTTGCGGGCCCCCTTGAGGTCCTTCAGTTCGATCTGGACATTGGAGATGGCCAGCATGGCTTCAGGGGTACGCGGGTGAGCAGGTGCGGACTTCAGCATTTGCTGGAAAGTCACCATGGACTCTTTGTAATCCTTGTTGGCGTATTGCGCATTGCCCAGCCAGAACATGGCCGTAGGCGCATAACCACCAAGGCGATAACGCTGAACGAATTGCCCCAAGGTCTCTTGGGCCACAGCAAAATCACCCTTGCGAAAGACATCCATGGCCGCTTCGTAGTCGCGCTTTTCAAAAGGCTCGGCCATGAATTCATTGCCATCGACCGTGACCTTCACGGGCTCAAAACGGCGAAGTCTCTGGTCCACGACGGTCACCACGTCTTTTTGGCGCATTTGGACTTCTGACAACTCGCGGGCCAGTTGTTCATGGGCACCGCGACTTTGAGACAGTTCAGCCTTCAGGCCCTCGATCTGACCTTGAAAATCAAGCAGGGATCGGCGCAACTGGGCGTTCTCGACACCCACAGCCTTGATCGCCAGGTTCGCCTGCTCGACACGCTGGCGCAAATCCAAAATGGCCTTGCGGGCTTCATCGTCTTCAAAAAGACCCGCATGCGCTGTGCCCAACAAAGTGCACATCGCCCAAACCAGAACAAACCTGGGCCATGCAAGCCCTGAAATCAGACGCGCGCTCATGGTCTTCAGTACCGGATTTCGACGCGACGGTTCTTAGCCAGATCGGCTTCGGCAGCGCCTTGCACCGCAGGCTTTTCCTTGCCATAGCTGACAGCCTCCATCTGACTCTCTGGCACACCCAGCAGGCTCAAAGCCTGTCGCACCGCTTCTGCGCGCTTTTGACCCAGTGCCAGGTTGTACTCACGGCCACCGCGGTCGTCGGTGTGACCTTCAAGGTTGGCCTTGCGTTGTTTGTTGGCTTGCAAGAAACGGGCATGGTTTTCGAGCACTGGGCGGGCTTCTGTGCGGACAACAAAACTGTCGTAGTCAAAATACACCACATGCGCCACGCCCGCAGGGCCAATGCCCGAGCCCGACTTGTCCACCACCACCGAAGCAACTCCGGTTTGAGCAACCCCTTGCGGTTCAGCAATGCCTTGTGTCGACACACCCGAAGAAGTGGCGGATTTGTCTTCCACCGGGACATCGTCCAGTTTCACGCCAGACGCACAGCCTGCCAACAGCGCCACAAACAACAAACTGGCCAATAATTTCTTCGTCATGATTTTCCTCGTCAATTATAAAAAGTGAATGTTCAAAATTTCATTTGCGGACCGGACCCCAATGGGGCTCCCGGATGTCGCCGCCTTGCCCCGCAAGGCGTGCTTTGATTCGACCGTCCAGCGTGGTGGTCATCAAGGATTCGCGTCCTTGAAAAACCGTTGCATAGACCAACAAGCGACTATTGGGCGCAAAACTGGGGCGTTCGTCTGCGGATGTATCTGTCAACGCAGTCACCTGGCCAGAGGACAACTCCATCAAATGCAAGCGAAATGCACCGCCTGTTCGTGAAACGTAGGCCAACCAACGGCCATCCGGGCTGACCGCAGGAGAGATGTTGTAGGTGCCTGAAAAAGTCACACGCTCGGCAGGCCCGCCTTGGACTGGCATGCGGTAAATTTGCGGGCTTCCACCTCGGTCACTGACAAAAAACAAGGCACTGCCATCGGGCGAAAAAGCCGGCTCGGTGTTGATGCTGCCCGACTGCGTCAAACGGCGAGGCTCGCCACCATTCAGGTCGATGCGGTAGAGCTGAGATCCACCGTCCCGGCTGAGGGTGGCTGCCAATGAGTTGCCATCGGCACTCCAGCCGGGGGCGCTGTTGGATCCCTTGAAGTTGGCCACAGCACGGCGTTGTCCAGTGGCCAGCTCGTGCACATAAACCACCGGCTTGCGCAGTTCAAACGACACATAGGCCAGCTGGGCACCATTGGGCGACCATGAAGGGGAAATGATCGGCTCCGGGCTGCTCAAGGCCGACTTGGCGTTTTCTCCGTCTGAGTCTGCGATCCACAGGGCATAGCGCCCGCCCGACTTGGTGACATAACTGATGCGTGATGCGAATGCACCCGGGGTGCCTGTGAGTTGCTGGTAAACCCAGTCGGCGATGCGGTGTGCCGACAAGCGCAAGTCGCCAGCAGCCACTGTGTCCTTGAAATCACCTTTTCCCTGACCTTTGACCACATCCCACAATCGGGCACGCACATCAAACCGGCCATCGGCCAGTCGGGTCACCGAACCCGCCACCAGGGCTTCGGCAGACAACTGGCGCCACGGGGACCAGTCGGGCCGACTGGTCTCGTCCAGCAAGGCTGTCCCGGCAGCCAGCCCCTTGAACTGACCGCTGCGCTCCAGATCGGCTTGAACAATCGACGCCAGCTTTTGTGGTGCCGCCGCCTCACCCTTGAAGGGTGCAATCACCACGGGCAACTGGGTCATGCCCACACCTGTCACTTCGACCCGGAATTGGGCCCATGCGGGCAGGGCCAGCGCACTCAAAACCAGCAGTTTCAAGAGCCTGGGCAATAGGCCAATGCGCAATAAATCAAGCTTCATGTCGTTGGGGCGTTCAGTGAATTCGCAGAAACCGTGATCGTACACCGTGGAAATGACTTTTAAGCCCCACTTTCAGTGGCCTTAACTACAATCTGGCGCATGAGCCAGACCCCAGCCCCTTCCAATTCGCCATCCAGCATCCGGGGAAGGTTGCAGCGCTTGGCTCCCTATTTTGGGGGCCAGAGGGGCATCTGGGCCGTGGCGATCCTGGCCACCCTGATGGCGGCCTTGACCGAACCGATGATTCCAGCCTTGTTTCAGCCCTTGCTGGACAAAGGCTTTTCGGAAAACAAACTGCCCTTGTGGAGCATTCCGGCTGCCGTTGTGGGCCTTTTCACCGTGCGTGGAATCGCCAATTTCATCGCGCAATATGCACTTTCCAGGCTGACCAATGACGGGATGGAAAAACTCAGATCGCAGCTTTTTGCCCAACTCATGAAAGCGGACCTGTCGCTTTTTTCAAAGCAATCGGCCAGCGCACTCTCCAACACCATCGTTTACGAAGTCCAGACAGGCGCCTCGCAATTGGTGTCAGCGGTGATTTCACTGGCCCGAGACAGTTTCACACTGATCGCCCTGCTGAGCTATCTGATGTGGCTGAACTGGAAGCTCACCCTGGTGGTTTTCACGGTGGCCCCAGGCTTGAGCTGGATCATCAAGGCCTTGTCGCGCAGGCTTTACAGATTGACCAAGGAAAGCCAAAGCGCCACCGACGACCTGGCCTATGTGGTCGAAGAAAACGTGCTGGCGCATCGGGTTGTGCGCCT
>CAIZSE010000138.1 GCA_903935585.1 uncultured Burkholderiales bacterium | reverse complement strand
GCGCTCCTCTGGCGAGCCTGCTTCGTCCTTGCGCTGATACGACCAGCGCACCTCGGGCGGCATGGACAGCAAGATCGACTCGGTGCGGCCACCCGATTGCAAGCCGAAATGGGTGCCCCGGTCCCAGACCAGGTTGAACTCGACGTAGCGACCCCGCCGATAAAGCTGGAAATCCCGCTCCCGCTCGCCATAGGCCGTGTCTTTTCGGCGCTGAACAATCGGAAGGTAGGCAGGCAGCAAGGCATCCCCCACGCTTTGCAGCATGGCAAAACTTTGGTGCATGCCCAACTCGGAAAAGTCGTCAAAGAAAATGCCACCCACGCCGCGCTGCTCATGGCGGTGCTTGTTGCAGAAGTAATCGTCGCACCAGGTCTTGAAACGTGGGTGCAGAGCGTCACCAAACGGCACCAGCGCGTCCTTGCAGGTTTGATGGAAGTGCACAGCGTCTTCATCAAAGCCGTAATACGGCGTCAGGTCCATACCCCCCCCAAACCAGGCCACAGGTGCCCCCCCCTGGGGCTTGGCTGCAATCATTCGGACATTCATGTGAACCGTGGGCACGTAGGGATTGCGGGGGTGGAACACCAAAGAAACGCCCATGGCCTCAAAGGCCGAACCGGCCAGTTCTGGACGGTGCTGCGTGGCCGAGGGCGGCAACTGCGGCCCGGTGACGTGCGAAAAACCACAACCTGCCCGCTCAAAAATACGCCCGCCTTCCAATATTTTGGTGATGCCATTGCCTTGAAGTTTTTCACCTGGGTCTTTTTGCCAGGCATCGACCAGGAAAGCTGCGTCATCCATGTCGACCAAGGCACCGGTGATGCGGGACTGCAAGCCGAGGAGGTAATTTTTGACCGTGTCGAGTTCAAACGAAGTGTTCATGGGAAGAATCTTTTGACGAAAAACAGCCATTAATTGGGGGGTGCACCTGGAGGTGGCGGAGACCCATGCGGGCTGGGGCTCCAGGGCACGATGGGGGACATTTGGTGCTCGTGAAAACCCTTGACGCCCTCAAACACACTGGCCATGTGGGCGTAGTCCTCTTCGACCCGTCCTGTCAGATCATAAAAATCCACCATGCTCAAGCAACGCTTGCCCCAATCGAGTTTGACCAAGGCCAGAGGCACCTGTGCACCTGTCGCCAACTGGTAAAAACCGCTGCGCCAACCGGGGGTAAGACTGCGTGTGCCCTCAGGGGTCACGCCAAGCCAGAGCAGTTGGTTTTGAAGTTTGCGCTGCTCAAACAAATGAACCATCTGGCCCACCACACCTCGCGGAGAGCTGCGATTGATGGGTATACCCCCCACCCAACGCAACCAGGCTCCGATCAGGGGCAACTTGAACAGCGAGTCCTTGCCCCAAAAATGCGCCGGGAAACCCATCGCCCATTTGGCCAGGATGCCAATCGGAAAATCCCAGTTGCTGGTGTGCGGGTAGATGATGACCAAGCCCTGGCGTTTTGGTAAACCGTCAAACTCCAGGCGCCAGCCCAGCAGCTTCAAAACCCAGCGGGCCAGGCGGGAGCCTTGAAAACTCACGGGTTGGGTCTGTAATGCGCTCATGGAGTGTCTCGTTGTTCAATTTTTCAGTGCGCGGAATCCAATGTCCTTGCGCATCTGCATCCCGTCAAACTCAATGGAACTGGCTGTCTGGTAGGCCTTTTGCTGCGCCTGACGCACAGAATCAGCCAAGGCAGTCACGCAAAGGACGCGCCCCCCCGAGGTCAAAATTTGACCATCTGTCTCGGTAGTCCCTGCATGAAAGACCATGGCCTCGTCGCTGTCCTCGGGCAAGCCGCTGATGGGGTCACCTTTGCGCGGATTCATCGGGTAGCCTGCGGCTGCCATCACCACCCCCAAGGCCACCCGGCGGTCCCACTCCATTTCAAGGCTCTCAAGGCCTTCTGATGTGGCGGCCAAAAGGACTTCCAGAAAGTCTGATTTCAGGCGCATCAAAATCGGTTGGGTCTCAGGGTCGCCCATTCGGCAATTGAACTCCAGGGTTTTGATGCGGCCTTGAGGGTCGATCATTAGCCCCGCATACAAAAAACCCGTGTAGACGATGCCGTCTTTTTCCATGCCCCGGATTGTGGGCAGGATGACTTCGCGCATGGCCCGGGCGTGCACATCGGCCGTGACGACCGGCGCAGGCGAATACGCGCCCATGCCGCCTGTATTGGGGCCCTCGTCACCATCGAGCAAGCGCTTATGGTCCTGGCTGGTGGCCAAAGCGGCAACGTGCTTGCCATCGCACAGCACCATGAAACTGGCTTCCTCGCCTTGCAAAAATTCCTCGATCACAACCCGGGCGCCACCCATGTTGTGGGCCACACCCAGCGTGGTGTCTGTCAGCATGAAATCGATGGCTTCGTGGGCTTGTGCCAGCGTCATCGCCACAACCACCCCTTTGCCAGCGGCCAAACCATCGGCCTTGACCACGATGGGGGCGCCTTTGCGGTCCACGTAGGCATGGGCCAAGGCCGTGTCGGTGAATGTTTCGAACTCGGCCGTGGGAATGCCATGGCGCTGCATGAAGGCTTTGGAAAAGGCCTTGGAGCTTTCAAGCTGGGCTGCCGCTTGTGTAGGGCCAAAGATGCGTAAACCATGGGCGCGAAAATCATCCACGATGCCCGCAGCCAAGGGCGCTTCGGGGCCGACCAGGGTCAAAAACACGCTGTTGTCGATGGCCCACTGCCGCAACTGAGCCAAATCGGTGATGGGCACATTGATAAGCCCAGGGTCTTTGGCCGTGCCGCCGTTGCCGGGGGCCACATAAACCTGCTGAATTCGTGGTGACTGCGCCAATTTCCAGGCCATGGCGTGTTCCCGTCCACCACTACCCACTACCAAAACTTTCATCAAACTTCCTTAATCATCAAATTCGGCATTGTGGAAAACGTTCTGGACATCGTCCAAGTCCTCCAATACATCGAGCAATTTTTGCATTTTGGCAGCTTCTTCCCCCAAAAGTGACACGGTATTTTCTGCCCGCATGGTCACTTCAGCCATTTCAGCGACCAGTCCCGCTGCTTCCAAAGCGTTTTTGACAGCTTCAAAATCAGCAGGTGCAGTCAACACCTCTATGGCGCCGTCCTCATCGGTGATCACATCCTCAGCGCCTGCCTCCAGGGCCACCTCCATGACTTTGTCTTCGTTGGTTCCAGGCGCAAAAACCAGCTGACCACAGTTTTTGAACTGAAATGCCACCGATCCTTCGGTTCCCAGGTTGCCACCATGTTTGCTGAGGGCGTGGCGCACTTCGGCCACAGTGCGAACTCGGTTGTCGGTCATGGTGTCCAAAATGATGGCTGCGCCCCCGATCCCATAGCCTTCGTAGCGGATCTCTTCGTAGCTCACCCCTTCGAGGTTGCCCGTGGCCTTGTCCACGTTGCGTTTGATGGTGTCGGCGGGCATATTGGCCGCCTTGGCCTTCTCAATGGCCAGGCGCAAACGCGGATTGGCGCTGACATCACCACCTCCGGTTCGGGCCGACACCATGATTTCACGGACCACCCGGGTCCAGATGCGTTGGCGTTTTTCGTCCTGACGACCTTTGCGGTGCTGAATATTTGCCCATTTACTGTGGCCAGCCATCGGGAATTCCTTGAATGTTGATTTAACCTACAGGCTGAATTTTACGTTTCACAAGCAGGAGGAAACCAAACATGCCCGAACCAATGCTGATTGCTCAAAATGCACAGGTCCAATGCCACCTGTTGCCCGGACTTGCCAACCGACATGGCCTGATCACCGGCGCCACTGGCACGGGCAAAACCGTGACCCTGCAGACCCTGGCTGAGCAGTTTTCTCGCTTGGGTGTTCCTGTCTTCATGGCCGATGTCAAAGGCGATCTGACTGGCATCAGCCAGCCTGGCCGAATTGGCGAAAAACTGGCCGCCGTACTGAAAGACCGTGGCCTCGCCCTGCCCGATCCCGCCGCCTGCCCCACCACTTTGTGGGATATTTTTGGCGAACAAGGGCATCCAGTGCGCGCCACCATCTCGGACATGGGGCCCTTGTTGTTGACCCGCATGTTGGGCCTGAACGAGACCCAGGCTGGCGTGCTGAATCTTGTTTTCAAGATCGCCGATGAGCATGGCTTGCTGCTTTTGGACATGAAAGACCTGCGGGCCATGTTGCAGTATGTGGGTGACAACGCCAAAAACTTCACCACCGAATACGGCAACATCAGTGCGGCCAGCATTGGCGCCATTCAGCGCGGTTTGCTGCAAATCGAAAGCCAGGGTGGCGACCAGTTCTTTGGTGAGCCCATGCTCAACATTGAAGACTTCATGCAAACCGATGCCCAAGGCAAGGGCGTGGTGAACATTCTGGCCGCAGACAAGTTGATGAACTCCCCGCGCTTGTACGCCACTTTCTTGCTGTGGCTGCTGTCAGAACTGTTTGAAATACTGCCCGAGATCGGCGATGCCGAAAAGCCCAAGCTGGTTTTCTTCTTTGATGAAGCACATTTGCTGTTCAAGGACGCGCCTGCGGCTTTGGTCGAGCGCATCGAACTCGTGGTCCGCCTGGTCCGATCCAAAGGCGTGGGGGTGTATTTCGTCACCCAGAATCCCCTTGATATTCCGGACAGCGTGCTGGGTCAACTGGGCAACCGAGTTCAGCACGCCTTGCGCGCTTACACCCCACGCGATCAGAAAGCCGTGGCGGCCACCGCGCAGACCATGCGGCCCAAGGCGGGGCTGAACATCGAATCGGCCATCACCGAGCTTGCCGTGGGCGAAGCCCTGGTGAGTTTTCTGGATGCCAAGGGGCGCCCTTGTGAGACAGAACGCGTATTTGTACTGCCCCCAGCCAGTCAGTTAGGCCCAATTGCTGCGGCCCAACGGCAGACTTTGATGCTGAATTCTTTGGTCACCGGGATTTACGAAACCGCCAACGACCGCGATTCTGCCTACGAGAAGATCAAGGATCAAACACTGGCGAACAAGGCAGGCACAGCCCAAGCATTACCGGGTCTGGCCACAGAAGCAACGGACAAGGACGGCGGCATGATGGGGAGTCTGTCGGATCTGATTTTTGGATCAAAAGGCCCACGAGGCGCCCAGCGAGATGGTGTGGCCCAGATGGTGGTCAAGAGTGCTGTGCGCACGGTTGGATCGGCCATTGGACGTGAAATCGTGCGCGGCGTGCTGGGGAGCTTGATCGGATCAAGTCGGCGCCGGTGATTTTTGTCCGAAAAAAAACCGCCAGGTCTTGACCAGGCGGTTTTTTCGAGGGGTTTGACGACCGTATCAGGCTGTCTCGCCCAAAACTGTCACGGTCACGTCGACCACCACATCGGTGTGCAAGGCCACCGCTACAGTGGATTCGCTCACGGTCTTGATAGGGCCATGAGGCATGCGGATCTGTGACTTGAGCAGCTTGTAGCCTTGCTTGTTCAACTCTTCAGCAATGTCCTGGTTGGTCACGGAACCAAACAAACGACCATCCACGCCAGCCTTTTGTGACAGCTTCACGACCAGGCCGGACAGCTTCTCACCTTGGGCTTGGGCTTCGGCCAATTTGGCAGCAGCGGCTTTTTCGAGTTCAACACGGCGAGCTTCAAACTCGGCCTTGTTGTTTTCGGTCGCACGGCGAGCACGGCCTTGAGGGATCAGAAAATTTCGAGCGTAACCGTCTTTGACTTTGACGATATCGCCTAAATTACCAAGGTTCACAACCTTTTCGAGCAGAATGATTTGCATGGTTGGGCTCCTTAGACTTTGTGCTGGTCGGTGTAGGGCAACATGGCCAGAAAGCGCGCACGCTTGATGGCAGTGTTGAGCTGACGCTGGAAAATGGCGCGAGTGCCAGTCAGGCGTGCAGGAATGATCTTGCCGTTTTCGGCGATGAAGTCACGCAAGGTGTCCACATCTTTGTAGTCGATTTCCTCGACGCCGGTGACTGTGAATCGGCAAAAGCGCTTGCGCTTGAAAAGCAGCGATTGGGTATTGCGCTTTGGGCGCTTGTCTTTGTTGAATTTTTTGAACGTGGCCATGGGGCCTCCTGAAATTAATCTTGCTGAAACTCTTGAATGTGCAACACGACACTTTTGCCTTGTCGAGGGGTGGCCAAAAAGCCTTTGAACGTCCAGACACTGCCTACCGCTTGCTTGACCAGCGCTTCTGCCAGAGACCCAAAGGCCAAGGCGCGAAGTTTGAGCTGGACTTTTCGGGCTTGTCCGGCCTCTTGAATTTCAGAGGCGTGCTCCAGAATCAAATCCAGAGCGGGCAAACCGGCGGGGGTGTAACGCAGAGCGTTTTGCTCGGCAATACAGGCAGTCAATTCTGTGCTGTTCACTCCTCAACAGGCCAGCATCAAGCGGCGAATTCGGCTTGTTGTGATTTACGGGCTTCTTCGCGCTCGACCGTCTTCATCATGGAAGAGGGACCGGCGTCTGCTTTCTTCTTGAGCACAGTCAGGTGACGCAAAACGGCATCGTTGAACTTGAAGGCATGCTCCAGTTCAGCCATGACGGCTTGATCGGCTTCAATATTGACGCACAGGTAGTGGGCTTTGCCCAGTTTGTTGATCTGGTATGCCAACTGACGGCGGCCCCAGTCTTCAACACGGTGGATGTTGCCACCGCCGGCAGTGATCATGCCTTTGTATCGCTCCAGCATGGCTGGAACTTGTTCGGACTGATCGGGATGGATCAGCAAAATGATTTCGTAATGACGCATTGAGACTCCTTGCGGTTAACCTAAAAGGTTGGAAAAGCCGCCCCCAGCGTCTGTCGGGGTGCGGCAAGGCGAAGCCTCGAATTATAGCTTTAATTCAGAGCCCGGGATAGCCTGGCTCTGAGGCCACGGCCTCTTTGCGGGGGCCAATCCAATGCGTGGGCACAAGCAAAGTGAGTAAAACCATCACCAAAAGGCCCGCGGGCACACCGAAAACACCTGCAGACAATGGCTGGATACCCAACCACAGGCCGCCAATCGGGTCCAGCCCCCATATTTGGCGAAAACCGGGGGCATTGATTAGCATGTAATAAAGAGTGACACCCAGGCCCGTCAGCATGCCGGCAACCACCGCTGGTCGGTGGACCTTGGGCCACAGCATGCCCAAAACCATGCCAGGGAAAAATGCAGCAGCGGCCAATGAAAAGGAGGTTGATACAAGCGCCAGGATCTCTGCCGGCTTGAAAGCAGCCACGACAGCGGCCAGCATGGCCACGGTCAGCAAAGCAAATTTGGACAAAATGACCCGCCCTTCAGCCGATTTGGGTTTGTGCTCTCGCCCTGGCCCGATGTCGTGCACCAAAGCGTTGCTGATGGTCAGCAGCAAGCCGTCTGCTGTCGACAAAGCAGCAGCCAAGCCCCCTGCAGCAACCAAGCCCGAGACCACAAAAGGCATTCCGCCAAGTTCTGGCGTGGCGAGCATGATCATGTCAGCCCCCAGCTTCAATTCACCTAATTGCAAAACCCGGTCACCATTGACATCGGAAAATTCCAGCAAAGCAGAATCAAGACGCGCCCATTGAGCCATCCAACTGGGCAAGTCCTCAAAACTGCTGCCCACGAGGCTGTTCAACACCTCGAACTTCACCAATACGGCCAAAGCGGGAACGCTTAAATACAGCAACCCAATGAAGAACAAGGACCAGGCCACAGAACTGCGCGTTTCGGCCACCGAAGGCAGGGTGTAAAAGCGTGTCAACAAATGCGGCATGCCCGCTGTTCCGACCATGAGG
>CAIZSE010000137.1 GCA_903935585.1 uncultured Burkholderiales bacterium | reverse complement strand
TTGTCTGGTGGCATCGCCTTGCACAACGGCAAGATTGCCGAAATGCGCACGGGCGAGGGCAAAACCCTGACCTCCACATTGCCCGCCTACCTGAATGCATTGGCTGGCAAGGGCCTGCACGTCGTCACCGTGAACGATTACCTGGCCAGCCGCGATGCACGCTGGATGGGCAAGCTTTTCAACTTCCTGGGCATGTCTGTCGGCATCAACCTCGCGCAAATGTCGCGTGAAGAAAAGCAGGCGGCCTACAACTCTGACATCACCTACGGCACGAACAACGAATACGGTTTCGATTACCTGCGCGACAACATGGTCTATGAAGCCCATGACCGTGTGCAGCGCCCCTTGAACTACGCCATCATCGATGAGGTGGACTCGATCCTGATCGACGAAGCCCGTACCCCTTTGATCATCAGCGGCCAGGCCGAAGACCACACGGCCACCTACTTGTCGATGAAGCAGGTTGTGCCTTTGCTCACACGTCAGGAAGGCGAAGCCGATCCGCGCACCGGTGAAGGCATCATCACCCCTGGGGACTTCACGCTGGATGAAAAAGCACACCAGATTTTCCTGACCGAGCAAGGCCACGAAAAGGCTGAAGCAGTGCTGGCACAAATGGGCCTGATTCCTGAAGGCGCCAGCCTCTATGACCCCGCCAACATCACGCTGATGCACCACCTGAACGCTGCTTTGCGAGCGCAGCATCTGTACCACCGCGACCAGCACTACGTGGTTCAAGAGGGCGAGATCGTCATTGTGGACGAGTTCACCGGGCGCTTGATGACCGGTCGCCGCTGGAGCGATGGCCTGCACCAAGCGGTGGAAGCCAAAGAGGGCGTGCAAATCCAGGCAGAGAACCAGACACTGGCGTCGATCACCTTTCAAAATTACTTCCGCTTGTACAACAAGATGGGCGGCATGACGGGGACTGCCGACACCGAGGCGTATGAGTTTCAGGAAATTTACGGTCTGGAGACCGTGGTCATTCCGCCGCACCGCAAAAGCCAGCGTGAAGACCAGCTTGACCGCGTCTACAAGACATCTCAAGAGCGCTATACGGCTGCCATTGCGGATATTCGGGAATGCCACGAGCGCAAACAACCTGTGCTGGTGGGCACCACGTCGATTGAAAACTCCGAGTTGATTTCAGAGTTGCTCACGCAAGCCAATTTGCCGCACCAGGTGCTCAACGCCAAGCAGCACGCCCGCGAGGCTGACATCGTGGCACAAGCGGGCAGCCCCGGCATGATCACGATTGCCACCAACATGGCGGGTCGCGGCACCGACATTGTGTTGGGCGGCAACATCGAAAAAGACGTCCAGGCGGTTGAAACCGATGAAAGCTTGCCTGAAGATGCGCGACAGACCCGCGTGGCGGAACTGCGTGAGCAATGGAAAGTGGTGCACGAGCAGGTCAAGTCATTGGGCGGCTTGCGCATCATCGCCACAGAGCGGCATGAGTCTCGACGCATCGACAACCAGCTGCGTGGCCGTTCAGGCCGTCAGGGGGACCCCGGTTCATCGCGCTTTTACCTGAGCCTGGACGACCCGCTCATGCGCATTTTTGCGGGTGATCGCGTGCGCGCCATCATGGATCGCCTGAAGATGCCCGAAGGCGAGGCCATCGAAGCGGGCATCGTCACGCGCAGCATCGAAAGCGCCCAACGCAAAGTGGAGTCGCGCAATTTCGATGTCCGCAAACAATTGTTGGAATACGACGACGTGTCGAACGACCAGCGCAAGGTGATCTACCAGCAGCGCAATGACATTCTGGATGCCCAGGAGCTGAACAGCCAGATCACAGCTCTGCGTGAAGGGTGTTTCACGGACCTGGTTCGCCAGTATGTCCCCGCTGAATCGGTCGAGGAGCAATGGGACCTGGGCAGCCTCGAAAAGGTGCTGGCTGAAGAGTGGTTGCTTGACCTGCCTTTGAGCGAAAAAGTGCAAGCGGCCAGCGCTATCACGGACGAAGAAATCCTGGAACTGGTGGTGGCCGCAGCCAACACCCATTTCCAGTCGAAGCTCGACGGCGTGGGTGCTGAAAACTTCACATCGTTTGAACGCATGGTGTTGCTGCAAAGCATCGACACGCATTGGCGCGAACACCTGAGCGCGCTTGATTATCTGCGTCAGGGCATCCATTTGCGTGGATATGCCCAAAAGCAGCCCAAGCAGGAATACAAGCGCGAGGCCTTTGAGTTGTTTGGCCAGTTGCTTGATGCCGTCAAAAATGAGGTCACCCGCACCCTGATGACGGTGCGCATCGACTCGGGTGATCAGATTGAACAGGCGGCCCATGACATCGAAGAGCGCGCAGAACAAATCAGCAACGTGACCTACAGCGCCCCCGATGAGTCGGGTCAGCCGCAAACGGTATCCGCTGATTTGGCCGGCCTGCAGCAAGCTTGGGGGCCTGTGGGGCGCAATGAGCCGTGCCCTTGCGGCAGTGGCAAAAAATTCAAACACTGCCACGGCAAACTCGCCTGAGTTTGTTGCACGCATGAAACGGGCTTCGGCCCGTTTTGTTTGTCGCTTGCCTGAATCGTTTTTCTGTTTTCCTGGAGGACCGCCATGCCTGTGAATTTGCCACCACTGGACCCCGCACAATTGCGCCCGATCGCGGGTGTACGGATCGGCATCGCCGAGGCTGGCGTGCGCAAAGCCAACCGCAAAGACTTGACGGTTTTTTTGCTGGACCCGGGTGCCAGTGTGGCGGGCGTGTTCACCCGCAACCGCTTTTGTGCCGCGCCCGTTCAGGTGTGCCGACAGCACCTGGCCGCAGGC
>CAIZSE010000136.1 GCA_903935585.1 uncultured Burkholderiales bacterium | reverse complement strand
TGCTGTTCTCGGAGCAAGGACGGGCCTTCACGCCTGGCTGGACACGCAAGAAGCACAAAACCTACCGCTATTACATCAACACCGACTCAATCAAGATCGGCAAGGAAAGCTGCGATATTTGCCGCATCCCTGCCGGTGAGATCGAACAGGTGGTGGTTGAAAAAATGCGGGGCATCCTGCGCTCACCTGAGGTGCTGGCCCACGCGGTGCGTGAAGTCAACACACAGCGCCCCACGGTGGAAGAAACGCATGCCGTTGGCGCATTGCAGTCCATCGACGCGATCTGGGAGGAGTTATTTCCGGCTGAGCAGGCCAAGGTCCTTCACACCTTGGTTGAACGCATCACGGTGCGCAAGAGCGGCATCACCATCAAGTGGCACGACAAGGGTTTGAACAAACTGTTGCTCGACACACTTGAACCACAAAAAGAACTGGAGGCAGCATGAGCCAAGAGACTGAAGCGGGTTTCACCACCGAGATTCCGATGACTTTTCGCAGGCGCGGTGGCAAGGCCGTGATCGTGCTGCCCGACGGTTCTCGGGCCATTGAGCGGCGTGAGGCACTGATTGACAACGCCATGGTCAAACTGTTGGCACGCGGCCATCGATGGCATCGCAAACTATTTGACGGAACCCACGCCTCAATTGAGGACATGGCCAAGTCCGAGAACATCAGCCCATCTTTTGTGAGCCGCATCCTGCGCCTGGCTTACCTGTCACCCACGATTGTCGAAGCCATCCTGGACGGGAAGTACCCGGCGCACCTAACAATGAAGGATCTGATGGAGCCGTTCCCCATGGACTGGTCTATGCAGGAGAAGATATTTTTGCAGCAAAAGTAGAAGCGAAAACGGCCTTCATTTCTTGCGCGCCAACGCAAATCCGAACCAAATGGATCTCTGGGGAGTCCTCACTCCGATTCAGCAGGCCGTTGATGATGATTTCAGCAGATAACTCTGGTGGGAACTTGAAAACGCCAGTTTCGATTGCGGGCATGGCCATTGATTTAATACCTGCTTCTTTTGCCACACGGAGAGCCTGAGCAACGGCAAGGTCGAGGTATTTCTCGGGGAGGTCGTCATTGATGAAACTAGCTGCTCTAGCGTGAATCACAAAAGGGTTTGGCAACTCAAAGCCTGGGGTCACAACCGCCTCACCCAGCGAAATCGGCGAATGGCGACGGCAGTATTGCTCTAGTTCTGGCCCTGCTGCAAGATGGGTGGCGCCTGACATCGTCGAGGCGATTTTGGAGGATGCGCTGCCAGATCACCTGACGCTGTTTGATCTTGCGGTGGATCCGCCTGCGCTTTGGGAGGAGCAGCGATTACGGATTTGGTCAGGCTGAGACTGTAAAAGGATAGTGATGGCTACTGACTCAAAGGCAGCATTAGCAGACAGCGGTTTACGGCGGAGGGTACCTGCTACCGGCCAGAAGCTGACGTAGGCTGAAAGATGTTAATGGGCTGCATTGAACTGATTACCGTTATGAAGCCAATCAGCTAAATCGAACTAATTGACTGCCATTTTGCTCATTTGAGTTTCTGGGCGTCCCAGCATTAACCTGGATGGCATGCGCAAGACTCCCCGTGAGCGGCGGACACTAGCTCTTCAAGAATGCCGCAGTGCGCCCCCTCGTGGGTACCGAGGCATCGCGCCCGCAGCCGAAGCAGCTGCTTCTCCAGTGCCCTCATGCTCTTTAGGCGGGCGCGCACACGGGCCAGTTGGTCGTCCACCAGAAGATCGACATCGCCGCAGTTTCTGTCCGGTTTATCAACGAATCCAAGTAGCCGGTTCACATCGCCCAGCGGCATGTCCAGAGCCCGGCAGTGGCGGATGAATGACAGGCGCTCAAGGTGAGCCACCGCGTAGTCGCGGTACCCGTTGTCGCGCCGAGCCGGCGCGGGCATCAGGCCCTGTTTTTCGTAGTAACGGATGGTTTCGACATCCACGCCGGTGGCGAGGGCAAGTTCCTTTATCTGCATTACATGATCCTGCTTTAAATAAGTATTTGACACTGTAGCGGCTCCAAGGTTTCTAATGCAAGTATTGAAAGGAAAACCCATGTCAACCCACTGCTGTGACCACGTCGCACCCAAACTTGATGCCATTGTCAACCTGGTCCGTTACCGCAAGATCCTCTGGATCGCCCTCGTGGTCAATGCCGCGATGTTCCTGGTCGAGATCGTGGCTGGCGTTCAGTCTGGGTCACTTTCTTTGCTGGCGGACGCGGTCGATTTTGCGGGCGACGCGATGAACTACGCGGTATCGCTCGCGGTGCTGGCTTCGGCGCTGGCATGGCGAGCGCGCGCCGCCATGCTCAAAGCCTTGAGCATGATGGGTTTTGGCCTGTATGTGCTGGGCGCAGCACTGTGGTCGGTGTGGAATGGCGGCGTGCCCCAGGCCACCACTATGGGTTCAATAGCCCTCGTGGCGCTGGTGGCCAACGTGGCCGTGGCATGGATGCTCTATGCCTTCCGAGAAGGCGATGCCAACATGCGAAGCGTGTGGCTATGCTCTCGCAACGACGCCATCGGCAACCTTGCCGTGTTCATCGCCGCCTTGGGCGTGTTCGGCACTGGATCGGCCTGGCCTGATCT
>CAIZSE010000135.1 GCA_903935585.1 uncultured Burkholderiales bacterium | reverse complement strand
GTCGGCAACAAGACCCGTTGGCTGACCGTGCGCGTCGAGCCCGCGCTGGCAGCCAGGTTGGAAACCTACAAAGTGCCCTACACCCGGGTTGTTGAAAGCACTTGGCTGCGCGATGTGATGTCCTGGATCCTGCCTTCTCTGGTTTTTTTTGGGCTTTGGTTTTTTCTGATTCGCCGCCTGGTCAACCAGCAAGGTGCAGGCAGTTTTTTGAACATCGGAAAAAGCAGGGCCAAGGTGTATGTGATGCGGCACACCGGGGTCAACTTTGCCGATGTCGCCGGGGTGGACGAGGCCAAGCAGGAACTGGTGGAAGTGGTCGACTTCTTGAAGCACCCCGAAGACTATGGCCGCCTGGGCGCGCACATCCCCAAGGGCGTGCTTTTGGTGGGGCCACCCGGCACTGGCAAAACCCTGCTGGCCAAGGCAGTTGCGGGTGAAGCTGGCGTGCCCTTTTTTTCGATGTCGGGCAGCGAATTTGTCGAGCTGTTTGTGGGTGTGGGGGCCGCCCGGGTGCGCGATCTTTTTGAGCAAGCCCGCCTGACCGCGCCCGCCATCATCTTTATTGACGAACTCGACGCGCTGGGACGCGCCCGTGGGGCGTTTCCGGGCTTGGGCGGGCACGATGAAAAAGAGCAAACCCTCAACCAGTTGCTGGCCGAGATGGACGGGTTTGACACCTCGTCCGGCGTGATCATTTTGGCCGCCACCAACCGCCCCGAAATACTCGACCCGGCACTGCTGCGTGCCGGCCGCTTTGACCGGCAGGTGCTGGTGGACAAGCCTGACAAAAAAGGGCGAATCGACATCCTGAATGTGCATGCCCGTAAAGTGCGCTTGCACCCGCAACTCTCGCTGGAAGCCGTGGCCGCCATCACGCCGGGCTTTACGGGCGCCGACCTGGCCAACCTGGTGAACGAAGCCGCCATTGTGGCCACACGGCGCAAAGCAGACAACGTGACACTGGCGGACTTCACCGCTGCCGTGGAGCGCATCGTGGCAGGCCTGGAAAAACGCAACCGCGTGCTCAACCCCAAAGAACGTCTGGCCGTGGCCCACCATGAAATGGGCCACACGCTGGTGGCGCTGGCCTTGCCGGATACAGACACGGTGCACAAGGTGTCCATCGTGGCGCGAGGCATTGGCGCCTTGGGCTACACCATCCAGCGCCCGACCGAAGACCGTTATTTGATGACGCAAGCCGAGTTGCAGCGCAAGATTTGCGTGCTGCTGGGTGGACGCGCCGCAGAAAAGTTGATGCTCGGCCACATCTCGACCGGGGCAGCCGACGACTTGGCCAAGGCCACCCAGATTGCCCGCGAAATGGTCATGCGCTACGGCATGGACGAGGCACTGGGTTGCGTGAGCCACGACAGCAACCGCGCTGCGCCCTAGGGCATGGGGGAGAACCTGTTCATGCCACCCTCCAACCCGGTGTCTGAGGCCACCCAACAAAAACTGGACGCCGCCATCGCCGGGCTGCTGAGCCACAACCTGGAAAGGGCCACCCGCATATTGAGCACCAACCGCGACTTGCTGGAGCGCTGTTCGCAAGCGTTGCTGAAAATGGAAACGCTGGACGCAGATGCACTGAAAGCCCTGACAGCAAGCCTGGTGCAAGAGCCCGCTGTAGCCTGAAGACCCAGGGGCAAAAAGCACCAGACCTTTGGCATCTGACGACACAGCCAAAAAGCCCTCCAGCACCAGCCTATCGGACTTGATGCGCACCAAGGGCGCGACTTTCACCGCCCTTGGCGTGGTGCCCGTGGATGCCGGATGGGGTGGGGACGGACCTCACGAACAACAAGAGTTTGCATGCCAGCCAATCGATTGGGCAGCACATCGTTTGCGTTGGCCTGCTCTTGCAATCGTTGTTTTAAACCGCCACCACAGACACACCCCCGCCAGCCAAGCTCAAGGCGAAGCGCTGCCCCACTCGCCATTCATGTGCCACCTCTGGCGAGACCACAAAGATCGGTCCCAGCTCGGTGTCAAAGCTCAACTCCACAACACTGCCCAGATAGGCCGATTGTTTGAGTTCGGCCATCAAACTGGCGGGTACGCTTTCGCCATCTGACAGTTCACGCCCCACCAGCCAGGCTTCAGGCCTGACCGCCACACGCACGGTACCTGCTGCCACGGTGTGGCGCGGCAGAAGTCGCAATGGCCCCAGCTGCACCGAGCCGTCTGCCAGAGACTGCCCATCAAACAGCATGGCCTCACCCATGAAACTCGCCACAAAGGCCGAGATCGGGCGCTCGTAAAGGTCTTGCGGCGTACCCGCTTGGGCGATGCTGCCGTTCTCCATCACGATGATCTGGTCGCTCACCGCCAGGGCTTCACTCTGATCGTGCGTGACATAAGCCACCGTCAAACCCAGGCGCTGCTGCAGATGGCGAATCTCGTCGCGCATACTGCGGCGCAAGCGTGCGTCCAAGTTGGACAAGGGTTCATCAAAAAGCAGGACCGAGGGCTCCAGCACCAGGGCACGGGCGAGCGCCACGCGTTGCTGCTGCCCACCTGACAGTTCGCTGGGCAATCGCCCTTCATAGCCGGCCAAACCCACCAGCGACAAGCTGTTCAGAGCGCGCTCTTTTGCCTCCTGCCTCGGTACGCCACTCACATCCAGCCCGTAGCGCACATTGCCGATCACATTCATGTGGGGGAACAGCGCATAGCTTTGAAACACCATGCTCACGTTGCGCTCGGAGGGCCCCAGATGCGTCACATCAACACCGTCGATCAGGATCTGCCCGGCGGACAGCGTTTCCAGCCCGGCGATCATGCGCAAGGTGGTGGTTTTGCCGCAACCCGATGGTCCGAGGATGGTGGTGAGGCTGCCCTTGGGCACGACAAAGTCGATGCCCTTGACCACCAGCGGCGAGTCAGCGCCACCATAGCGTTTACTGACCTGCTTGAAATGAATGCCCATTGCGAAAATTCCTTGCATCAAGTGCCTGAGGGCGAGCTCGGCCGACGCCCCAACTGCCGCTCACCCACCAACTTTTGAATACCCCAGGTGATGGTCGACATGAGCACCATCAGCACCGTACAGTAAGCGAGCGCCACACCATAGTCGCCATTGCCTACGCGACCAATGATGTAGGTGGTGGCCAGTTCGTACTGGGCCGTGACCAGAAAAATCACCGCTGAGACCGTGGTCATGGAGCGCACAAAGCTGTAGACCAACGCCGCCACCACAGCCGGCTTGAGCAGTGGCAAAACCACCTTGCGCAAGGTGGTCAAAGTGCTGGCCCGCAACATTTGCGAGGCTTCATCGAGCGACCTGTCCAGTTGCTTGAACGCCGCCGTGCCTGCCCGCACACCCACTGGCAGATTGCGAAACACAAAGCACAAAACGATCACCAGCCCGGTCCCTGTCAGTTCCACAGGCGGCACGTTGAACGCAAGGATGTAGCTCACACCCAACACGGTGCCCGGAATGGCAAAGGTCAGCAGGGCAGAAAACTCGAACACGGCCTTGCCCTGGAACTCGGCGCGTGCCAACAGCCAGGCGATCAACAAGCCCACGCCCGTGCAAATGGGCGCAGCCATGGCAGACAAGGTGAGTGTGGTGAACAGCGACTTCCAGGCGGTGCCCGCAAAAACCCAGCCAAATTCGCCTGCCTGCACGTCAAATGCCGTCTTGAAATGCACCAGAGTGAAGGTGAAGTCACGCCCCCAGGTCTGCACAAAACCGCCCGCAAAGGCGAACAAATAAACCACCACGGTGAACACCAGCCACGGACCGGCGATGCTGCGGCACACGCGCAACACGCCCTGCGGCAAAGCCATGGCCACGCCCGCATCGCCCTTGCCCGAGACTGTGGTGAAGCTGCTGCCAGCCAAAACGCGACGCTGCACAAAAAATATTGCCAGCGCAAAGCCGGTCAGCACCAGGGCCAGGGCAGCGGCCATGCCGGGATCCAAGGCTGCGCCCACGATGGCAAAGAAAATCTCGGTGGACAACACGGCGTACTGCCCACCCAGAATAATCGGGTTGCCAAAATCGGCCATGCTTTCGATGAAGCCGACCAAAAAGGCGTTGGCCAAACCGGGCTTGAGCAGCGGCAGCGTCACCGTCCAGAAGGTCTGCATGCGGCTGGCACGCAAGGTTTGCGCGGCTTCCTCCAGGCTGGGGCTGACACCCTGCACCACCCCGCGCATGATCATGAAGGCAATCGGCGTGAAAGCAAACATCTGCGCCAGCCAGATGCCGAATACCCCGTAAAACCAGCGCCCTGGCTCGATGCCAAAGGCCCATTCGAGCGCCTGGTTGAACAAGCCCGCCCGCCCGAACAACAAAATCAGCCCCAAGCCCACCACAAAGGGGGGCGTGATGATCGGCAGCATGGCCAGCACGTTGAGAGGCTTGTGAAGCCGCGTGCCTCCCCGCTCGGCCCACAAGGCCAGCAAGGTGCCCATGACGGTGGTGCCAAAGGCTGTGATCAGCGCCAGCCACAAGGTGTTCCAGGCCACACCGCAGCGGCTTTGCCCGCTCAGGCAAGCCAAGCCCCAAACACGCTCTGTCGCCACTCTTTGCAACAAATGGGGCCAGGCATACATGCCCGCATCGTCCACCCAGGCTGCCACCAATGAACGCATTACCGGGTACACCACAAACAAGGCCAGCAGCGCTGAGCAGCTGACCACGGCCGCAGCCACAAACACATCACCCCTGAAACCACCCAGGCGTGCCAAGGCAGCGCCCAACAGCACCACCAGACTGAGCAAGACCAGCGCAGCGCCCCAGCCCATGCCGTATTGGCCGTTGGGCAAAGCACCCCACAAAGTGTTGAGCGACTCCACAGCCCAACCCGTCGCGCCGATGGCAAAGCCGCTGATCAGCAAACCGAGCAAACCGAGCAAGCTGCCCAGCAACAAGGCCCGGCCTTGTTGGCGCGCCGAGCAAGGCACCCACACCGCCGCACCACACACCAGCAAACCGGCCAACCCCGACCACAGCCAGGAACGGCCGTGCTGCAGAGCCTGAATCAAGGCACTGGCCGTTTCGGCCCCCTGCCAGATACCAGGCATCGCTTCGAGCAAGGAGGTTTGTTGCAGGAAATACCACGGCAGCAGCAAAAAGCCAAACACACCGAGCGCAACCCAAACTTGTAAAGCACGCTGCAAGCGCAGCGCAGGGTTCATGTTCGGCTTTCCATCAGCGAGGCAGCGAATTGACTTCTTTTTCCCAACGCTGAATCAGGCGTCGCCTTTCGGCCGTCTGACCGTATTTGGCGTAGTCGTAGTTGATCATTTTGATTTTTCGGAAATCCGGCACTCGCGGGTCCACCTTGGCCTCTTTGTGCGATGGCAACTGGAACTGCAGGGTGGCCGCAGCCAACTCCTGGGCCGCTGGGGTCAGGGCCCATTCGTAAAACTTCTTGGCCGCTTCCAGGTTGCGGCTACCGCGCACGATGCTCATCGAGCCGATCTCGGCCCCCGTGCCATCGGTTGGTGTGATGGTCTCGATGGGAAAGCCCTGCGCTTTCTCGCCTGGGCCATCGTGCACAAAGCTGATGGAAACCGCCGTTTCGCCCCGGGCCACGGCCTTGATGGGCCCGGTGCCCGATCGGGTGTAGGTGCCGATGTTCTTGTGCAGGCCCTTGAGGTATTCAAACGCCTTGTCTTCGCCCATGAGCTGCACCAGGGTGGCGATCATGGTGTAGGCCGTGCCACTGGAGGCCGGGTTGGCCGACTGGATTTCGCCTTTGTATTCGGGCTTGAGCAGGTCGCCCCAGGTCTTGGGCACGGGCAGCTTTTTCTTGGCCAGCAGCTCGGTGTTGTAGCCAAAGCCCAAGGGGCCGGAATAAATGCCCACGGTTTTGTAGCCCGACTGGGCCGCCTGTTTTTGTGCCCAATCGTGCAACTTGGGAAGTGTGGGCGATTTGTACTCGAGGCTCAGGTTTTGCTCGGCCGCCTGCAGGTGCGGGTCTCCTGTACCCCCAAACCAGATGTCGGTCTTGGGGTTGGCTTTTTCTGCCGCCAGCTGGGCAATGGCCTCGCCAGACCCCTTGGCCGTCATGTTGACCTTGATGCCCTGGCTTTTCTCGAATGTGACGGCGATCATGCTGCACCAGGCCGCCTGGGCTGAGCAAATGATGTTGACTTCACGGTTTTGGGCCTGAGCGCCGGTGGCCAACAGCGCCAGCAAGCTGAGCAAGGTGCGAATCTTCATGAAAAAACTCCCGAAAAATGAATGCCCATTTTGTGGGCAAATCAGGCCCCTTCACCAGAGTAAAAACACCCGGTCAGTTCAAGCCCGACGCGAATCCATCAGGGATGCATGCTGGGCTGCTATAAACTTCAATTAATCGATTAACAATGCCTTGAACCCCTTTTCAACCCGTCCTCACCCACAACACCCATGGCACGCAAGCCTCCCTTGAATACCTCCAGCGATGGCATCGGCGGCATCACCCGTGCCAGCGCCGTCTATGAACACCTGCGCTCGGACATCACGCACGGCATCCTCGAACCCGGCAGCAAGCTGCGGGTGGAAGCCATCAGCCAGCGGTATGAGGTCGGTGCCAGTCCCCTGCGCGAAGCGCTCAGTCGGCTGTCGGCCGAGGGCCTGGTTGACCGGACCGACCAACGCGGCTTCAGTGTCGCAGCGCTCAAGTGGGATGAGCTGCCAACGCTGGCACAGACCCGGGCCCGGCTCGAGAGTTTGGCCTTGCGCGATGCCATTGAGGCGCGCGATACCGACTGGGAGCATGCGCTGGTGCTGCTGGTGCACCAGTTGTCCCGCACGCCACGATCACTGGCCGAAGACCAGTACATACCCAACCCGGCGTGGGAGTCACTGCACCGTGATTTTCACCGGGTGCTGCTGGCGCGATGCCCATCACGCTGGTTGCTCGGCTTTTGCGCCAACCTGGCAGACGAGGCTTACCGCTTCAGGCAGGTGGCCGCCGGACAGAGTTTCAGTTCACGCAACGTGCATGCCGAGCATGTGGCCATTTTTGAAGCCGCCATCGGCGGCAAGGCCGATGAAGCCGTGAAGTTGCTGGTGCAGCACTACACGCGCACCGCCACCCTGGTCGCCAGCGAAGCCCGCGAGGGCGGTCACACGGCCTGACCAACGCCTGCGAATGGATTCTGGACGGGTCAATGCGCTGATCCCAGCGCTGTTGCAAGCGCTGGTGATTGGGGTGCGCTCACCTACTGCGCTGCGATGCGCGCTTCCTTGGCGATGAATTGGTACTTTTTCATCTCTTCACGCACATAAGCGGCAAAGCTCTCGGCATTCATGGCGCGCGGCTGGATACCGATCTTGGCGTAGGAGGCCATCAACTCCGGGTCCTGCATGGCGCGGCCCACATCGGCGGTGATTTTTTGAACCACGCCAGCAGGTGTGCCCGCTGGCGCCCACAGGCCAAACCACAAGCTGATGTCGAAATCCTTGAAGCCTTGCTCGGCAATCGTTGGGATGTCTGGCGCCGCGTCAGAGCGCGCCTTGCTGGCCAGCCCCAAGGCGCGCAATTTGCTGCCCCGGATTTGTCCCAGCGCTGTGCTCAACGAGGCCATGGTGAAGGCGACTCGCCCGGCCATCACGTCCTGGATTGCCTCGGGGCCACCCTTGTAGGGCACGTGCAGCATGTTGATGCCGGCAGCCTGTGCAAAATGCTCGGCGGCAAAGTGGGTTGAACTGCCCAGGCCCACGGAGGCAAACGGGACCTCACCAGGCTTGGCCTTGGCAGCGCTCACGATGTCCTGGATCGATTTGTAGCCGCTGTCGGGCGCCGTCACCATGACATAGGGCGTCACACCAATCATGGCCACCTCCACCAGACTTTTGAGCGGGTCGTAAGGCAGCTTGGCGTAAATCGCGGTGTTGGAGGCATAACCCGCCGACTGCAACAGCAGCGTGTAGCCGTTGGGCTCGGCGCTGACCACGGCGGAGGTGCCAATCAAACCGCCTGCGCCCGGGCGGTTTTCAATGACCACGGGCTGCTTCCAGGCTTTGTTAAGCGACTGCGCGAGGATGCGGCCTGCCGTGTCAGCGCCCGAGCCAGCGGTCAGCGGCACCACAAGCTTGACCGGATTGGACGGGTAGCTGGTCTGGGCTGTCGCGCTGAAGCCCAACATGGCCAGCAACAGCATCAACACCAGCGAAGGGAATGTTTTCAAGAAATGCATGCAAAACTCCTGCCGTGATGAATGAAAAAATCCCACCACTGAACTTTAGAGTCCGGCGGCATTCCAGTCGGGTGCAGGCTCGGGCGGCTCGGGCTTGAACCCGGCGGCCTTGATGGCCTCTATGGCGCAAAACTCGTCTTTCTCCGAGGCGTCACCGCTGATGCCCACCGCACCGATCGCGACATGATCACTGCTCAGCAACAGCACACCACCTGGCGTCGGGATAAACCGGCCATCGGAAGCTGCAGCCAGAGCGCTCTGGAAGTTAGGCCGTGTCGCCAAACGGTCCCTGATCTGGCGCGTGGCCATGCCCATGCCCAGCGATGCCCAGGCCTTGCCAAAAGCAATGTCGAAGCGCAGAACGCCGCAGCCGTTCTCGCGCCGAAAGCTCACGAGGTTGCCGCCGGCATCCAGCACGACCACCGCCAGCGGCAACAAGTTGTGCTGCTGACGCAAACGCAGCACTTCGTCGGTGATGCGGGTGGCGACAGCGAGGTCAAGGCTCGAATGGATGGCAATAAGGTGTTCCGCCATGGTGTTCCTGTCCTTTTAAAAATATCAACCAGCAGCCAGATTGCCAAGCGTGGCGATGATGGGCTTCCACTTGGCACGTTCAGCCTGAACAAAAGCCACTGCCGCAGCTTGCCCGACATGCAGGTCGGCAAACATGGCCTGACTCCCCAGCTTGTTGATCAGCGCTGGGTCGGTCATGACCCGTTGCGTGGCCTCGGCCAGCTGGCGCAAAACTGCCGGTGGCGTGTCGCGTGGCGCGGTGACCACGTTCCAGAGCATGGCCTCGAAAGGCTGGGCCAGCCCAGCGGACTCGGCCACAGTGGGGATATCCGGTGCCAGCGCAAGCCGCTTGGCCGTGGCCACACCCACAATGCGCAAGCGTCCGCTTTCCTGGTGGGGCAGCAATGACCCCAGGGTGTCCACAGACATCTCGATGGTGCCGCCCATCAGGTCTTGCAGGGCTGGTGCGCTGCCCTTGTAAGGCACATGCGTGATGCCCATGCCTGTCAAAGACTTCAAGCGTTCGGCTGCCACGTGCAGCAAGGTGCCGCTGCCCGGCGAGCCGTAATTGAACTTGCCTGGATTGAGTCTTGCCGCTTCCGCCAGACCCTTGAGATGGCTTGGCATCTTGGGCGAAACGGCGAACGCGGCGGGCGCGCCACCGAGCACACCAACATAGGCAAAGTCATCCACCGAATCAAACTGCGGTTTGGGCTGAATCAGGTTGTAAAGCGCATGCGTGGAGGCTGTGCCAAAAAGCAGCGTGTAGCCATCGGCCGTGCTTCGGCGCACCTCCATGGCACCGAGCGCACCCCCCGCACCGGCCTTGTTCTCGACCACCACCGTCTGCCCAAGCACCTGGGACAAGCCTACGGCATACAAACGCGCAAAGCTGTCCGTTGGCCCACCACTGGCAAAAGGCACCACCAGACGCAAAGGTCGTGCCGGGTAGGCCTGTGCATGCGCAGGCAAGGCGCCAAGAAAGGGGCTGGCCAGCACGGCGCCAGCGCTTTGAATCAGGTGTCTGCGTTGAATGGGCATATTGAAGCCTTGAAGAAGGTTGGACTGTGCAACTTGGATGTGCTGGCAAAAATTTCAGGGTGTCCTGGCCGGCAGCTGGCGTACCTGGTCTTTGTCAATGCGAAACGCCATCAGGTCTTCACCAATCAGCAGCGGCCCGCTGTAGGTTTTGCGGGTCATTTCGACAACCTCTTGCTCGGTCACCGCCGAAATACCCGGCGTTCCCAGCAACACGAAGTGGTAGTAAACCGCCAACTTGGGTTTGACCGCTGAAAACAAGGTGCCCGCCTCTTCAGGGCGCGTGTGGTGGGACAAGATCACCTTGAAAACGGGCGACTCCAGCAAGGCCTCGCGAACCGCCGCCACCTGGTGAATCAGCAAGTCGGTCCCCATTGCCTTGTCCATCAGGTTGGGGCTGAAACGGGTGTCCCCCGAAATGGTGACCGAACGCCCGGCGTAATCGACCCTGAAACCAAAAGCCGGCTTCAGCAGTTCCCCATGGTCCACCTCGATGGCCGTCACCTTGACACCACCCTGGTCATAAATCACACCCGGTTTGAACTCTGAGACCACAGCGCGAATGTTGTCTGGCTTGAGGTCCTGGTCTGCAATGCGGGCCTTGATGTCCCAGTCATACGCCTTGGCCAGGCCGTCCATCATGCCTTGCGTACCTGCCGGACCGTAGACCACAAATGGGCCCTTGCGCTGTGCGTAATTGGCTTCCAGCCAGCCCGTCAGCCACAGGTCGGGGATGCCGACGATGTGGTCTGAATGCAGGTGCGTGAGAAACAATGCATCGACTTGCCCCAGCCGCAAGCCGGACTGCATCAGGCGCTGGGTGGTGCCTCGGCCGCAGTCAATCAAAAGCGTCTTGCCACCCGCTTGCACCAGCACACCCGGGCCAAAGCGCCGCATGACGGGTGCCGGGCTGCCGGTTCCCAAAAGCGTGACGCGAAACTCATCCTGTGCGACCGGTTTTGGTGGCGAGCCTTGCGCCGTCACGGTGCTGACCCAGAACATCTGAGTGGCGAAAACCGCCAAAAGCCATCGACTTATTTTCATTTTTACTCCATGCTGAAAATGGAAAAATTGCACGCCTTCGTTGGGCATTTCTGAGTGCGGCGCTTGCAGCTGCCTGCCGCAACCCGAGGGCCTGCTCAAGCCAGCGGCGTCAGCAGTTTCAAGCATTGCTATGCGCTAAAGAGTTTGGAAAGTGAGCCAATTCGTCAGACATGGGCCAAACGAATCTCGACATTCATCACCGGCACCGTGGTGCCAGACAGTCCGATTCGTGCACAGGCCTGCGGATCGATCACCTCCTGGTAACGCCCCACCAGTGCATCGCGCACGCCGAAGACGACATCGCTGTCAAGGTATGGGTCTTCAGCGTCAAACAGCTCGGTCACCAATGTACGGTAACCCGGTGCCGAGACGATCACATGAAAGTGCGCTGGTCGCCAGGCGCTGCGGCCTGCAGGTTGCACCAGATCCAGCCAGACCGGGCCGTCGGTCGGAATCTGATACGGCACTGCGCGAATGGTTGCAATCTCGAAGCGCCCTTCAGCCGACACCTTGAGCTGGCAGCGCAGGTTGTCCTGTGGCTGGCTGGGGTCGACCTGCCAGTAAAGCCCGTTGCCGGCGTTTTGCCAAAAGTCGATGGTGGCCGTCGGCAGGGGTTGCCCAGCGCTGTCACAGACACTGGCCCGCAGCAGCACGCGCTGGCCCTCATTGGCGCCGATCAAATTGGCAGGGTTGTCCAGCCAGGGCGACCCCACCGTATGGAAAGGCCCCAGCACGCTACCGGGTGTGGCTGACGGATCCGAGTCCAGCAGATCCACGAGGCTCGACAGCCCCATCACATCCGACAGCAACGAGAACTCGCTGCGACTGTCGCTGGAGATGTCCCCCACCTTGTGCAAGAACACCAGCGCCGCACGCCACTCGGCATGGGTGAGCTGAACATCCTTGGCGTATTGGTGAAGCGACTTGACCAGTGCTTGCACCAAGACCTGCTGACGCGCGTCAGGCAGGCCTTGAAAGCTCTGCGCGGCGGCTTCGGTGATGTTGGCGAGATCGATGTTTCTCATGCGGTGACCGGGTTGGACAGCACGCCCACGCCCTGAATGCTGATGTCGATGGTGTCGCCCGCCTTCATCCACACCGGCGGCGTACGGGCATAGCCCACGCCACCCGGCGTGCCCATGACCAACACGTCGCCGGGCTCCAGGGTCAGGCATTCGGACAGCAAAGAGATCGTGCGTGCCACGCCAAACACCATGTCTTTGGTATCGGCATCCTGCATGATTTGGCCATTCAAAATCGACTGAATGCGCAAGCCCACACACCCCGCGGGCAGTTCATCGGCGGTCACCAGGCTGGGGCCGAAACCGCCGCTGGCGTCAAAGTTCTTGCCAATCGTCCACTGGCTGGCCTTGCGCTGGTAGTCGCGGTAAGAGCCATCGTTGAAGCAGGCATAGCCGAACACAGATTTGAGCGCATCTGCCTCGGACACAAAGCGCGTGCGTTGCCCGATCACCACCGCCAACTCGGCCTCGAAATCAAGTTTGTCAGAAGTGGGCGACACCTGCAAAGGCGCGCCGTGCGCCAGCAGCGAGGTGTTGCATCGCAAAAAGAATGCCGGGTAGTCGGCAATCACGTTGCCGCCCTCCTTCGCGTGGTCCACGTAGTTCACGCCCAGGCAAATGATCTTGCCGGGGTCGGGCACGCAAGGCGCCAGCGTCACAGAACTCAGTGGACTTGGTGTGGCTGCATTGGCGCGTGATGCCACATCAGCCAGCAGCGTGGGCTGGGCCGCACACTGCGCAATGAATTCACGCAGGGTGTGCGGCAGGCCTGACCCCAGTTGCTGGCCATCGACCACACCGCCTTCAACCAGCAGCCCCCAACCCGGGGCGCCGCCAGTGGTGTAACTTACAAAACGCATCGCTTGTCTTTCTTGAGTTGCTTGAAATTCTTAAAGGGTGTGGGCCTGCAACATCACTGGATCTTGATGTTCAGGTCCTTGACCAACTGGCCCCACTTGCCGGCCTCGCCCTCGACATAGCGGCGCAGTGTGGGGCGGTCCATGCGACCGGCTTCGAGTGACAGGTTTTCAAACCGCTCTTGCACCGACTTGACGGCCTGGGCCTTGTTGATCTCTGCGTTCAGCAGGTCCAGCACGGCAGTCGGCGTCTTGGCCGGGGCGAACACTGCAAACCAGGTGTTGGCTTCAAAGTCCTTGAAGCCGAGCTCGGCCACGGTCGGCACATCGGGCAAGGCCGGGCTGCGCTTGAGCGACATCACGGCGATCGGGCGCACCTTGCCGGCTTTGGCAAAAGGCACGGCCGGCGGCATCGAGGTCGAGGCAATTGGCACCTGGCCGCTGACCACCGCGTTGGTGGCCGCAGCCGGCTGAAATGGCACGTGCGTCACATCCACCTTGGCGAGCCCACGAAACAGCCATTCGGCACCCAGGTGCGTGGTGGTGCCGTTGCCCGAGGACGCATAGGCGAGCTTGCCGTTACGCGCCAAAGCCAGCAGTTCAGGCAGCGTGTTGGCTTTGACGTCCGGGTGCACATAAAGCAAGTTGGGGGTAAAGCCCGCCAGAGCCACCGCTTGCAGGTCTTTCACCGCGTCATAGCCGGCATTGCTGAACAGTGACGGATTGACCGCGTAGGCCACGCTGTGAAACAGCAGGGTGTAGCCATCGGCTGGCCCGTTCATCACACCTTGTGTGGCAATGTTGCCGCCTGCGCCCGGCTTGTTCTCGACAATCACCGGCTGCCCCAAAGCGACCGACATTTGCTCTCCAATCAAGCGGGCCACGATGTCGGTGGAACTGCCCGGGGCGAAGGCGACAACGAAACGGATGGGCTTTTCGGGAAAGGCCGCGTAACTGTTGGCCAGCATGAACAACCCGCTTAACAGGCCTGTTAAAAAACGTTTCATGGGCACGCCTCCTTTTTTGAGAGCCATTTTTATCGACAAAACGTGAATTTATCTTCTTTATCGATAAATTAAAAGCTCAGGTTTACCCTCATTTGGTTTTTGAGCTGTGGCCTAGCGGGAGGATGAGAGACTCGCGCGCGCAGTCAACATCTGTGTCCAATCAGGGGGATTCCCAACCAACACGTCCGGTCAAGTCGATGGCGATCAGCGGAGCATTGCTTGCAAGGCAAGCAGCTTCAAACAGCCTTGCCTTTAAAGGGGCGGCCTTGCAGGCGCTCAAGCCGCCTCGATGAAGGCCGCGACCCAATGGAGTTGCTGCAACACGTTCAGCGCCGGGGCATGGCCGCAACCCGGCACCTCAATGTGTTTGAGCAGACCCCGAACAGCCGGTCCACGTCGACGCATTTCAGCAGCAATTTCAGGCAGGACCAAATCGGAATTGACCCCACGCAGCAGCAGAACTGGCACCTCAATGGCATCGTAATGCGGCCAGATCAGGTAGTCGTTGGGGTGCGCCGTGAACTGGGTGACCATCGCCGGATCGTAATGCGGCGTGACGCGGCCATCCGGCAGACGCCGGGTCGACGTTTCGGTCAAGCGTCGCCATTGCGCGTCGCTGAGCCACCCAAAGGCTTGGTAGACCTGACGAAAAAACGCTTCCAGCTCGAGCACCGTGGCAAAGGCCGGGGGCGTGCCCGCATAGGCCTTGATGCGGTCGATCGCGGCCTGCGCCAGTTCGGGCGCGTTGTCGTTGAGCGTCAGGCTCAAAATGCGGTGCTTCAGGCTGGGCTCGACCAGGCCCGCCGCGCACAGCGTGCCAATCGCTCCCCCCATGGACGTGCCCACCCAATGCACAGCGCGCAGCTGCAGGCCGTCCATCAGTTCGCGGGCCAGCCGGGCGTAAAAGGCCAGGCAATACTGCTGCTCGGGGGCACTGCTCCACTGCGACAGACCACGGCCCACCGTGTCGGGGCAAATCACACGGTAGCCGCGTGCGCTCAGGTGCTCGGCCAGTTCGTCCATGTCGCGCCCAGTGCGCGCCAAGCCGTGCCAGGCGATCACAGTGCCTTTGTCGGCCTTGCCCCAGTCGGTGTAATGAATTTCCAGCCCAGCGCAGGTGATGTAGTTCGATGTGAAAGCCATGTGGACCCCAAACCCTTGGTGCAGATCAGCTATTTTTATGAAGCGCCCGCAGCGCCGCACGGGTGCGCAAGCGCCCCACCACCCCGGTCGGGAAGTAATACACCGACAACACAAACAGCAAGCCGAGCCAGAGCAGCCAGCGGTCGGGCGAGAGCAGCGCAGACAGCAAAGGCAGCGCCGCCGTGGCTTCGCTGGCCAGGCGCAGCAAATCCTGCAAATAGCTTTGCGCCAACAAGAACAGCACCGAACCGATGGCCGCGCCGTAAATCGTGCCCATGCCACCAATGACCACGATCAGCAGCACGTCCATCATGATTTCAAAACTGAGCGAGGTGTCCGGCCCGTTGTAACGCAACCAGAGCGCCAGCATGGCCCCGGCCACACAGGCGTAGAGGGCCGACAACACGCTCGACAGCGTGCGGTAGACCACCACGCGGTAACCGATGGCCTCGGCTCGGAACTCGTTTTCGCGAATGGCCTGCAAGACACGGCCAAAGGGCGAGTTGACGATGCGCAAAAGCGACAGCAACATGCCCACAGCCAGCACAAACAGCAGGTAGTAGCACAGCAAGCGGCCGTCAAGTGACACACCCAGAAACGGTTCTTCGCTGAACTCCGTGCTGGGCAACAGCAGCTCGGGCAGCTTGAAGCTCAGTCCGTCTTCACCACCCGTGAAGTCCGACAACTGCGAAGCCAGCGTCTGGAAGGCTGCCGCCACGGCCAGCGTGATCATGGCAAAAAAGATCGCCCGCACCCGCAGCGAAAACAGGCCAATGGCCAGCGACAGAACCAGGGTGAGCACCAATGACAGGGAAAATCCCAAGCCAAGGGCAGCCCATGTAGGCCCCCAGATATTGGACGAAATGGCGATGCCATAGGCCCCGATGCCAAAGAACATGGTGTGCGCAAAACTCACGATGCCGGTGTAGCCCAGCAACAGGTCAAAGCCTGCCACCAGCACCACAAAAATCAGCACCTTGGCCGCGACCGACAAGGCCTTGACGCCCGGAAACAGGAAGGGTGCGAAGGCCAAACCCAACAAGATGAGGACCAGCAAAGCGGCCAACAGGCGGCTGCGCGGTCGGTCGTTGGAAATCAAACGATTGAGCATCGGGGTGTCCTTAACGGTTGGCCACGGGGTACACCCCCTGCGGACGCCAAAGCAATATGCCCACCATCAGCGCGATGTTGGAAAACAGCGCCAGTTTGGGCGCCAGAAAGCCGGTGTAGTTGGCCATCAGGCCGACCAGCAAGGCGCCGATCAGTGCCCCACCCGTGGAGCCCAGCCCGCCGATGATGATGACGATGAAGATCAGCACGTTGACCTGTGCGCCCATCTGCGGCACCACGTTTTGCTGGTACAGGCCCCACATGACCCCGCCCAGCCCCGCCAGCGCGCTGCCCACCACGAACACGCCCACGAACAGGCTGCGGATGCGGTAGCCCATCGACTCGACCATCTCGCTGTCTTGCACGCCAGCGCGAATCAGCAAGCCGATCTTGGTGCGGCCCAGCACCCACATTTGAACGGCAAACACAGCCAGCCCCACGGCCACTGCGAGCAGACGGTATTTCTCGATCGCCGCATCGCCCCACAGCACCGAGCCACGCATGGCTTCGGGCAAAGGCAAGGCGATCTGCAGCGGGCCCCAGATGACCTTGATGAGTTCTTCGCCAATGATCATGCCGCCCATGGTGATCAGGATCTGCTTGAGGTGCTGGCCATAAACGGGCCGCACAATGAAGCGTTCAAAGGCCAGGCCCACCGCCGCTGCCACAGCCATGGCAATGACCATTGCGGGCAGAACCGCCACCATGTTGCGCCACCACTCGCCCGAACCCGTCCAGTCACCCATGGCGCCCAGCACGCTGGAAGCCACAAAAGCGCCCAGCGCGATGAACAGGCCGTGGCCGAAGTTCAGCACGTCCATCAGACCGAACACCAGCGTCAAGCCGGAAGCCATGATGAAAATGATCATACCCATGGCCAGGCCCGCCACGGTGAGCGTGAGCCAGGTCGAGCTCGAACCGATCAGGGGCCAGGCCAGCAGGGCCAGCACCGGCACCAGCAGCAAGGGGCGGGTGTCCACATCTTGAAATAACTTCATAGCGCCAGCCCCAACAAGGATTGCTGCAAGGCCGTGTCTTCGGTCAGTGCCTGCATGCGGCCGGCATGCACCACACGGCCGTTGTCCATCACGGCCACGGTGTCACCCAGCTGCTGGGCAAAGTGGATGTTTTGTTCGACCAGCAAGATGGTCACGCCACTGGCCTTGAGCTGCTGAAATGCATCGATCATGTTCTGGATGATGGCCGGAGCCAGGCCCTTGCTGGGCTCGTCGATGATCAGCAGGTCTCGCGGCTCCACGATGGCCCGCGACACGGCCAGCATCTGCTTTTGTCCGCCCGACAATTTGCCGGCCGGGTGATGCCAGAATTTCTCGACAGCCGGGAAAAGCTTGAAAATCCATTGCAGCCGCGATTCGTCCATCTGCGCTGCAGTCTTTGCACTGCGCGCAGCCAGCAGCATGTTTTCCTTGACCGTCAGGTCCGAGAAGATGCCCATGTTTTCCGGCACATAAGCGATGTTTTTTTGCGCAATGGCGGGCGTGTTGAGCGCCGTGATGTCTTCACCGTCAAAAGTAATGCGCCCTTGCGACGCTGGCCACAGGCCCATGATGGTGCGCAGCGTGGTGGTCTTGCCCGCACCATTGCGGCCCAACAGCAAAGTCAGCTCACCACGCGGCACAACCAGATCCACGCCGTGCAGGATGTGGTACGCCCCGATGTGCGTGTGCACGCCTTCGAGGGTCAACAAGTTGGCGTCCATGCCAGCTTTGTTCATGCGGCCTCCTTGGCTTTGCCCAGGTAAGCCTCTTGCACGATGGGTGATGCGATCACCTCGTTCGGCTCGCCATCGGCGACCAAAGCGCCGTTGTGCAGCACGATGATGCGGTCGGCCAACTCGCGCACCACGTCCATCTTGTGCTCGACCAGCAAAATGGTTTTGGTCTTGTCTTTTTTGAGCTGGCGAATCAGATCGAGGATCACTGGCGCTTCGTCGTGGCTCATGCCCGCCGTGGGCTCGTCGAACATGTAGACCGAAGGGTCCAGCGCCATGAGCAGCGCCACTTCGAGCTTGCGCTGATCGCCGTGCGGCAGGCTGGCCACCGGAGCCTCCTGCTGCGCGGTCATGGACACCGACGCCAGAATCTCCAGCGCACGGTTTGTGAGTTGCGCATGGTCACTCCAGATACTCCACAGGTTCAGGCCCCGGCGGTGAGCGCCCTCTTTTGTGGCTTGCACGGCCAAGCGCACGTTCTCCAGCACCGACAGATTCGGGAACAAATTGGTCAACTGAAACGCACGGCCCAACCCAGCGCGGGTGCGCGCTGAGGCGGGCAAGCCCGTCAGCTCGCGGCCGTTCAAATGCACCGAGCCTGCCGTGGCAGGCAACTGTCCCGAGATCAGGTTGAAGTAGGTGGTTTTGCCTGCCCCGTTGGGGCCGACGATGGCGGTCAGTGTGCCAGGCCCAAAACGGCACGAGACCGCATTGACCGCCACATGACCGCCAAACCGCACAGTCAGGTTGTGCGTTTCCAGCATCAGCGTTTGTTGCGGATCGGCACGTTCATTTCTTCGGGCTTGATCTCGCGGATCAGCTCAGGCACACCCCAGGCGAAAGCCGGGTCAAGCTTGATCTTGAAGTGGTACATGCTTTGCATGGCCTGGTGATCCTCCTTGCGGAAGGTCATCTTGCCTTTGGGCGTGTCAAAACTCATGCCTTCCATGGCGCTGATGAGCTTGTTCGCGCTGGTGTCGCCATTGGTTTTCTTCAGCGCGGTGACCAGCGCCATGGCAGAGGAGAAGCCGCCCGCCGTGAAAAAGTCTGGTGGCGACTTGAACTGCTGGTAATGCGAGGCCACCATCGCATCGTTGACCGGGTTCTTGGGCATGCCGAAGTAATAGTAAGCCGCGCCTTCCATGCCGGGGAACTGCTTGTAGGCCACCATGGCGGGCAGGATGTTGCCGCCCGTGGCGATCTCGATGCCGTAGCGCTTCAAGTCCATGTCGGCGATCTTGAACGGGTTGCCCCCGGCCCAGATGATGAAGATGATCTTGCGGCCCGGCTGGCCCTTGAGCTTGTCGATCATGCGCTGCGCACCAGCGGTGAAGTCGGTGGTGGCAGGTGGCAGGTACTCTTCGTGCACCAGCTTGGATTTTTTGAGCGCTTCCTTGAAGGCCTTCACGCCGTCACGGCCAAAAGCCGAGTCTTGCGCCATGGTGACGATGCTCACGCCGTCCTTGTCCACCGCCACGGCGTTCGCAATCGCGTCCTGGCTGCTGTTGCGGCCGGTGCGGAAGATGTATTTGTTCCACTTGTCGCCGGTGATGGAGTCGGCCACGGCAGGCTCGACCAGCAAGATCTTTTTGTACTCCTCGGCCACTGGCAGCATGGCCAGCGCCACGGGCGAAGCGGTCGGACCCACGGCCAGGTCCACCTTGTCGTCGCCGTAGGCGGCGGCCAGCAGGTTTTTGCCCAGGTCAGGCTTGCCCTGGTCGTCTTTTTCGATCACAACGATCTTGCGGCCACCCACGGTCATGGTGCCCCCCGTGGCGTAGTCCAGGCCCATCATCAGTCCGACCTGGGTCTGCTTGCCATAGGCTTCGAGCGGACCTGTCTTGCTGTAGATGTGGGCGATCTTGATGTCCTTGCCCTGGGCCATGACGGCCAAGGGCGATGCGGCGGTCAAGTACAAAGCGGCCAGGGAAATGAGGTGTCTGCGAAACATGTGGGTCTCCTGATTGAAAATTATTGATCTGGTGATGGACATAGACAGTCAAGCACAAGCCATGCCAGAGTCCGTGAAGACAGACCATCGTCCTAAGTCGTTGTCACAATTAAGATTTTCTCAACCTGCCAAAATACTTGAGGCAAGACACGCCGCAATATGTCTTTTTTAAATACAGTTAAATGTCTTAAAAATATACACTTGTATTTTTAAAATACAAATCAAGACAGGCATTGGTACAGTTTGGACCGCGACACGCCCAGCAATTTGGCCGCTGCAAATTTGTTGCCCTGCGTGGATTGCAAGGCCGCCGCCACAGCCATGCGCTCCAGCGCCTGAACCTGTTGCGACAAAGGCGACAGCAGCAGCTGTGCCCCTGCTGCCTGATTGGGCGCCACCGGCGCCGCAAGGGGTGCTGGTGTGATCTGGCTCAACCCAGACTCCCGCAGAACGCCTTCCACCTCGGGGGCATCCAGCAAGCCTGTGTCGCTGCGCAGCAGCAACTGCTCGATCACGTTGCGCAGTTCGCGCACATTGCCTCGCCAGTTTTGGACCGACAGCAAGGCAATGGCCTGCGCACTGAATTCGGGATGTTGCAAACCACTGCTCAACGCCAGGTCTTCAGCCAACACCTCGATCAAGGCGGGGATATCGCTGGCCCGGTCACGCAAAGCTGGCGCCCGCAAAGGCAAGGCATTCAGTCGGTAATACAAGTCTTCCCGAAAACGCCCTTCGTGCACCAGCTTGGCCAGGTCATGTGATGTCGCAGCAATAACCCGCGCGTCAAAGGGCAGCAAACGGTTGGAGCCCAGCGGCTCAATCTCGCCTTCTTGCAAGGCGCGCAGCAGTTTGGCCTGCAAGCCCAAGGGCATGTCACCGATTTCGTCCAGAAACAAGGTGCCGCCATCGGCCAGTCTGAACTTGCCCTCGCGCCCCTTGCGGTCAGCGCCCGTGTATGCACCGGGAGCCACACCAAAAAATTCGGCTTCCAGCAAGGTTTCAGGCACCGCTGCAATGTTCACGCTCACCAAAGGTCCTTTGGCCCGAGGCGAAGCAGCATGGATCGCGTGGGCCAGCAACTCTTTGCCTGTGCCGGTCTCGCCCAGCAGCAACACCGGGCTGCTGGACTGGGCGGCACGTCTCGCTTGGCGCTTGAGCTCCACCACGGGAGCGCTGGTACCAATGAAACTGGCAAAACTGTGACGCGCCTGACGCAGACCCAGCCCCGAGCGTTTCTGGGCAGCCAGCGCATCGCGCGCCTCATCCAGCTCGCGCTGCATCAAGGAAAATTTTGC
This sequence comes from uncultured Burkholderiales bacterium, assembly GCA_903935585.1. Lineage (GTDB taxonomy): Bacteria > Pseudomonadota > Gammaproteobacteria > Burkholderiales > Burkholderiaceae_C > Limnohabitans_A. The sequence continues at coordinate 931 of CAIZSE010000135.1, read as the reverse complement.
CAGGAACGGCTGCAAATTGGACTGTGGCTGGTCAAACAACACCACCCCCAAGGCCCCGATCACCTGCCCGACATCGTCCCGCAATGGGAATCGGCTCACCACAAAGGTGCCCGCCTTGTTCGTCAGCAAGTCAATCAGGATGGGCTTGCCTGTCTCCAGCACACGCTGCATTTGCGTGTTCTGAATCACCTCGGCCACAGGCTGACCGACAAAGGCCTGCTCGTTGGCAAAACCAAGTGCGGGCAGATATCGGCGGTACTGGTCATTGATCCATACCACTCGCCCAGAACGGTTCACCAACAGCATGCCCTCGCTGGCATGGGCAAAGACATCGAACAATGATTTGGCAGCCAAATTCAAAATGCTCTGGGCATCTTTGGGCAAACCCGCGAAGTCTGAATCTACTGATAAAGGCATCTGATCATTTTAACGATGCATGAGACACGCCAAAAACTGGCGGGTCGGTTTCAATTGGCATCGCTTCAACATCGTCTACATAGAGTGGCATTGCCCCAAACCTCTAGCCACTTCAGACAAAAATTCATAGGTGGGTTAAAGGTGAGTAGAAATAAAAAATGCGCCCAAAGGCGCATTTTTACTGACTTACTGGCGGAGTGGACGGGACTCGAACCCGCGACCCCCGGCGTGACAGGCCGGTATTCTAACCAACTGAACTACCACTCCTGATAGCTGTAACTTTCGTCAGGATGCAGTTGCAAACTGACCAAGTGTCACAAAACTTGGCGACCCTACGGGGATTCGAACCCCGGTACTCACCGTGAAAGGGTGATGTCCTAGGCCTCTAGACGATAGGGTCATAACCTGGACTGATTCTGATGAATCATCTCGACACTTTGGTGGAGGTAAGCGGGATCGAACCGCTGACCTCTTGCATGCCATGCAAGCGCTCTCCCAGCTGAGCTATACCCCC
>CAIZSE010000134.1 GCA_903935585.1 uncultured Burkholderiales bacterium | reverse complement strand
CGTGGCGTGCGCCAGATCGTCGGCCAGCTTGAAGGATGCGCTGAGTTCTGACGACAGCCGGGTGGCGATCAATGCCTTGCAGTGATTGAACTCCTCTTGGTGATAAAAATTAATGCCATAAACAGCCAGGAGAATACTCAGCAGCGTGAAGCCCGTGATGTAAGCGCCAAAAAGCTTGAATACTTCACGGCTGATCTGCGCTTTGAGTGATGTCAATCGACGCATTTCAATCTTGGGGTGTCAATTGGCCGGAAGGCGCAAGCTTGACAAACAGCACTTGAGATTTTCCGAGGGCATCGTGCCGACGCTCGGTGAATGCTTGGGCGTAATGCCTGACGGCCCCGTTGAATGGGGGCAGCCTTTCCAGTGCATCCCTGATTTTGGGTGGTGCGGTGGTTTGTGCAATCTGAATGGCGCTTGCAATCAGGTGCACGGTGTCGTAAGCATGCGCTGCACCCACGGGGCTTGGAATTTCGCCCGTGCTTTTGAGGCCATTTTTTTTCTGAATCCAATTGGCCAAGTAAACCGCGCGGGGCCGCTTGTTGTTGATGAAGGTGAAGGTCTGGATGAAGTCCACCTGGACCATCGACAACTCATCTTTGGCCAGCTCGTGCAAGGTGCCCCCCACAGCACCCCAGTGCGACACCACGGGCAGTCGCAGGGTGCGAGGTTGTGCAGCTATTTCCTTGATCAACATGGCGCCTTCTTTTTCATTGCCCACAAACAGCAGCCCTTGGGTTCGAGAGTCCATGCAGGCCTGGTAGTGGTCCTTGAACGAGGTGTCGCCCCAGTTGTACCAACGGATCATCGGAAAACGGATCGAGTTTTGGGATGACTTTGTTTGAATCACATTTGCTGCAGATCGCCCCCATGCGGTGTTGGGCAAGATGGCGCAGGCTTGCCTGACGGTGTATTTGGACGACAGTCGGCTCATCATCGCTTCGACCCCCCCATCGTCCTTGAGCGAGACGCGAAAAGAATAGGAGGGTTTGTAAGCGTGGTCCGTGATGGGGTCGGCTGAGCCCCACACACTGATCATGGGCACGTTCAGTCGATGGGCCTCAGGCAGTATCTCGACGCTGATCGGGCTGAATCTTCCGGTCAGCACGGCAACCAGGTCCTTGGTGCCGGCCAGTTGACTGAAGTTGTCTTTGCCTTTTGCCGAGACCCTCTTGTTGTCGGTGGTGATCAGTTTCAGGGGGCGGCCATTCAACACGCCCCCTTTGGCATTGATCTCTTCCATGGCCGCCTGGATGCCCCATTCGATGGCCATCGCCGAGGTATTGCTCTTTTGTCCGTAGGCGTCGTCAAAGCCAATCCATACCGGCGGGTTGAGCAGATTGGCTGGGGTTTTTGCGTGGGTGTTCCATGAGCATGTGCTGGCGATCAGCGCAAGGCTGAGGGCACGCTTTGAATGTTTCAAGGCGTTGATAAAACCCACGATGGATCTCATTGCATGGCCACCGGGTTCATGGCCTTGTAGCACTCACAGGCTCGGGCTTGCAGCTGGGGCCGATCCAGGACTTGCATTTGGCCTCGTGAGGTTTCGATCAAGCCCTCTTGGCTCAATTTGCTGGCGGTCATGGTGACCGACTCTCTGCGAATGCCCAGAATGTCAGCCATCTCCTGGTGGGTGATCTGCAAGACCTGTCCTTGGGTTTTGTCCAGCGTGTTGAGGATCCAGCGGATCACCTGCTGTTCATTGCTGTGTCTGCTGCTGCAGACGGTGGGCATGGCAATTTGCAAAATCATCTGCCGCGTGGCGGCCATCCAGATTTTGAGGAATGCGCTGTCGTGGCCCAGTTCCGATTGAAAAATGTCCACCGGCAATTTGTAGGCAAGCCCTGAAAACTTCACTTGGGCCCGACTGAAGTTCTGGTTGCCGCCCATGACGCCGCTGCCGACCATGCCCTCTTTGCCCACCAGGACAATGTCTGCGCTGAAGCCGTCCGATGTGTCGATTTGCATCGAGATGATGGCGCTCACCGGAAAGTACACATGCCGAATGATCTCGTGCGGGCGGAAGACCAACTGTCCTACTTCCAGACTGTTCAGTATGAAGTGCGGCAGAAGTTTTTCGTATTTTTCAACATTCAGTTGATTGATCATCAAATTGCTGAGTGGACTTGCCATTTTTGGTCCTTATGCAATTTATTATTGGGTATTTTTTGAGACTCTAATATTGTTCGTCGAACATAGCCAATCAATTTTTAATCCTTGATTTGATGATGGTTTAATGCCAATGTTTGAATTTAGTATTTAAGATTTAAGAAATCAAAGCCATTAAAAAGGCCTCCCTTCTTTGCAGAAGGGAGGCCTTTTACGGGGGAGTGAAGCTGGGTTACATCGTGTCGATGAAACTGCGCAGTTTGTCGCTGCGGCTCGGGTGCTTGAGCTTGCGCAGCGCCTTGGCTTCGATCTGGCGGATGCGTTCACGGGTCACGTCGAACTGCTTGCCCACTTCTTCCAGCGTGTGGTCGGTGGACATCTCGATGCCAAAACGCATGCGCAGCACTTTGGCTTCGCGCGGTGTGAGGCTGTCCAGGATGTCCTTGACCACATCGCGCAGACCGGCTTGCAGGGCTGCATCGATGGGCGCGGTGTGCGTGCTGTCTTCGATGAAGTCACCCAGATGGCTGTCGTCGTCGTCACCGATCGGCGTTTCCATCGAGATCGGCTCTTTGGCGATCTTCATGATCTTGCGGATCTTGTCTTCCGGGATTTCCATCTTCTCGGCCAGGATGGAGGCATCGGGCTCGAAGCCGAATTCCTGCAAGTGCTGGCGCGAGATGCGGTTCATCTTGTTGATGGTCTCGATCATGTGCACCGGGATGCGGATCGTGCGGGCCTGGTCCGCAATGGAGCGGGTGATGGCCTGACGGATCCACCAAGTGGCGTAGGTCGAGAACTTGTAGCCCCGGCGGTATTCGAACTTGTCCACCGCCTTCATCAGGCCAATGTTGCCTTCCTGGATCAGGTCAAGGAACTGCAGGCCGCGGTTGGTGTACTTTTTGGCAATCGAGATCACCAGGCGCAAGTTGGCCTCGATCATCTCTTTTTTGGCATCGCGTGAGGAGCGCTCACCGGCGTTCATGCGCTTGTTGATGTCTTTCAGCTCATCGAGCGGCACCACCACTTGCGATTGCAGGTCCGTCAGCTTTTGCTGGAGGTCTTGCACCGGCGGGATGTTGCGGCCCATGACGGCGCTCCAGCTCTTGCCGGCTGCGGCTTGCTTCTCAATCCATTTGAGGTTGAGCAATTGCGACTCGATGCGCTTGCCGTTTTTGTCACGGCCCGTGAATTCGGCGATGAACTGCTCTTGCGGAAAGCCGCATTTGTCCACAATGATGCGGCGCAGTTCGCGCTCTTTCTTGCGCACATCGTCCACTTGGCCGCGCACCATGTCGCACAATTTTTCAATCGTTTTGGCGGTGAAGCGAATGGTCATCAGTTCTTCGGACAGGGCCGACTGAACTTTGACATAGGCAGGGGAGCCCCAGCCTTCCTTGTCGTACACCTTGTGCACTTTTTCAAAGTACTCGGTGATGCGGTCAAAGCGTTCCAGGGCCTGGTTCTTCAGCTCCTCGAGCTTTTTGGTCAGGGCCTTGGAGCCACCTTTGCCGTCGTCGTCGTCGGATTCGTCAAATTCGTCGAAATCTTCTTCGGCCACATAGTCGTCGGCTTCGTTCAGGTTGGCAAAACCGTCCACCACTGTGGAGATGACGATTTTTCCTTCGCGGATTTCACCGGCCAGGCGCAAGATTTCGGCAATGGTGGCGGGCGATGCACTGATCGCGGCCATCATGTCCATCAAGCCGCCTTCAATGCGCTTGGCAATCTCGATTTCGCCTTCGCGGGTCAGCAGTTCAACGGTGCCCATCTCGCGCATGTACATGCGCACAGGGTCGGTGGTGCGGCCGAATTCGCTGTCCACGGTGGACAAAGCGGCTTCAGCGGCTTCTTCGGCTTCTTCTTCGGTCGAGCCCGTGGGGGCGTTGTCCGTGATGATCATGCTCTCGGCATCGGGCGTCTGCTCGTACACCGCCACACCCAGGTCGTTCAGCGTGGCGATCACGACTTCCAGGGTTTCGGCATCGACCAGCTTGTCGGGCAAGTGGTCGCTGATTTCCCCGTTGGTCAGGTAGCCGCGGGTTTTGCCCAGTTTGATCAGGGCTTTCAGGCGATCACGGCGCTGCTTCATCTCGGCTTCGGTCAGGACGGTTTCGTCCAGGCCGAATTCCTTCATCAAGGCACGCTCTTTGGCCTTGCTGATTTTCATGCGCAGTGGCTTGACCTTTTCGGCGGTCTCGGAGCCGGCTTCGACGACGGGTTCGCCCTCAAGGTCGGCTTCGATCTCCAGATCATCTTCCAGGCTGGGCTCGGCAATGCTGCCTTTTTTCTTGGGGCCGCGCTTGGCGCCTGTGGCCTTGGGGGCGGCAGGCTTGGAGGTTGGTGCTGGTGCGGCGGCTTTGGCCACTTTGGCTTTTGCAGCGGGTTTTTTCTCAACGACTTCAGATTTCTTGGCGGGCACGGATGCGGCTTTCTTCACAGGCAGGGCAGGAGTCGCCCGGGGCGCTGTTGCTTTGACCGCACTGGGGACTGCTTTGGCTGCCGGTTTGGCAGGCACTTTGGCCTGGCTCACCACGGGGGCGGGCTTTTTGGCGGGTGCTTTGGCAGTCACCTTGCTTGTTGCTTGGGCCTTGGCGACTGGCGCGGGGGCTTTTTTGGCAACGGCGGTTTTGGCAACGATTTTGGATTTGGCAGGGGCCTGGGCAGGCTTCTTCGACTTTTGAACAGGCATGAGCACCTCAGAACTTCAAAACATACTAGGAAACAGACACAGTCAGCGCCAAATACATCCCGGCGCGGGCTTGTAGGACACGGATCAACACCTTATGTGGGTGACAGATCTGCAAAGGCAAGATGTGGGGCGAACATTTGGTGTGCAGTCCTTGCGGAACGGTGACCTGCCCGCATGGGGGCATCGCGCTGTGGCGGTGGTCTAGCCGGAGGTGCTGCTGTCGCTCTTGCCGAAAAAAAGGATTATACCCAAATCGAATTTCGAACCCGGGGTGACGGGCCCGGTTGGCTGTCGTCAGCGCTGTTTTTCGTGCCTGTCATCGGGCAGAGTGGCGCCGCATTGGTGGCAAGACCGTGCGCCGGGCTTGCCTGGTCTCAGCGCGCTGCGCGGATGGCGCTCTTGGGCCGAAAGGCTTTACAGACTTCGTCGCGCGTTTCCATGTAGGGGCCGCCAATCAAGTCGACGCAATAGGGCACAGCCGAAAAGATGCCGTGCACCAAGGATTGTCCGTTGCTGTCTTTCAGGCCTTCCAGCGTTTCGGTGATCGATTTGGGTTGCCCCGGCAAGTTGATGATCAGGCTTTGGCCCCGGATCACGGCCACTTGCCGTGACAGGATCGCGGTCGGAACGAACTTCAGGCTGATCTGGCGCATCTGCTCGCCAAAACCGGGCATTTCTTTGTCGGCCACGGCCAAAGTCGCCTCAGGGGTCACATCGCGCAAAGCTGGGCCGGTGCCGCCCGTGGTCAGGACCAGGCTGCAACCGGCATCCACCAGTTCGATCAAGGTGGCACTGATGCGGTCTTTTTCGTCGGGAATCAGGCGTGGCTCAAAGCCGATGGGGTTGAGCAGGGCGCGGGTCAGCCAATCTTGCAGGGCAGGCAGACCTTTGTCTTCGTAAACGCCTGCGCTGGCACGGTCACTGATCGAGACGATGCCGATCCGCACGGTGTCGTGGCGGGCGTCACTCATCGTCGGCCTCCTCGGGTATTTCGTCGCTGGCATCGCTTTCGCCACCGGTCAGGATGCTTCGGACCAGTTTGAACATTTCGCGGTAGGCACGGCTCTGGCGCGGTGCCAGGCCTTGCGAGACGGCCGCGTTGGTCACGGGCACGGCGTCCTTGCGGGCTTGCCGCACCAAGGCGCGCAATTGCTGGATGTCGGTTTGCGGGTAGTGCGCCAGCCATTCGCCCACGGCGGCATCGTCGGCAATCAGGCGGTCGCGCCAGGCTTCTGCCAGGTGCAGTGATTGGGTGTCTTTGGCACTGCCCAGGCGCTGGATGTCCAGCGCCTCGCGCACGCTTTGCAGTGCTTCGGGACTGAGCAAACGCATTTGCTTGCCGATGAACTGCATCTGGCGGCGTTTGCCTTCAAAGTTGGTGATGCGGTTGGCCTCGACCAGGCCATCGGCCAGTTTGTCGGGCAGATTCAGACCGTCCATCAGGTCACGGCGCAAGGTGAGCAACAGTGTGCCCAGCTCTTGTAACTCGGTGCTTTCGCGCTTGAGTTCGGTCCGACTGGGACCTTCCAGGCCGCCTTTGAGTTCGCGCTTGTACTCCAGGTCGAGTTCGCTGCCTTCGGCAACAAATTGACCACGGACGAAATAGCCTTTTTTGGGTTTACGGGACATGACTGGGGGAACTCGTTCTCTAGGACAGCGCACAGGCTGGGTGGCAAGTATCATAGCGACCACCGCGAGCAGCACGCTCACGATCTGCTTTGAGACCATTTCTGTGAAAAAAAACACCCCTGTCACCGCCTCATCACAACCGCATGACGGCTTCAGCTATTCCCGTGACCATTTCGAGGGCTTGGTGGACATTGCCCTGAAACATTCGAAAAAACTGGGCGCCACCAATGCCGGTGCCGAAGCCTCGGAAGGCTGTGGTTTGTCGGTCAGCGTGCGCAAGGGCGAACTCGAAAATGTGGAGCGCAACCGTGATAAATCGCTGGGCGTGACGGTGTATGTGAAGCACCGCCGGGGCAACGCCAGCACCTCGGATTTTTCCAAAGCGGCGATCGAGCGCACGGTGCAAGCAGCCTACGACATCGCCCGTTTCACAGCCGAAGACCCGATGGCCGGCTTGCCCGATGAAGCCGATATCGAGACGAAACACCGCGACCTTGACTTGTTTCACCCCTGGTCGATCAACAGCGAACAAGCGGCTCGCCTGGCCTTGCAATGTGAGGCCGCTGCGCTGCAAACCAGCCGCCGCATCACCAACAGCGACGGCGCTGCCGTGTCGGCCCAGCAAAGCCATTTCTTCAGTGCCCACACCCACGGCTTTCGGGGTGGCTATGCCAGTTCGCGCCACAGTGTTTCGGTGGCCCCCATTGCCAAACTGCCGGGGCGCAACGCCGAAATGCAGCGCGATGCCTGGTACACCTCGATGCGTTCAGCCCCGGACCTGGCTGCGCCCGAGGTGGTGGGCCGCTATGCCGCCGAGCGCGCCTTGTCGCGCCTGGGTGCCCGCAAGATCGCCACGACCGAATGCCCGGTGCTGTTTGAGTCGCCGGTGGCCGCGGGCCTTCTGGGCGGTTTTGTGCAGGCTGTGAGTGGTGGGGCGCTGTACCGAAAGAGCAGCTTTTTGCTCGACTCGCTGGGTAAAAAGGTCTTCCCGAAACACATCGACGTTGAAGAAGACCCGTTTGTGATGCGCGGCAAAGGCAGCTCGCCTTTTGACGACGAGGGCGTGCGCTCCGTGCGACGCAAGGTGGTCACGGGTGGGCGTGTCGAAGGCTACTTCTTGAGCAGCTACTCGGCGCGCAAGCTGGGCATGAAGACCACGGGCAACGCCGGGGGTTCACACAACCTGACGCTGACCTCGCGCCTCACTCAGGCAGGCGATGACCTCGATGCGATGCTGCGCAAACTGGGCACCGGCTTGTTTGTGATCGAGTTGATGGGGCAGGGCGTGAATTACGTCACGGGCGACTATTCGCGCGGTGCCAGCGGCTTCTGGGTCGAAAACGGGCAGATCGCCTACCCCGTGCACGAGATCACCATCGCGGGCAACCTCAAGGACATGTTCATGGGCATCGAGGCCATTGGCGCAGACGCCTACAACATGGGTGCCAAAAGCACGGGCTCGATTCTGGTCAATCGCATGAAGGTGGCGGGCAGCTGAGCTGCACCTTGCTGATGCCATGAAAAAGGGAGCCTGCGCTCCCTTTTTTTGGGGGTCGATCGGCGCATGAAGCGCTGACCTGCCTGGCCTTAGCCTGCTGCCAGCGCGGCTTTCACGGCGGCGGACACATCCGCCATGTCGGCCTTGCCAGCCAGTTGGGCTTTGACCGCCCCCATGACCTTGCCCATGTCGCCCGGACCCTTGGCCCCGAGCTCGGCCACGATGGCCCGCACTTGCGTGGCCACTTCTTCAGCCGACATGCGGGCGGGCAGATAGCCCACCAATACCGCCATTTCGGCCTTTTCCTTGTCGGCCAAGTCCTGGCGCGCCGCCAGTTCAAAAGCGGTGATGGAGTCTTTGCGTTGTTTGATCAGTTTGTCCACGATGGCCACCACAGTCACATCGTCCAGCTCAATGCGCTCGTCAATTTCCTTTTGCTTCATGGCCGACAGCAACAGGCGGATGGTGCCCAGACGCTCGGCGTCTTTGGCCCGCATGGCGGTTTTCATGTCTTCGGTGATCTGTTCTTTCAGGCTCATGAGAGGCTCCTGGCGTGGTTGAAAGTGGGGGAGGCATAAACGACAAAGCCCGCCTGAGCGTCCTCCAGCGGGCTTGTTTGCAGACCCTTGCGGGTCATACAAAGAAGATCAATACATCTTCTTGGGCAATTGCATGCTGCGAACGCGCTTGTAATGGCGCTTTACGGCAGCTGCTTTTTTGCGCTTGCGCTCAGTGGTGGGCTTTTCGTAAAACTCGCGGGCACGCAGGTCTGTGAGCAAGCCAAGCTTTTCGATGGTGCGCTTGAAGCGTCGCAGTGCAACGTCAAACGGCTCGTTTTCTTTCACGCGGATGGTGGTCATTGAATCAATTTTCCAAAAATGTGCCGGCTGCAGCAACAAGGGAGATCGGGCCCTTGAAACCCAGTTTCGGCGGATCCCCGTCACGAACTAGTATTTGGCAGACGGGGGTTTGCCAGTGAAGCCTGAGATTATAGCCCTGAATCCGGCCTGTTCAGGCCGGGGTTTTAGCCGTTTGGCAAGTGTGCAGGTGCAATTTCTGCCCCGCAAAGTGCCATGGCGCACGCATGGCCGCTGGCCCAGGCCCACTGAAAGTTGTAGCCGCCCAGCCAGCCCGTCACATCCACCACTTCACCAATGAAATACAGGCCGGGCTGCTTGGACGCCATGGTTTGGGAGGACAGGTCGCGTGTGTCCACCCCGCCCAAAGTGACTTCGGCTTTTTTGTAGCCCTCGCTGCCGGTGGGCGTGAGGCACCAGTTGGACAAGGCTTCGGCCAGTTTGCTGAGGGCTTTGTCGGGCACTTCGGCGGCGGTGCGTTGCAAGGCCGGGTCTTGGCTGACCCAGGCATCGGCCAAGCGGCTGGGCACCAGGCTGGCCAGTTCGTTGCCCAGCAGTTTTTTGGAGCGCAACTTGGCTTCTTGCAAACGTTCGGGCAAATTCAGCGTGGGGGCCAGATTCAGGCGAATCGGTGTGCCTTCTTGCCAGTAGCTCGAAATCTGCAGCACCCCTGGGCCTGACAAGCCCCGGTGCGTGAACAGCAGGTCTTCGTCAAAGTGCATGCGGGTTTTTTTATCGCCCGTCTCGATGCCCACGGGCAAGGCCAGACCGGCCAGTTCGGCATAAGGCGCCCAGGCGGCACCGTCAAAGGTCAGTGGCACCAGGCCGGGGCGGCGCTCGACCAGGCGCAGGCCAAACTGGCTGGCCAGGCGGTAGCCCCAGTCGCTGGCCCCGATTTTGGGGATCGACAAGCCCCCTGTGGCCACCACCAAAGAGGTGGTCAGCACGGGGCCCTGGTCGGTGTCCAGGCTGTAGTGCGGGCTGCCCTCTGTATGGTGTCGAACATTTCGTACGCTGCAGCCGGAACGGATTTCGACGCCGCCAGCTTGGCACTCGGCCAGCAGCATGCGGATGATGTCCTCGGCCGAGTGGTCGCAAAACAGCTGGCCTTTGTGCTTTTCGTGAAAAGCGATGCCGTGCTTTTGCACCAGATCGATGAAGTCTTGCGGGGTATAGCGTGACAAGGCCGAACGGCAAAAGTGCGGGTTCTGGCTGATGAAGTGTTTTTGCGGGGCGGATGCGTCGAGCAGGCGGTTGGTGAAGTTGCAGCGCCCGCCACCCGAGATGCGGATTTTTTCGGCGATCTTTTCGCTGTGGTCGATGAGCAGCACCTTCAGCCCGCGCTGGCCCGCCACGCCCGCGCAAAACAAGCCGGCAGCACCGGCACCCACAATCACCACATCCCAAGTATTCATGGCTGAGGAGTGTAGTGGTTTGGTTCGTTCAGGCTGGACGTGGCCTGAGAATGTGCGGTATCCCAATTTGGCTGAGCGGGCGGCGAGCAAATGCCTCAGTCCGCAGGCCACATGGCGCAGGCAGCATGACACCCAGCGAGCTGTGCGCATACAATGCGCATGAAAGGGAGTGAGCCATGCCAAGTCTTGAAACCGCTGCCAAGAAACCTGTTAATTTGTCGCTCAATGAAGCGCTGGTGCAAGAGTCGCGCGCATATTGCGGCAACCTTTCGGCCAAGGTCGAAGAGCTGCTGCAGGCTTATGTCGTCTCCGAGCGGCAGGCGCGCCAGCAGCATCGTCAGCAGGCTCAGCAGGCTGTGGCGGGATGGAATGCCCTGCACGATGCGGCGGGCTCTTATGCAGACGGACATTCCACACTCTGACAGACCCCAAAGACAGAGCAATGCAGCCATGGCCCAATACGATGTGCATCTGAACCCCGGCCCCATGCGGGCCACGGTGCCCATGGTGGTGCTGGTGCAGTCTTCGCTGTTCGACGGCTACCGGCGCCGTGTCGTTGTTCCCCTCGTTTTGCGCTCGACTTTGCCTGCGGGCGCCAAGCTGGCAGGCACCCGCATGAACCCGGTGTTCAAGATCAAAGGTCAGGCACTGGTGCTGCACCCGTTGGACATGGTGTCGGTGGCCATGGAACAACTCGGTGCCTGTGTGGGCAGTCTGGCCGATCAGGGGCAGGTGGTTGCCGATGCCCTTGATGAGCTGCTGACGCGCAGCTGGGGTTGATGGGCTTTGGGGTTCAAACCCCGTTGGCCATCGGCCGGCACGCCAGCCTTTGTCAAGCCATGCGTTGCTGTGACAAATGCCGCTGTTCATCCCAAGCCCGTGCCCCTTGCACCACATCGCCCACCACAATGATGCTGGGGCTTTGCAGGCCTTCGCGGGCCATGGTGCGCGTCAACTCGCCCAGCGTGGTCAGCGCTTGGCGCTGGCTGGGCAGGCTGGCGTGCTGGACGATGGCCACCGGGGTTTGCGCGGGCAGG
>CAIZSE010000133.1 GCA_903935585.1 uncultured Burkholderiales bacterium | reverse complement strand
TCGACCAGCACTTCAGTGCCCAGGCCTGCGGCCAGCATCATCACCCCCATGATGCTTTTGGCGTTGATGCGGCGTTCGCCCTTGCTGAGCCAGACTTCGCACGGAAAACTGCCTGCCAGCTTGGTCAGCTTGGCCGAAGCGCGTGCGTGCAGACCGAGTTTATTGCTGATGGTCGTTGTGGCTTGGGGCATGTCTTTTTCCTGTTTGGTTCTGGGGCGCGGTGCTGCCCACGGGCATGACACCCTGCGTGCCGCCGGCGAGTGCGCGGGCGGCCAATGCTTCCAGGCTTTCATGCCGATAGCACACACTGCGCAGCAACATGGGCAAATTGACACCCGCAACCAGTCGGGTGTGCAGGCCATCGTTGATCTGTTGTGCCACGTTGCACGGTGTGGCGCCGAACACATCGCTGAGCAACAAGACCTCAGGCTCGCCCAAAGCGCGGATGGCCTCGCGGGCTCTGGCCAGACTGGTCTCGGGGGATTCGTCGGGCGTGACATCCAGCGCCGCCACCCCTTGCGCGCAATCGGGAAAAACGTGCAAGGCACAGTCGCGCAATGCGCTGGCCAGCGGGGCGTGAGCAATGATGAGGATGCCGATCATGAGGGCTTCATTATCAGGGCTGAACCGGCTTTTTCAGCAAGTAATACACCCACGACAAGGTGGAGCAAATGCCAAAGCAGGCCAACGCCACCTGGTAGGCCACAGGCTTTTCGAGGCCCATGCCCAGCCCCGCGTCCACCAGCAGGCCGATGCCCCACTGGACCACGAAGATGCCTGCAAACACCACCAGGTTGTAGGCCGACAGCGCACGCCCGGCCAAGTGCGGCGGAAAAGCCATGCCCACGGCCGGCTGCGCCAGCGTCACAAAAGAGCTGGTGACACACAGCAAGGCCAGGCCCAAAGCCGCTGCAGAGCCCACGGCAGGGCCCATCCAGACCAGCACCCCGATCACCAAAAAACTCAGCGGCAAACCCCAGGCGATCAGGCGCTCCACCGGTATGCCCTTGCGGGCCAAAGCTGGTGTGATCAGCCCCCAAAGCCAGAAGGTCACGAGCATGGACAAATTGATGAGGAACAAGCCTTTGGCCGCTTCGTCTGCGGTCCAGCCTGCGACCTGGGTCATCCAGGGGCCTGCCCACAAAGTCTGAATGGCCACCATGCCGCCATAGGTGAAAAATCCGATCGGAGACATGCGCCAGAAATAAGCGCTGCGCCAGATTTCGCGGTAACTGCCATCGTCATCGGTAGGGGTCTGCGCACTGCCCGACCCGGCCGGAATGGTTTGCCATTTCGGCACCACCAGCGCAATCAAGACCATGGCGATGGCAATCATCACGCCCAGCATGACGAAAATCGCGCGCCAACCCCAGATGGGCATGAGCCATTGCACTGGCAAGGTGGCGGCCAGCATGCCCAAAGAGCCGGTCATCAGCATCCAGGAGTTGCTGCGCAACTGGCTGCTGGCATCCAGCCAGCGCCGGTAACCGGTCAAGGGGGCCATCAGGCAGGCGCTGACGCCCATGCCACACAGCACCCGCGCGGCCAGCAGGCC
>CAIZSE010000132.1 GCA_903935585.1 uncultured Burkholderiales bacterium | reverse complement strand
TTGGCGTTGCTCCAGATCGCGCCTTGCAGCCAGCCCATGTGGCGCAGGCTGTCTTCGGTGCTGTGGTCGCGGGCGTAGTGCAGCACTTGCTTGGTGCCCCAGATGGCCACGGGCGGTTTGCTGGCGATTTCTTTGGCCGCTTGCAGGGCAGCGGCCACGGTGGCTTCGTGGGTGGGCAGCACCTCGTTCACAAGGCCGTGGGCCAGCGCTTTGTCGGCACTCAGGCGGCGGCCGGTGTAGGCCAGTTCTTTGACCAGTGCCATGGGCAGCAATTTGGGCAGGCGCTGCAGCGTACCCACATCGGCCACCATGCCGATGTTGATTTCTTGGATGCAAAAGAACGCATCGGCCGATGCATAGCGCATGCAGCAGGCAGTCACCATGTCCACCGCGCCGCCAATGCAGCCGCCCTGAATGGCCGCAATCGCCGGGATGCGCAGCTCTTCGAGCAGGGTGAAGGTGTGCTGCATGTCGGTCAGCAGGTCATACACGGCCGAGCGGCCTTCGGCGCTGCTGTCGTCCATCTGGATGGCGCTGCCGAAGGTCTGCAGGTCCATGCCCGCGCTGAAGTGTTTGCCCGTGCTGGAGATCACCAACGCCCGGGCGGTGCCAGCCTTGTGGATGTCGGTCAGCACCTCGTGCAGTTCACGCCAGAAGCTGGGGTGCATGGTGTTCATCGCTTCGGGGCGATTCAGCACCAGGTGTGCAACGTGTTGCTCAATCGAGAGGGAAAAGCAGTTGGGTTTGTCCATGGTCATTCACTTCGGGTGGCGGGTTGGCGATGGCTTCACTGTAAGAGGCGCTCGGGGCTGCAGCTGTCCCCGCCTTGACCAGCGAGCCGACCCGCACGCCCAGCAAGCGGATGCGGCGTGACAGGTCCACCCGCTTGAGGCATTGGCCTGCGGTCTGGCGGATGTGTTTGGCATCGGCGGTGTAACCGGGCAAGGACTGGTCGCGCGTCACGGCCTGAAAATTGTCGTAGCGCAACTTGATGCCAATGGTCTTGCCCTCGTAGCCTTTGCGCTGGAGGTCGGCGGCCACTTGTTCACACAATCGTGTGAAGACAGCGCCCAGTTCTTCGCGGTCGCGCACGGCGTGCAGGTCGCGCTCAAAAGTGGTTTCGCGGCTCATGCTCACGGGCTCGCTTTCTGTCTCTATCGGTCGATCATCTCGGCCCCATGCGGCATCGTGCAGCCAGGCGCCATAACTCTTGCCGAAGTTTTCAGTCAGCCAGGGCAGATCGCGGGCCGCCAGTTCGCCAATGGTGTGGATGCCAAAGCTTTGCAGCTTTTCATCGGCCTTGGGGCCCACGCCGTTGATCTTGCGGCAGGCCAGCGGCCAGATCAGGCTTTGCAGGTCGGCCTCGTGCACGATCGAGATGCCTTTGGGCTTGTTGAATTCACTGGCCATTTTGGCGAGCAGTTTGTTGGGGGCCACGCCGACCGAGCAGGTCAGGCCCGTGGCGTCAAAAATGCTTTTTTGGATCAGCCTGGCCAGCACCCGCCCGCTCTCGCGCTGACCGCCAGGTACATCGGTGAAGTCGATGTAGACCTCGTCCACACCCCGGTCCTGCATGAGGGGTGCGATGTCGGTGATGATGGATTTGAAGGTGCGCGAAAAGTACCGATAGCGTTCAAAGTCGACCGGCAGCAAGATGGCCTGGGGGCATTGTTTGGCAGCCTTCATGAGGCCCATGGCCGAGCCCACGCCGAATTGTCGGGCCGGGTAGGTGGCGGTGGTGATGACGCCGCGTCCGGTGTAGCCTGCCAGGCGCGGGAAAAAGTCGACCGGAATGCGGTCCAGCCGTTCGGCAAAGGTCTCTGGGGTCCACTCGCCCTCAGGATAGGCCGCTTGCAACTTGCCAAGCAAGTCGTCTTCCTTGCGTCTGCCGCCACCAATGACCACCGGCAAGCCCTTGAGCTGCGGGTAGCGCAACAACTCGCACGACGCGTAGAACGCGTCCATGTCGAGGTGGGCGATACGGCGAATGACTTTGGCGGGTGTGGGCACCCATCAAGCATAGCGCCTTCAGCAGGGCTTTTGCCCTGCCAGGAGGGTGTCAGTGGCCGGTCGGAAAGGTGCCTGGCAACAAGATGCTTTTGTCCACGGTGTCCATTTGGGTGCGACCGCAAAAGGCCATGGTCAGGTCGAGCTCTTTGTGGATGATCTCCAGCGCTTTGGTCACGCCGGCTTCGCCCATGGCCCCCAGGCCGTAGAGCATGGAGCGGCCAATGTAGACGCCTTTGGCGCCCAGGGCGCGGGCTTTCACCACATCCTGGCCACTGCGGATGCCACCGTCCATGTGCACTTCGATTTGTTGGCCCACAGCGTCCACGATGGCGGGCAGGGCTTCGATGCTGGACTGCGCGCCATCCAGTTGGCGACCGCCGTGGTTGCTGACGATCAGGGCGTCAGCGCCTGATTGCACGGCCAGGCGGGCGTCATCCACATCCTGAATGCCCTTGAGGATCAGCTTGCCGCCCCAGCGTTTTTTGATCCATTCCACATCGCCCCAGTTCAGGCCGGGATCGAACTGCGATGCGGTCCATGAGGCCAGGCTGCTCATGTCGGCCACGCCGCTGACATGGCCCACGATGTTGCCGAACTGGCGACGCGATGTGCCCAGCATGCCCATGGCCCAGCGGGGCTTGGTGGCGATGTTGATGAGGTTGGCAAGCGTCAGTTTGGGGGGCGCGGACAGGCCGTTTTTCAGGTCTTTGTGGCGCTGGCCGAGGATTTGCAAATCGAGCGTGAGCACCAGTGCGCCACAGTTGGCCGCTTTGGCGCGGTCAATCAGGCGCTCGATGAAGCCCTTGTCTTTCATCACGTACAGCTGAAACCAAAAGCCTTCACCGGCGTGCTGGGCCACGTCTTCGATGGAGCAGATGCTCATGGTCGACAGTGTGAAGGGCACGCCAAACTTATGGGCAGCGCGCGCTGCCAGAATTTCCCCATCGGCGTGCTGCATGCCTGTCAGGCCTGTCGGCGCAATGGCCACGGGCATGGCCACCGGCAGGCCCACCATGGTGCTGGCGGTGCTGCGGTTTTCCATGTTCACCGCCACACGCTGGCGCAGCTTGATCTTTTGAAAATCGCTTTCGTTGGCCCGGTAAGTGCTCTCGGTCCAGGAGCCGCTGTCCGCGTAGTCGTAGAACATGCGCGGCACCCGTTTTTGGGCCAAAACGCGCAAGTCTTCGATGGTGGTGATCACGGGCATGGCTCGTCTCCTGGAGGTTTGGCAAATCTGAACAATGCCAGATCGTAGTCGCTCAACGGCCCAGGGCCTGTGAAACTTGGGACAAGCGGATTGAAATTTTTGGAGTCTGCCTTGGCCCGGGTCTCGGACTTAGCCTGGGCCGTGGGGTGAGGCCTTTACAAAAGCCCCGCCCTGGTAAACGGTGGCCGGGTCTTTGCCGTCCACGGTTTGCTGGCGGCCTTCGACAGCCGTGCGAAACACGTCAGAAGAGTCCAGCGGTCGGTAGCCAATGTGTTTGGCGTGGGTGTTGTCCCACCAGGTGGTCTGGTTGTCCGACATGCCGTAGACGATGCTGTGGCCCACGATGGGCGCGGTGAGTGCAGCCACGACCAAGCGCTCCAGGTCGTCAAAGCTCAGCCAGGTGGCCAGCATGCGCCGGTCTTTGGGCTCGGCATACGAGGAGCCAATGCGCAAGCTCACGGTCTCGATGCCCCAGCGGTCCCAATAGAGTTGGGCCAGGTCTTCGCCAAAGGCCTTCGACAGGCCATAAAACCCATCGGGTTTGGGGGGCATGCGGGTGTTGACCACCTCGTCCTGGCGGTAAAAGCCGGTCACATGGTTGGAACTGGCGAACACGATGCGCTGCACGCCTTGGATGCGTGCGGCCTCATACAAGTTGACCATGCCCACAATGTTGCCCGCCAGAATCGGGTCCCAGGGCTGTTCGGTCGAGACACCGCCCATGTGCACGACCGCGCTCACGCCGTCCAGCAAAGCCAGCATCTGGTCTTTGTCTTCGAGCGAGGCCAGCTGAATTTCTTCACCGGCACAGGCCGGGCCAAGGTCGCGGCGGTGGCTGACGCGCAGCACATCGCAATAGGCCTTCAGGCGAGGGCGAAGTTCTTTGCCCAGGTTGCCGCCAGCGCCTGTCAGCAGCAGGCGGGGAAATCGGATGGGGGATGCGGGGGTACTTAGCATGGTGGTTTTCGTGATCAAGACTTGAATCGGTTTGCCAAGGCGGTGGCGCTGTCACGCAGCACGTTCTGGTCGGCGCCCACGGCCACAAACAGGCAGCCTTGTTCTACATAGTGCTTGGCCAGCGCTTCGTCGCCGGTCAGGATGCCGGCTGCTTTGCCATAAGCCCGGATGCGTGCGATTGATTTGTCAATGACCTGCAGTACTTCGGGGTGCTTGGGGTTGCCAAGGTGGCCGAGAGCAGCCGACAAGTCACCGGGGCCGATGAACACGCCATCGACACCGTCCACGTTGGCAATGGCCTCGATGTTGTCCAGCCCCTGAACGGTTTCGACTTGCAGCAGCAGGCAGATTTCTTCGCTGCTGTGTTGGGCGTAGCCCTTGACGCGCCCATAGCGGCTGGCGCGTGGTGCTCCCGCATAGCCACGCACACCGTGCGGTGGGTAGCGGGTGAAAGACACCGCCATGCGGGCTTCTTCTTCGGTCTGGATGTAAGGCACCAACAGCGACTGCACCCCGATGTCGAGCAAGCGCTTGAAGGTCACCATGTCGTTCCACGGGGGGCGCACGATGGGGGTGGTGCTGCTGCCCTGCATGGCCTGCAGTTGTGCCAGGACTTCTGGCAAATCATTGGGCGAGTGCTCCATGTCCAGCAGCAACCAGTCAAAGCCGCAATCGGCCAGGATCTCGGTGCTGATGTTGCTGCACAGGTGAGACCACAGACCGATCTGTTTTTGACCTGACTGAATGGCGTGTTTGAAATGGTTGACGGGCATGTCCATAGGGCTTGACTCTTGTATTGGAATGACGAAAAGGTTTGAACTCAGTTGCCTGCGATCTGGAAGTTGGCTGCGATTTCAAGTGCGCGCACCAAACCGGAATGGTCCCAGGCCGCGCCGCCGTGGGCTACGCAACTGTTCATCAGTTGTTGGGCATTGGCCGTGTTGGGCAGGCTCAGGCCCATGGCCTTGGCGCCTTCGAGCGCGAGGGTCAGGTCCTTCAGGTGCAGTTCGATGCGAAAACCCGGGTTGAAGGTGCGCTTGATCATGCGTTCGCCATGCAGCTCCAGGATGCGGCTGGTGGCCAGGCCTCCCATCAGGGCTTGCCGCACTTTGGCGGGGTCGGCCCCGGCTTTGGCGGCAAACAGCAGGGCCTCGCCCACCGCTTCGATGTTGAGCGCCACGATGATCTGGTTGGCCACTTTGCAGGTCTGTCCGCTGCCGTTGTCGCCGATCAGGGTGATGTTTTTGCCCATCAAGGCAAACAGGGGTTGCACTTTGTTGAAAGTGGCCTCGCTGCCGCCCACCATGATGGTGAGGCTGGCTGCCTTGGCACCCACTTCGCCACCGGAGACCGGGGCGTCCAGGTAGTCGCAACCGAGGGTGTTGATTTGCGCTGCGAAGCCTTTGGTGGCGATGGGCGAGATGGAGCTCATGTCGACCACGGTCTTGCCAGCGCTCAAGCCCTTGGCCACGCCGTGCTCGCCAAACAGCACGTCTTGCACATGCGGTGTGTCGGGCACCATCAAAAAGATGGTGTCGGCATGTTGCGCCACTTCGGCGGGTGAGGCGCAGGCTTTGGCGCCCAGCGCTGTCAGTTCTTCGGGCGTGCCGCTGCGCGAATGGACAAAGAGTTCGTGGCCCGCAGCCAGCAAATGCCCTGCCATGGGTTTGCCCATGATGCCCAGTCCGATGAATCCCAGTTTCATGTGTTGCTCCAAATCCAGTGTGTGTTGAGTGTTGATGTTTTGCGGTGGCTTTCAGCGCACCAAGGCAGGCATCTTGGGGTTGAACTTCCAGCCTGGAATCAGGTACTGCATGGCCTGGGCATCGTCCCGTGAGCCCAGTCCGTGCTGCAGGTACAACTGGTGTGCGCGTTCGATGGCGGCCATGTCCACATCGATGCCCAAGCCTGGTTTTTTTGGCACGTCCACGTAACCGCCCCTGATTTGCAGTGGCGCTTGGGTCAAGAACTGGCCGTCTTGCCAGATCCAGTGCGTATCGATGGCCGTGACCTTGCCGGGTGCTGCTGCAGCGCAGTGGGTGAACATGGCCAGTGAAATGTCGAAATGGTTGTTGGAGTGCGAGCCCCAGGTCAGGTCGTACATCTGGCACAGCTGTGCCACGCGAACTGAGCCTTGCAGTGTCCAGAAATGCGGGTCTGCCAGCGGAATGTCGACCGACTGCAACTGAATGCTGTGCGCCATTTCGCGCCAGTCGGTGGCCACCATGTTGGTGGCCGTGAGCAAGCCCGTGGCGCGCCGGAACTCTGCCATGACTTCGCGACCCGAAAACACGCCTTCGCTGCCGCAAGGGTCTTCGGCATAGGCCATGGTGTCACGGTGATCCCGCAGCAAGCGGATCGCGTCTTTGAGCAGCCAGCCGCCGTTGGGGTCCAGGGTGATGCGGGCTTTGGGAAAGCGCTCATGCAAAGCCACGATGGCCTCGACCTCTTCTTCGCCGCGCAGCACGCCGCCTTTGAGTTTGAAGTCCTGAAAACCATACCGCGCCTGTGCCGCTTCGGCCAGCCTTACCACCGCCTCGGGGGTCAGGGCTTTCTCATGGCGCAGGCGCAGCCAGTCGTCGGCTTGGTCGGGCTCGCTGTTGTAGGGCAGGTCGGTTTGCGTCCGGTCGCCCACATAGAACAGATAACCCAACATTTGCACACGTTCGCGCTGCTGGCCTTGCCCCAAAAGCGCACACAGGGGCACATTCAGGTGTTGGCCCAGCAAGTCGAGCAGGGCGCTTTCCACGGCGGTGACGGCATGGATGGTGATGCGCAAGTCAAAAGTCTGGTTGCCACGGCCACCGCTGTCGCGGTCGGCAAACTGCTGGCGCATGGCGTTGAGCAGGCGGTTGTAGTCGCCAACCGGCTGGCCCTCGATCAAGGGGCGCGCGTCTTCCAGGGTCTGGCGAATTTTTTCACCGCCGGGCACTTCGCCCAAACCGGTTCGGCCAGCCGAGTCGGTCAGGATGACGATGTTGCGCGTGAAGAACGGACCATGGGCGCCACTGAGATTGAGCAGCATGCCATCGCGGCCCGCCACAGGAATCACTTGCATGTGGGTGATCACGGGGGTCAATGAAGGCTTGGGCATGGTGTTTTTGAGGTTTATTCAACAGACATCGTACAACTATGCCGACTGTTTTTGCAGGGTATTAACCCCTACGGCCACGCTCAGTGATGACTGGATTCGCCCTTTTTGTGGCGGTCGCGGCTGTTGGACAAATGGGTGCGCATCGCCGCGCGCGCGGATTCTGCATCTTGTGTGGCAATGGCGTTCAGGATGTTTTCGTGTTCGTGGTGGACGCGCCGCAAATAGGCCAATCGGGCGGCATCCACTGCTGGGTTGGTTTCCAGGCGAGAGCGTGGAATCGATTGCGAGCCCAGCGAATTCATCATGTCGGCGAAATGGCTGTTTTGGGTGGCGCAGGCGATTTCATGGTGAAACTGAAAGTCGGCAGCGACCGCGTCGCGACCTTCTTCGATGGCACTGCCAAATGCCTGCATGGCCTCTTGCATGATGCGCAAATTGCTCTCTGTGCGCCGTGTGGCCGCCAGTGCGGCGGCTTCGGTTTCGATGCTGATGCGCAATTCAAGCAGGGCAATCACATCGCGCAAAGTGCCCAATTGGCTGGGGTTGACGCGAAAAGCGGGTGTGTCGGTTTGCGCCATCACGAAGGTCCCGATGCCGTGTCGCGTCTGAACCAGACCGGCAGCCTGCAGCTTGGAGATGGCTTCCCTGACCACCGTACGGCTGACGCCAAAACGCTGCATGATGGCTGCTTCGGTGGGCAGTTTGTCGCCGCTGGCCAGCGTGCCTTTTTGGATTTCGGCACCGATCTGGTCTACCAGCTCAAAGGCCAGGCTGCGCGTTTTGCGGTTTTCTGGGGCAGTGGTTGGACTGTTCATGGGGTAAGTACTCATTCCAGTTCAGGATAAAGTTCGCATAATGCACTTGTACGACAACCGATCACATTGCGCTCAAGGGCAATGTATCAGAACACCGCAGGCCATGGCCACTTTTCATGAACACTTATCAATCAATCGCTGATACACAAGACCGTGTGGGTGAGTCACCCGTGTGGGATGGACGCGCGCAGCGTTTGTGGTGGGTGGACATTGAAGGGCCCTTCATTCGTTGCTGCACGCCTGGGTCTGCAGAGGCTGTTCTGTCTTGGCGCATGCCTGAGCGGGTCGGCTGCATTGCCTTGACCGCGGACCAAGGCCAGTTGGTAGCGGCCATGGAATCAGGGATTGCTTGTGTCACGCTGAACCCTGATGGGCATGTTGATTTGCAGTGGCTGGCACGCACAGCGCATCCAGCAGCGGGCATGCGGTTCAATGACGGTCGCTGTGATGCCAGTGGGCGTTTTTGGGTGGGCACCATGGTCATGGACATGTCTTTGGCTTCGGCCCAAGGAGGTCTTTATTGTCTGGATGAGCGAGGCCTGACAGGCCCCCACGTGACCGGCATGCTCACCCCCAATGGCTTGGGCATGAGCCCGGATGGACGAACGCTGTACCTGTCGGACTCTCACCCCAAGGTGCAAAAAATCTGGGCATTTGATCTTGATTTGGCGTCTGGCGAATTGAGCCAAAAACGTCTGTTTGTCGACATGAACGACTGGCCAGGTCGCCCTGATGGCGCGGCAGTTGATGCACAAGGCCAATACTGGATTTGCGCCAACGATGCCGGTCAGATCCATGCATTCAATGCGCAGGGGCAATGGACACAGTCCCTGACGCTGCCCATGCCTAAACCGTCCATGTGCGCATTTGGCGGCCCGGCTTATGACCGCTTGTTTGTGACCTCCATCATCCCTGCACCGTCTGTCAATTCGCCTGGCACTTGCAGCGGTTCGGTCATCGCTTTAGATCCTGGTGTGCGCGGTATGCCAGAACCCGTTTTTTCCCGCTTCCCTGTCAATTTTGACATTTTTTAACCCCTGGAGACAACAAGATGAATTTCAAAAAATCCCTGATGGCCATGGCCATGGCTGCTGGCCTGGCCCTTTCTGCACAAGCTGTCGAATTCCGCTCTGCCGACATCCACAATGCCGACGACTACCCCACCGTGGTGGCGGTCAAGCACATGAGCACGGTGCTCGACAAATTGTCGGGTGGCAAACACAAGATCAAGGTCTTCAACAAAGGCGCACTGGGTTCTGAAAAAGAAACCATTGACCAGGTCAAGATTGGTGCACTCGACATGGTTCGAGTGAACGTTGCGCCCATGAACGGCGTCTGCCCCATGACCATGGTTCCGACCATGCCTTTCCTGTTCCGTTCTGTCGAACACATGCGCCACTCGCTGGATGGCCCTGTCGGCGCTGAAATTCTCAAGAGCTGCGAGGCAGTTGGTTACGTGGGCCTGGCTTTCTACGACAGTGGTGCCCGTTCCATTTACGCCAAGAAAGCCATCAAGAGCGTGGCCGATGCCAAGGGTCTGAAGATCCGTGTGCAACAGTCCGATCTGTGGGTGGCCCTTGTCAGTGCCATGGGTGCCAATGCCACGCCCATGCCCTATGGCGAGGTCTACACAGGCCTCAAGACAGGCCTGATCGATGCCGCAGAAAACAACATTCCATCGTTTGATACGGCCAAGCACGTGGAAGCCGTGAAGGTCTACTCCAAGACCGAGCATTCCATGGCCCCTGAAATTCTGGTGATGTCCAAAGTGGTGTGGGACAAACTCCCTGCCAACGAGCAAGCCATGGTTCGTCAGGCCGCCAAAGAGTCCGTGGCCATTCAGCGCAAGGCGTGGGATGAGGCGGAAAGCAAATCACTGGCCAATGTGAAGGCTGCTGGCGCCGAAATCATTGAAGTGGACAAGCGGTCTTTTCAGGCTGTGATGGCTCCGGTTTACGACAAGTTCATGACCACGCCTGAAATGAAGCGTGCCATCAAAGCCATTCAAGACACCAAGTAATTGGCTTTTCCCTGTGCCCCCGGTGCAAGCCGGGGGCTGGAGTTTTTGATGTTCACCAAATTTTGTGCGACCGTATGCAAGATCTGCCTGGTATTGGCCGTGAGCGGTCTGATTGCCGTGATCTTGTGCGTGCAGTGGCAGGTCATCGGTCGCTACGTTTTCAATGACACACCCACTTGGGCAGAAGCCTTGGCGATGTTGATTGTGTTGTTTGTCACCGCCTTCGGATTGGCTGTAGGCGTCAGGGACGCCGGCCACATTGGCCTGGAGTCACTGGTGGTTTTGCTGCCCGAAAAATGGCAGCACCGCATTGAAATCCTGATCCATGCGCTGGTGGGCCTTTTTGGTTACCTGATGGTCCAGGGGGGCTGGCTCTGGGCTTCTGCCAAGTGGGATGAGAAAAAACCGATGTTGCCAGTGCCCGACGGCATCGACTATGTGCCCGTGATCATTGCGGGTGCTTTGATTTTGCTTTTTTCAATTGAACACATCGTGGCTTTGCTGCGAGGTGAAGTCATCAAGCCGGTTTGGGATTGACACCATGGAATTGACTGTTCTTGCCATCAGCTTCACTTTGTTGCTGATCCTGGGTGTGCCTGTGGCTTTTGCCATCGGACTGGCTTCTGTGGCCACCATCATCGCGGCAGGTTTGCCGGTGGCCATGGTGTTTCAGAAAATGGTCGGCGGCATGCAGGTTTTTTCATTCCTGGCCATTCCGTTTTTCGTCTTCGCCGGAGAGTTGATGCTTTACGGCGGCATTGCCGATCGCATCGTGCGCTTTGCCAACAGCCTCGTTGGGCATGTGCGCGGCGGTTTGGGCATGAGCAATGTGATCGGCTGCACCATTTTTGGGGGGGTCGCAGGCTCGCCCTTGGCCGATGTGTCGGCCATGGGTTCGGTCATGATCCCGCTCATGAAGAAAGAGGGTTACGACGCCGACTATGCGGTGAACGTCACCACACACGCGGCTTTGGTGGGGGCCATCATGCCGACCTCGCACAACATGATCATCTTCACACTGGCGGCATCGGGTCTGGCGTCGGTCAGTGTGCTGGGCTTGATTCTGGCAGGGCTGGTGCCCGCCATCATCTTGACGCTTTGCAACCTGGGTGCAGCGTATTGGGTGGCGGTTCGCCGGGGTTACCCGGTCCACGGCAAATTCCCGGGCTGGCTTGAAGTCATCAAGGCATTTGGTGCCGCAGTTCCTGGTTTGTTTGTGGTGGTGATCATTTTGGTAGGCATTCTGTCGGGTGCATTCACGGCAACAGAATCTGCCTCCATTGCGGTGGCCTGGGCGCTGTTTGTCACGGTGGTCGTGTACCGCACATTGACCCTGAATAACTTCCTTAAAGCCTGCGCCAAAGCCTGCAAAACAACGGGCGTGGTGCTCTTGCTGATTGGCATTTCCAACGCCTTTGGCTATTTCATGGCCTTGTACGAAGTGCCGCAGATGACAGGCGATCTCATGCAAAGGGTCAGCAGCAACCCGTGGGTCATCTTTTTGATGATCAACGTTTTGCTGTTCATTCTGGGCACCTTCCTGGACATGGCTGCAACCATCCTGATCTGCACCCCGATTTTCATGCCCATTGCCATGCACTTTGGCATGGACCCCTTGCAGTTTGGCATCATGATGCTGATCAACTGTGCATTGGGTCTGAACACACCGCCGGTGGGCTCTGTGCAATTTGTAGGTTGTGCCATCGGCGGTATCTCGGTGGGGCAGGTCATGCGCACCATTGCGCCTTTTTATGGGGCATTGACCTTGGCCATGTTGTTGGTGACCTATGTGCCTCAGTTCACGCTGTGGCTTCCGCATGCGGTGATGTGATGCTTTTAGGGTGACAAGCGATATGGGTTTTTTGCGTCCACCTCTGGCGATCCGCATGCACGCCGCGGACAACGTGGCCATCATTGCCAACGATGGCGGTTTGCCTGCTGGCACGGTCATGCCGGCAGGTGTGGCCGAAGGACTTGTGTTGCGCGACAAAGTGCCGCAGGGGCACAAGGTGGCGCTGACCGATCTGGCCCCAGGCCAAGCCATTGTTCGTTACAACGTGCCGGTGGGCTTTGCACGCCAGGCTATTCCTGCGGGCAGTTGGGTGCACGAACGCTTGCTGGACATCCCGGCAGCCCGCGCGCTGCAAGACTTGCCCATGGCGACCGTCAAGCCAGAACAGCAGGAGGCGCTGGAAGGCTTCGCCTTTGAAGGCTACGTGAACTCAGATGGGTCAGTCGGTACGCGCAATCTGCTGGCCATCACCACCACAGTGCAATGTGTGGCGGGGGTGGTCAAGATCGCTGTGGAGCGCATCGAACGCGAGTTGCTGCCAATCTTTCCCCATGTCGATGGTGTGGTGGGCCTCGAGCACAGCTACGGCTGCGGTGTGGCGATTGATGCCCCGGGGGCCGAGATTCCGATTCGCACCTTGCGCAACATCAGTTTGAATCCGAATTTTGGTGGCGAAGTCATGGTGGTGAGTCTCGGCTGTGAGAAGCTCCAGCCCGACCGTCTGCTGCCCCCTGGCAGTTTTCCGATTCATGGCGCCCACGATAAAGATCAGGGTCTCGATCTGGTGTGTTTGCAAGACGAGGCTCATGTGGGCTTCATGTCCATGGTCGACAGCATTGTGCAAAGCGCAAAGCCTCACCTGCAGCGCCTCAATGCCCGTCGTCGTCAGACGGTGCCCGCCAGCGCCCTGGTGGTCGGTGTGCAGTGCGGGGGCAGTGACGCGTTTTCGGGGGTCACGGCCAACCCGGCGGTGGGTTACATGGCCGATCTGATCGTGCGTGCGGGGGGTACGGTGATGTTTTCGGAAAACACCGAAGTGCGGGACGCGGTCGAACAACTGACCTCACGCGCAGCAACACCCGAAGTGGCCCAAGCCATCGTGCGCGAACTGGGCTGGTATGACCAGTACCTTGAACGTGGCCGCGCAGATCGCACGGCCAACACCACGCCGGGAAACAAGGCTGGAGGCCTGTCCAACATCGCTGAAAAAGCCATGGGCTCGATCATCAAGAGTGGCTCGGCAGCCATTGCGCATGTGCTGTCACCGGGTGAAAAGCTGCGGTCTGATCAAAAAGGCCTGGTGTTTGCAGCCACCCCTGCCAGTGATTTCATTTGTGGCACGTTGCAACTGGCCGCTGGCATGAATGTGCACGTCTTCACCACAGGTCGTGGCACACCTTATGGCCTGCAAGCCTGTCCCGTGGTGAAGGTGGCCACACGCACTGACCTGGCCACGCGCTGGCACGACCTGATGGACATGAACGCTGGGCGCATTGCCGATGGCGAAATGACCATCGAAGAGGCGGGTCATGCGCTGTTTTTGTTGATGCTGGATGTCGCCAGTGGTCGCAAGACTTGGGCCGAGCATTGGAAGTTGCACAATGCGTTGGTGCTGTTCAACCCTGCCCCCATCACCTGAATCTGACGATTTAAAACGAGGAGACAGCATGAGCTTTAAGCGGCAACTATTGAAGACGTTTATTTTGGCGAGTGTGGGCCTGGCTTTGACGCCTGTGTTCGGGCAAAGCGATTACCCCACCCGCCCCATCAAGCTGGTGGTGCCTTTCCCGCCAGGCGGCACCAGTGACGTGATGGGGCGCATCATGGCCGAGGAGTTGGGCAAGCTGCTCAAGCAGCCCGTTGTGGTGGACAACATCGGTGGCGCAGGCGGCATTGTGGGCACCGATCGCGCCATCAAAATGCCATCCGACGGGTATACCTTGATTCAAAGCGGGGTGGGCCAAAACGCGGTGGCCCATGGCCTGGACCCCAAGCTCAAGTACAACTCGATGACGGATCTGGTGCACCTGACCCAAATGCACTCGGGCCCCAATGTGCTGGTGGTGCACCCCTCCATGCCCTTCAAAACGGTCAAAGACATCGTGGATTACGCCAAGAAAAATCCCGGCAAACTGGACTACGGCTTCACCCATGCGGCATCGGGCCACATGGCCATGGAGTTGTTCAAGCAGACCACGGGCATCTTTTTGACGGGTATCCCCTACCGGGGTGGCGGTCCCCTGTTGAATGACCTGCTGGCTGGAACCGTGCCCATGATCTTCATCAACCAGGATGCGGCTTTGCCCCACATCAAGGCGGGCAAGATTCGCCCCATTGCCCTGAGCAGTTTGCAACGCAATGCGCTTTACCCCGACGTGCCCACGGTGGCCGAGTCGGGCTACAAGGATTTTCAGGCTTTGTCCTGGTCAGGCTTGTCGGTGGCCAAGGGCACACCGCAGCCTATCGTTGACAAACTGGAGTCGGCCATGGTTCAGGTGCTGCAGTCCGATGCGGTGCGCCAGCGGCTGACATCGGTGGGTTTTGTGGTCCCCACCTTGGGCAGCAAGCCGTACACCAGCTTTGTCAAATCCGAAATTGACACCTGGACCCGCGTGATCCAGACGGCAGGGATCAAACCCCAATAAAGCCTGGTCGGGCCCATCGGCGGTGGGCTCAACCTCAGGCAATTAGCTGCTGCAGCTCACGCTGCCGCAGCCTGACATGGTCACATTTTTAATGGCCGAGGGGTCGGCCAGGGTTTCGGTCACGCTGTCAAAGCCCACAGACTTCAAGTGCGCTGCCAAGCCTGCGTCCATGCTGGCCGAGTGGCCTGGAAACCACTCTGCCAACGCTTCGGCCAACCGGGTGATGATCTGTGTGTCGGTGTCCAGGTAGTGGGCTTCCACCACGCGCATGGTTTCCAAAATGGTGGCGTGGTGTTCTGCGTGGCAGTTGTCCGCTGAGAAACCTGTGGCCAACATCCAGCGCTCTTCTTGCGCAAAGTGCGCCACGGTGTGGTCCAAAAATGCTTTGTAAACCGGCAGCTGCTGATCTTCGGGGGTGGCCAGGATCGTGTTGATCATCGCCACAAATTCTTGGTGCGTTTCATCCATGCGCGGATCGCCGGTGTTCAGCGAGTTGGTCCAGGGCATCAGGTCAGGTGTGGCTGTGGCGAAGGTGGGCATGGTTTTGAAGAAAGCAACAAGAGGTATGAAATCGGCAGGGTCACTGTCAATTATCGTGGAAGTCATGCCCACCAGACGTCTTGTGTTTTTGTGGACAGCCCAAGCTGATGTTTGGCCTCAGGGCTCAGACACCCTCAGGTGTGCCATGCCATAAATCGGGCCACCCGTGAACACTTGCCAGTACATTTCGGCCCACGTTGCGCCCATGCCATAGGCTTCTGAAACGCTGTGCTGTGAGAGCAACTCCAGTCGCGGGTGCAATTGGGCAACTTCCTGGCCGTTGTGTGCACCCCAAACGAAGGGCGCATCGGGTTCTTCAGGGTGCACCAGCAATGCGCTTGGCCCAATGGCCAGAGGCGACACGAAGTCCACCAGCAGCTCTGTGCCTTCAGGGGCGTTTTCGCCGATTTCCCGAATGATGCTTTTCACCTGGCAGGGCTGCAAATACATCAACACGCCTTCGCAGACCACCAGCACCGGGCGCCTGTGATCGCCGTCGCAGACTGACAAGCGGCTCCACCAATCCGGTTGGGTGATGTCCATGGCCTGGTTGCCACAGTTGAAAGATGTCTCGGGGATGAGGGATTGGCGCAAGTCAATCACCGGCTTCAGGTCAACGTCCAGCCATTCGTTTTTGCCGTTGCCCAGCCATTGAAAATAATGGGCCAGGCCTGCGCCCAGATTGATGCCTGCACTGTGGGGGTAGCGGTTGAAAAAGTCTCTGCCAATGGCTTTGATCAAGCCGGTACGCCACAGCACATTCACCACTGTGGGGGCATCGTGGATGGATGCTTGCGCCTCTGCCCCGATAGCAGCCAGCAGTTCCTGGGCATAACGGTCATGGGGGTCCAGTGTTGGAAACGCAGCGCCACCTTGCGCGCGAGCTGCCAGGGGCACCAGCAAGGTGCGTGGAACCCCCGTTATATTTTCAAGAAGAGATGTGTGGGTCCGGAACTGCATGGCGGTGTCTCCTTGTGTCCTCATCTGTCATGTCAACCCGAGAGATGTGGCTTGTGTTTTGTCGCGTCGAAAGGTCCAGTCTTGCGTCTTGATGTACGGGGGTCTGTGCGTGGCATCACCCAGCGTGTTTGATGTCCTGTGTCTCAAGGTTCATCGCTTTCGTGGTTGCTGTTCCAGATGGCGCGCACCAGCCACAAACCGCCCAGTACCGCACCGCAAAATCCGAGAAAACCAAAGGCGGGCAAGCCCCACAATGTGGGCCCGCCTTGCACCGTCATCACGATGGACGAGCCGATGACCAGTGCTGCAATCACCAGTGCCATGGCCATGCGATTGGCCGCCTGGTTGAGCTGGTTGCCCACCCGCTTGAGGTGTGTCAGTTCCAGGCCAATGTGCAACTGTCCACGGCGCGCATTGCGCAGCAAGCGAGACAAATCTCGTGGCAGTTGTTCGACCAGGCCGACACTGCGTCGCAGCGCTTGCCAGGCGCGCTGTGCAAGTGCTTTGGGCTTGTAGCGTGCGCGCAGCACCCTGCGCAGCAAGGGCAGTGCCTCTGCCGTCATGTGAAAGCCAGGGTCCAGGCTGCGGCCCATGCCTTCGAGCGTGATGAAAGCCTTGATCAAAAGCGCCAGATCGCTGGGCAAAGCCAGGTGGTGTTCGCGCAGGATGGTGGTGACATCGCCCAGCATTTGGCCCAGACTCAGTTGGGCCAGGGGCACGCCGTGGTATTGGTCGACAAATGCCTCGATTTCGCCCTCCAACTGGTCGATGTGGAGTCCAGGCTCGTCGCCTGTCCAATCCAGCAGCACGTCTGCGACGGCCTGTGGGTTGCGCTCGACCAGGCCCAGCAACAGGTTCAGCAAATCCTCCCTGCGACGCTTGGACAAGCGCCCGACCATGCCGAAGTCGATGAAGGCGATGGCGTTTCCAGGCAGGTAAAAAACATTGCCAGGGTGCGGATCGGCATGAAAAAACCCATCGTCCACGATCATTTTCAGGACTGCATTTGCACCACGTTGCGCCAGCAGCTTCCGGTCATAACCGTTGTTGTCCAGCAAGTGAAGCTGTTGCCCTGTAATGCCGAAGATACGGTCTTGCACATTGATGCGTTCGCGTGTAAATGCCCAATGCACACGTGGAATCACGATCCACGGCAGCTGCGCCAGGTTGGTCGCAATGCGCTCAGCGTTGCGACACTCGTTGGCCAGGTCGAGTTCGCGTTTCAAAGACCTGGCCAATTCGCGCACCAGTTGTTGGGGGCGGTACGGCTTGAGCCAGTGCAACTGCGCCTCGGCCACCACGGCCAGTTTTTCAAGCCAACGCAGATCTGCGGCAATGATCTCGGTGATGCCGGGCCGGCGAATTTTCACAATGACATCGGTGCCGTCTTGTAACTGGGCGCTGTGTACCTGCGCGATCGATGCTGCGGCCAAAGGGGTGGTGTCAAAGTGCTTGAAGATGGCCTCTGGTTGGGCGCCCAGGTCTTCCACCAGTTGAGGCCGCAAGTCGTCCAGGGGGACTGCGGGGACACCACTGTGAAGCTTTTCAAATTCGGCAATCCATTCGGGGCTGAACAAGTCGGCCCGACCTGCCAGTATTTGACCGAGCTTGACGAAGGTGGGCCCCAGCTCTTCGAGTGCCAGCCGAACCTGGACTGGGGGCGGCACCCTGGCCAAGTCGGCGGCGTGTTCCCAATTCAGCGCATGGCCTGCTCGCGCCAGCACATCGGTCAAACCCAAGCGCCGGACGCTGTCGCCAAACCCATGGCGGATGAGCACCCCCAAAATCGTGTTCAGACGCCCCAAGTCTCGGGCTGCACCCAGCGTTTCGATCAGCATCGGTGGATGCTAGGCGTGTTTGCGTCCCGCAGGTTCTTGAAATGACCGACGTTTGATCCGCATCAAACGGCATGCTTGAGCGGTCAGCTTTGTCGGGCTCGGTGCCGCGCAATCTGCAAACGCACTTGCTCGGGAGCAGTGCCGCCCAGGGTGTTGCGGGCGTTCAGTGACCCCTGCAGGCTCAGCGGGCCGAACACATCGGCTTCGATGCGGCTGTCGAACTTTTGCAGGGTTTCGAGCGGCAACTCGGACAGGTCAACGCCCAAGCCTTGGGCGGTTTTGACGGCATGGGCCACCACTTCGTGGGCATCGCGAAAGGGCAGGCCTTTTTTGACCAAATAGTCGGCCAGATCGGTGGCGGTGGCGTAGCCCTTTTTCACAGCGGCTTCCATGGCTGCGGCGTTGACAGTGATGCCGCCTTCCTTCTGGCCTGTGGCGGGGTTGAACTGGCCGCCGACCATTTCGCTGAAGATGCGCAGCGTGTCCTTGAGTGTGTCCACGGTGTCGAACAGCGGCTCTTTGTCTTCTTGGTTGTCCTTGTTGTAGGCCAGGGGTTGGCCCTTCATCAGGGTGATCAGGCCCATCAAATGGCCCACCACACGGCCTGTTTTGCCGCGCGCCAATTCGGGCACATCGGGGTTTTTCTTCTGCGGCATGATGGAGCTGCCGGTGGTGAAGCGGTCGGCAATGCGCACAAAGCCGAAGTTCTGGCTCATCCACAAAATCAGTTCTTCCGAGAAGCGGCTGATGTGCACCATGCACAGGCTGGCCGCAGCGGTGAATTCAATGGCAAAGTCGCGGTCGCTCACGCCGTCCAGGCTGTTTTGGCAAACCTGGGCGTGGCCTTGTGCATCGACCATGCCCAAGCTGCGCGCCACGCGCTCGCGGTCCAGAGGGTAGGTGGTGCCTGCCAGTGCGGCACTGCCCAGCGGCAGCCGGTTGGTGCGGCGACGCACGTCGCTCATGCGCTCGGCGTCGCGTGCAAACATTTCCACATAGGCCAGCAAGTGGTGCGCAAAGCTCACGGGCTGGGCCACTTGCAGGTGGGTGAAGCCGGGCATGATGACCTCGACGTTTTGCTCGGCCACATCGACCAGCGACTTTTGCAGATCGGCCAGCAGGTCAATGATGAGGTCCATTTCGCCGCGCAACCACAGGCGCACATCGGTGGCGACCTGGTCGTTGCGGCTGCGGCCCGTGTGCAGGCGCTTGCCGGCGTCTCCGACCAACTGGGTCAGGCGGGCTTCGATGTTCAGGTGCACGTCTTCCAGGTCCAGCTTCCACTCAAAAGCGCCGGATTCGATCTCTTGGCTGATCTGAGCCATGCCGCGCTGGATGTCGGCCAGGTCGCTGGCACCAATGATTTTTTGCGCGGCCAGCATCTCGGCATGGGCCAGGCTGCCGGTGATGTCGGCTTGCCAAAGGCGTTTGTCAAAAAACACGCTGGCGGTGTAGCGCTTGACCAACTCGCTCATGGGTTCAGAGAAAAGCGCAGACCAGGCTTGGGATTTTTTGTCGAGTTGGTTTGTCATAGGTGGAAGATTTTATCGGGCGGCCAGCAGCGCCCCGAAAAAAGGCCGTTACCCCGTATTTCGAAGCCCCGCCGCAATCCCGTTGATCGAGATGTGAATCCCGCGTTGCACCCGTTCGTCGGCTTTGCCTGCCCGGTAGCGGCGGATCAGTTCGACCTGCAGGTGGTGCAGCGGGTCGATGTAGGGAAAGCGGTGGCGAATGGAGCGGTCCAGCGCCGGGTTGCTGGCCAGTCGGTTTTTTTCCCCCGTGATCTGGGTCAGTGCGTCGGCCGTGCGGTGCCATTCGGCCTCAATCGCGGCAAAGATCTTTTTGCGCAGGCGGCTGTCGCTGACCAGTTCGGCATAACGCGAAGCCAGAGCGAGGTCGCTCTTGGCCATCACCATGTCCATGTTGGACAGCAGGGTGCGGAAAAACGGCCACTGGCGGTACATCTTTTGCAGCAGGGCCAGTGCCGCTTTGCGTTCTGCTGCATCCGGTTTGTCCAGGTATGCGGCCACGGCTGAGCCAAAGCCCAGCCAGCCCGGCAGTGTCAGTCGGCATTGGCCCCAGCTGAAGCCCCAGGGAATAGCGCGCAGGTCTTCGATTTTTTCAAGCGCCTTACGCGATGCGGGGCGTGAGCCGATGTTCAGTTGCGCCAGTTCCTTGAGCGGGGTGGCACCAAAAAAGTAGTCGGTAAAGCCGGGTGTTTCGTAAACCAGTGCACGGTAGGCGCTCATGCTGGATTTGGACAATTCGGCCGCAGCTTCCAGAAAAGCCCGGGTGGCGGGCTTGGTGGGTTGCAGCAGGGTGGCTTCGAGTGTGGCGGCCACCAAAGTTTCG
Organism: uncultured Burkholderiales bacterium; assembly: GCA_903935585.1. Lineage (GTDB taxonomy): Bacteria > Pseudomonadota > Gammaproteobacteria > Burkholderiales > Burkholderiaceae_C > Limnohabitans_A. The sequence continues at coordinate 49,815 of CAIZSE010000132.1, read as the reverse complement.
AGGTTGCGGCGACCGATTTCGGGGTTGGCGTATTTGGAGCCAATGACTTCGCCCTGTTCGGTCAGGCGAATCTGGCCGCGAACAGTGCCGGGCGGTTGCGCCAGGATGGCCTGGTAGCTTGGGCCGCCACCACGCCCCACGGTGCCACCTCGGCCATGGAACATGCGCAGGGTGATGCCGTGGCTCTTTTGAAGTTTGTCAAACAGTTCGACCAGGGCAATTTCGGCGCGGTAGAGCGCCCAGTTGCTGGTGAAGATGCCACCATCCTTGTTGCTGTCTGAATAGCCCAGCATGATGTCTTGCTCGCCGCCCGAGCGCTGAACCAGCGCAGCCACACCGGGCAGCGCATAAAAGTCACGCATGATCAGCGCGGATTGCGCCAGGTCTTCGATGGTCTCGAACAGGGGCACCACAATCAGGTCGCTGTTGGCGCCGCTGCCTCGACCGCCGCCGGGCCGCCCCAAGGCGGTCTGGCCCCCTTGGGGGGCAGCGTCAGCGTGGGGGTCACACAAGATGCCCCGCAAAAGTCCCACCTCTTTGAGCAGCAGCAGCACTTCCAGCAAGTCACTCACGGCTTCGGTGTGGCTGATGATGTAGTGGCGAATCGCCTCCTTGCCAAAACTGGCGAGCATGCGACGTGCCATTTCAAAAATGGCCAGTTCCGATGTGGCGAGGGCACTGTAGTCGGCACCCGTAACACGCAGCGGGCGGGCATCGTTCAGCAGACTCAGCAAGACGGCTTGCTTGGCGGATTCGTCAAGCTGGCTGTAATTCTTTTCCACACGGGCGGTGGCCAGCAGCTCGGCCACCACTTCTTCGTGTTTGTCCGAGCTTTGGCGCAGGTCCACCGTGGCCAGGTGGAAGCCAAAAACTTCCACAGCGCGGATCAGCGGGTGCAGGCGCTGGGCGGCCAGCGCTTCAGCGTGGTGGCTGCACAGCGATGCTTCGATCACGCGGAGATCGGCCAGGAGTTCTTCGGCATGGCTGTAAGGGTTTTGCGGTGCCACGGCGTGGCGTGCTGCATCGCCCCCGGTCAGGTCTTTGAGCGTGGCGGCCAGTCGGGCGTAGATGCCGGTCAGAGCCCGGCGGTAGGGCTCGTCCAGGCGGTGCTCGTTGGTGTCGGGCGATTGGGCGGCCAAGGCGAGCATGTCGGTGCCAAAGGGGACCAGCATGGCAGACAGAGACAATTCGCTGCCTAAAAAATGCACTTCGGTCAGGTAGTGGCGCAGGGCGACATCGCTTTGGCGTGTCAGGGCGTGTTCCAGCGTTTGCGCGGTCACGTTGGGGTTGCCATCGCGGTCGCCGCCAATCCATTGGCCCATGCGCAAGAAACTGGCGACACGCTGGCCGGGCAGGGCTTGCTCTAATTCGGCATAAAGCTTGGGAATTTCACGCAAGAAGGTGGATTCGTAATAGCTCAGGGCATTTTCAATTTCGTCAGCAACGGTCAGCTTGGTAAAGCGCAACAAACGCGTTTGCCACAGCTGCATCACCCGGGCGCGCATTTGCAGTTCGTTGCTGGCCAGCTCTTTGGGCGTGAGGGCGTCTTTGGCAGCGTTCACGGCAGCAGCGCGGGCTTTGATGGCGTCGCGCTCGGTCAGCAGGTGGGCAATGTCACGTTCTGCGTCCAGGATGCTTTTGCGCTGCACTTCGGTGGGGTGTGCCGTGAGAACCGGGGCCACGTAGCTGGTGGCCAGCATCTCTGAAATGCTCTTGGGTGTGATGCCCGCCCAGCGCAGGCGCTGCAGTGCGACGTCAATGCTGCCTTCTTGCGTGTGGCCTGCGCGTTCGTGGATGGCGCGTCGGCGGATGTGGTGGCGGTCTTCTGCCAGATTGGCCAGGTGGCTGAAATAGGTGAAGGCTCGGATCACGCTGACAGCCCGGTCGCCGGGCAGGCTTTTGAGCAGTTTTTTCAGCGCCTTGTCGGCTTCGTGGTCGGCATCGCGCCGAAAGGCCACCGACAACTTGCGGATTTGCTCGACCAACTCGTAGGCTTGGGGGCCTTCTTGCACCCGGATCACATCGCCAAGAATTCGGCCCAACAGCCGGATGTCTTCAACCAAGGGGCGTTCACTGTCGCGCTTTTCGCGGGGATTGCTGGCCTGGGATGCTTTGGGGAGGAAGGTGGATTCCGGGGAGGCCTGTTTCATCGGGGTGTCTGCTTTGAAGGGGTAGGGTGCTGGTGATGTGCCTTGGGTTCCATCGTCCATCGCCTCATGCTAGCATCGCCTGAGGACAAAAAATTACCAATTGATTTCATTTTGATGGGGTCAATTTTTTTTCAGGAAACCCCGCCGTGACCGAGTCGAAAGTGCCCTCCATCGTCATCGCCACCCGTGAGAGCCGTTTGGCTCTGTGGCAGGCTGAACACGTTAAATCTTTGCTGGAAGCCCGAGGCTGCCAGGTCCGGCTTTTGGGCATGACGACTCAAGGCGATCAGATTCTGGACCGCAGCCTGAGCAAGGTGGGTGGCAAGGGCCTGTTTGTGAAAGAACTGGAAGTCGCCCTGCAAGAAGGCCACGCCGACATCGCGGTGCATTCGCTCAAGGATGTGCCCATGGACATGCCCGAGGGTTTTGAGTTGGCTTGCGTGATGGAGCGCGAAGACCCCCGCGACGCCTGGGTGTCGCCCCAATTCGCCCGCCTGGAAGACTTGCCCCAAGGCGCGGTGGTCGGCACCTCCAGCCTTCGCCGCACCGTGTTGTTGCGTGCCTTGCGACCCGATTTGAAGATCGAGCCCTTGCGTGGCAACCTGGACACCCGCTTGCGCAAGCTCGATGAAGGGCAGTACGCGGGCATTGTGCTGGCCGCTGCAGGCCTCAAGCGCCTGGGTTTGACCGAGCGCATTCGCCACATTTTTGAAACCGACCAGATGCTGCCCGCCGCAGGTCAGGGCGCGTTGGGCATCGAGATTCGCAGTGACCGCGACGACTTGCGCGCCTTGTTGGCGCCGCTGGCCGATGCGCCCTCATGGCGCCGGGTTGCGGCCGAGCGCGCCGTGAGCCGGGCCATGGGTGGTAGCTGCTCCATGCCTTTGGCTGCACACGCCACCATCGAGGGGGGCGTTCTCAAGCTGCAAGCGGCTTGGGGCGATCCGGAAGGCGCCACCACCTTGGTCACAGCCGATGCCCATGCCAGCGCCGATGGCCTGCAAGCCGCGGAGGCCCTGGGGCTGAGTGTGGCGCAGGCTCTGCGCGATGGCGGAGCGCATTGAGCGCACAAGCCGATATGACGGGTGCGCCCGAATTGCCCCCCCCTCGGGTGATCGTGACCCGACCCGAGCGCGAGGCCATGGCCTGGGCGCAGGGCTTGCGGGCGCTGGGCGTGCACAGCGAACCTTTCCCCTTGATCGAGATTGCAGCGCTGCCTGACGTTGCCCAATTGGCGCAAGCCTGGCAGGTGGTTCCCCATCACTTGGCCGTGATGTTTGTCAGTGCCAATGCGGTGCGTTTTTTCATGGCGGCTCGGCCAGAGGGCTTGGCTGTGCCAAGTTGTCGGGCCTGGTCGACAGGCCCTGGCACCCAAGCGGCTTTGCTGGCTACTGGCTGGCCTGCAGCGCTGATCGACTCACCTGATGAAAAGTCAGCACAGTTTGACTCTGAAGCCTTGTGGGCTGTGGTGGCTGGGCAGGTGCAGGCCGTTGTGGCTGCGGCTGTGCATGCCAAGCCCTCGGTCCTGATTGTTCGCGGAGCAGATGCCCATGGCCAGTTGGCCGGGCGAGATTGGCTGGCCCTGCAGCTTGAAAGCGAAGGTCTGCAGGTCTTTCAGGTGGTGGCCTATGTGCGCCAGGCCCCCGAATTGACGCCTGAGCAATGCCGCCGTGCGCGCCAGGCCATGACGGATGGCAGCCGGTGGTTGTTCAGCAGCTCCGAGGCGGCTCAGCTGCTGCTGCAGACTTGTCCGGACTTGCCTTTGGGGCAGGCGCGGGCGCTGGCCACGCACCCTCGAATTGCCCAGCGGCTGCGGGCATCCGGATGGGGAAGGGTGGACACTGTTCCTGCCGACCTGCAAGCACAAGCGGAGTCTATAAAATCGCTGGCATGACCTCCCCATCTGAAACTGCCTCATCTTCTGAAAAGCCCGTGGCTTCGGCACCCGTGCCGGTTCGGCGTGCATGGATCCGGTGGCTTGCGATCGGGGTGGCAAGCCTGGCCTTGTTGGTTTCTGTCTTGCTGTGGCAAAAGCTGTCGCGCATTCAAGAGCAACTGGCTCGGCAAAGCGCGGATACCGGGCAGCAGTCGCTGGAAGCCAAAGCATGGGCCAAACAGGCTCAGGAGACGGTGAAAGACAGTGCCGCACGGCTGGCGCTGGTCGAGGCCCGCCTGGGTGAAGTGGCCCTGCAGCGTGGACAGCTTGAAGAGTTGATGCAAAGCCTGTCGCGCTCACGCGATGAAAATTTGGTGGTGGACATTGAATCGGCTTTGCGCATGGCCCAGCAGCAAGCCCAGTTGACAGGCAGTATCGAGCCCTTGCTGGCCACGCTCAAGTCGGCGCAGATGAGGGTGCAGCGTGCCGCGCAACCAAGGCTGGCCCCGGTGCTCCGGGCACTCGAAAAAGATCTGGATCGTCTTAAGACGGCCAATGTGTTTGATTTGCCAGGCTTGTTGATCAAGCTCGATGAAGGTGTGGCTTTGGTGGATGGCCTGGTGCTGGCCAATCAGGAGTTGCCGACAGCGGCCATGAGCCGATCTCTGGCCGAAGCGGGCCTTTCCCCACCGCCGCCATCGTGGTGGATGGCGGGCTTGAACCAGTTTGCAGACCAGCTCAAGGGCTTGGTGCGTGTGAGCCGAATCGAATCGCCCGAAGCGGCCTTGTTGTCGCCAGACCAGGGGTTTTTCCTGCGCGAAAACATCAAGCTCAAATTGCTCAATGCCCGTCTGGGTTTGTTGGCTCGGCAAAAAGACGCTGCCCGTGCAGACCTGGCTTCTGCCGCCGTCATCGTTCGCCGTTATGCCGATGGCTCTTCTCGCAAAACAACCCAAATGCTTCAGCTGCTGGAGCAATCCGGTGTGCAACTGAAAGCCAGCGAGATCCCGCCCCTGGAAGGGTCTTTGACAGCGTTGGCGACAGCTGCTGCAGGAAGGTAAGCGGGTATGCGCGCAGCTCTTTGGCTCATCAGTTTGTTTGCACTGGCCGCTGCAGCGGCATGGCTTGCCGGGCACAACCAGGGCACTGTGACTTTGTTTTTGGCGCCCTACCGGGTCGATTTTTCACTCAATCTGGTGCTGCTGGTGTTGAGCCTGGTGGTGCTGGTGGTGGTGTTGGCACAGCAGGCTTTGTCGGCCTTGTTGTCTTTGCCGAAGCAGGCCAAGCGCTGGCGCCTTCAGCAAAAAGAACGGGCGGCCCATGCCGAGATGCTCGATTCGATCAGCCAGTTCATGGCCGGGCGTTTTTTGCGGGCTCGCAAGTCGGCGCAATCAGCGCTTGAAAAAGAAACACTCTTGAGGGATTCAGGCCTCCTGCTTGACCATGCAGTCTCTTTGCGAACGGTGGCGCACATCATGGTGGCCGAGTCGGCCCACGCCTTGCAAGACCGTGAGTTGCGACAAACCCATTGGCAAGAGGCCATCCAGTCTGCCAAAGAGGGGCAGTCTTCTGAGCGGCAGGCATTGACCGAGGGCGCCCAGCTTCGAGCAGCTCGCTGGTTGCTCGATGACCGGGATGCCTCAGGGAGTCTGGGACTTTTGAAGGCCTTGCCTTCGGCCACAGCGCGCCGCATGGTGGCCATGCGCTTGCAACTCAAGGCCGCCCGGTTGGCAGGTCAACCTGCAAAGGCGCTGGATACGGCGCTTTTGCTGGCCAAGCACCGTGCGTTCACGCCAGCCACGGCCAACAGTCTGGTGCGCAGCCTGATTCTGGAATGGTTGATGCACACACACGATGCCGATGCTGTTCAGCGTTTGTGGCTGAGTCTGACCCCAGCCCAACGCAACATGCCCGACCTTGCCGCAGAAGCCGCGTTGCGCCTTGTGGCTTTGGGGGGAAGCAGTGCGGTGGCCAGACCGTGGCTACAGCCTTTGTGGGCCTCTTTGCAATCGCAGCAGTCGAATTGGACTTCTGATCAGTTGACCCGCATGGTGCAAGCCATGGAGGCCAGTGCGGCAGACGTTCGTGCAGCCGATGCCCGGCAATGGCTGGCTCGTGTAGAAACCGCCCAGCAAGCCCAACCGCAAGACGCGCGTTGGCAGTATCTGGCGGGCATGGTGTGCTTGCGCCACCAGTTGTGGGGCAAGGCACAGAGCCTGCTGGCCCAAGCGGTTAAGGGTTTGCAGGCCCCGGCACTGAAGCGCCAGGCTTGGTGTGCTTTGGCTGAATTGGCCGAACAAAGGCAAGAACCAGAAGCGGCTGCGCAAGCCTGGAAACAGGCCGCTTTGGTCAGTCAGAGCTGATGCCTTGATGCTGCCCTTGATGCTGCCTCGCGGCTGATCCTGGATGGCCGCCCATGGCCTCCTGAGTTGAAGGGTGCTGTCGAACAACAAGCCCCGAGTGGACAAACCGATGCGCGTCACGCTTGCCCGGATCATTGGGCATGCTCACCCCTGTAGCCCCTGTTGCCCCTGACGCAACTGATCGTATGTACCAAAAAAAACCGGGCGCTGGGCCCGGTTTTTCTTTTCATCAGCGCGCAGCGCTGGACTTTGAAATCAGAACGGCAAGTTCATGTCTTTCAGGTCTTTGCGTGTTTCCACCAAAACCAGGGGGCCTTCATTCAGGGTCACAGCCGGTGGACGCTCGCGCGGCACACGTGCCGGCTTGATTTCGGCCGCAATGGCAGCTTGCACGGCAGCCACCTTGGCAACATCCGAATTCACCCAAACCAGACCGGAGCCTTGCGCCACCTGTTCCAGATTGTCGATTTGCAGTGTGTAGCTGGCCACGGCAGGCAAATCTGCGCGTGTGGCCACTGAAGCCGCAACGGGTGCCACCACCGCAGCAGGCGCTGCTGGAGCTGCAGGTGCCGACACAGGTGCCGACACCGGGGAGGGCGCAGATGCTGCGACAGGTTCTGTAACAGGCGCTGAAACAGATGCTGAAACAGTTGTTTCTGTTCGTTCAATCGGCGCCTGCTCGGCCGCAGGTGCGACCGACGTTTGCTGGGCACGCTCGAAGTAGGAGCGTGATGCAGGGCGGTCTTCACCCATGGATTCAGCGGCAGGCGCAGAGAACGCACTGGCATCTGCCTCGCCCGGGGTCACTTCGCCAGCGTTTTCCTGACGACCGTCGCTTGGGCGGTCCCGGCGGTCACGACCGTAGCGGTCACGTGATCGGCGCTCACGGCGCTCGCCCGTGTTTTCGCTTGGCGCACCACCTTCTGAGGGCAGATTGGCTTGCTGACCTTCGGTGGCCATCACTTCCGATTCGGGGCTGAGTGCGTCGCTGGGGGCTGTGTCACCCTGGCGGCGTTCGCCACCACGATCGCCGCGTTCACGTCGGCCTTCGCCACCGCGTTCGCCGCGCTCACGGCGGCCGTCACCGCGACCTTCGCCACGGGGCGCGCGTTCGCTGCGAACTTCGTTGCCCTCGGCATTCAGTTCAGGCTGGGCATCGCTTCGGGCTTCGTTTCTGCCTTCGTTGCGGTTTTCGCCACGACCATCGCGACGGCCTTCGCGTGCAGGACGCTCCGCGCGTTCTCCATCACGTTCACCGCGTGCGGGGCGGGCTTCGCCTTCACGCAATTCGTTGCGGCCTTCACGACCTTCAACACGGCCTTCACGACCCTCGCCACGGCCTTCGCCGCGACGACCGCCTTCGCGGGGTGCGCGGACTTCGCCGGTGGCACCTTCGCTGCGCTCGCCACGCCGACCATCACGGCCGCCTCGGCGACCGTCACGGCGTTCGCCATCGCGACCCTCTGTGCGTCCCTCTGAACGGCGATCGCCATTTCGGCTTTCGCGGGATTTTTCATCCTTCTTGCCAACAGACGATGGCACTGCTTCAGGGGCGCTGCCTCCGAACAGATTTTTCAGCCATCCGAAGAAGCCGCCTGTGGCTGCCGGAGCAACTACAGGTGCTGCCGGAGCCTTGGCGGCAGGCTTGGCCGTTGCAGCCACCGCTTCGGGTTTGACCGGTGCAATAGGGGCTGGAGCGTCGGGCAAAACCCCTTTGATGACAGGCGTTTGCTTGTTGGTCGGCTCTTGCGAACGGCGGGTCACCGTGGTGGCATCTTCGATTTCTTCGGCCATTTTGTAGCTGGCTTCGATGCGGTCCAGGCGTGGATCGTCGTGCTTGAGGCGCTCGAGTTTGTAGTGCGGTGTTTCCAGCGACTTGTTGGGCACCAGCAGCACATTGATGCGTTGCTGCAATTCGATCTTGGCGATCTCGGAGCGCTTTTCATTGAGCAGGAAGGAAGCCACTTCCACCGGCACTTGGGCGTGCACAGCGGCGCTGTTGTCCTTCATGGACTCTTCCTGGATGATCCGCAGAATTTGCAACGCCGAGCTTTCGGTGTCGCGGATGTGGCCTGCGCCGCCGCAACGTGGGCAAGGAATTGAGGCGCCTTCAGAGAGGGCCGGTTTCAGCCGTTGGCGGCTCATTTCCATGAGGCCGAACTTGCTGATGGTGCCGAACTGCACGCGGGCGCGGTCCTGGCGCAGCGCATCGCGCAGGCGGTTTTCCACTTCGCGGCGGTTCTTGCTCTCTTCCATGTCGATGAAGTCGATCACGATCAGGCCACCCAAATCGCGCAGACGCATCTGGCGAGCCACTTCATCAGCGGCCTCCAGGTTGGTGCGGGTGGCGGTTTCTTCGATGTCACCGCCCTTGATGGCTCGGGCCGAGTTCACGTCCACCGAAACCAGGGCTTCGGTGTGGTCGATCACGATGGCGCCGCCTGAGGGCAGTTGAACGGTACGGGCGTAGGCCGATTCGATCTGGTGCTCAATCTGGAAGCGGCTGAACAGCGGTGCGTCGTCGCGGTAGCGCTTCACGCGGTTCGCAAACTCAGGCATGACATGGCTCATGAACTGCTGAGCCTGGTCGTAGATGTCATCGGTGTCGATCAGGATGTCGCCGATGTCGTTGTTGAAGTAATCACGTATGGCACGGATCACCAGGCTCGATTCCTGGTAAATCAGGAAGGCCCCTTTGCCACCCTTGGATGCGCCATCGATGGCGGTCCACAGTTTGAGCAGGTAGTTCAGGTCCCACTGCAGCTCGGGTGCCGAGCGGCCGATGCCAGCAGTGCGGGCAATGATGGACATGCCTTTGGGGTATTCCAGCTGGTCCATGGCTTCTTTGAGCTCGGCCCGGTCATCGCCCTCGATGCGTCGGCTGACGCCGCCACCGCGGGGGTTGTTGGGCATGAGCACCACATACCGGCCAGCCAGACTGACGAATGTGGTCAGGGCGGCGCCTTTGTTGCCACGCTCTTCTTTTTCGACCTGCACCAGAAGGGATTGGCCTTCCTTGATGACGTCCTGGATGCGCGCTTGGCTGACGGAGACACCTTCAGCAAAGTACTGGCGCGAGATTTCCTTAAAGGGCAAGAAGCCGTGTCGGTCTTCGCCGTAGTCCACAAAACAAGCTTCGAGCGAAGGCTCGACCCGGGTTACTACCGCTTGGTAGATGTTGCCCTTGCGCTGTTCGCGTCCTTCAATTTCGATTTCGTAGTCGAGGAGTTTTTGTCCATCGACGATGGCCAGGCGGCGCTCTTCAGCTTGCGTGGCGTTGATCAGCATCCGTTTCATGATGCGTTCCTTTTCTTGTCAGCTTTGGCCCCAGTGCAGAAAAATGTCTGCGGGCTGAGACCTGTTTACACAACCGGCTTGGGGATTCCTGGGAATCTCAAAGCCTACGTTGCCGGGGCTGACACCTGAAACGAAGGGAATTGCCGAAGTTGATCGCCATTCAGCTGCGCGTGAGCGCAGGAATGGGGATCGTGGCGCGTGGATGGGGCGAGTGAAAAGGTGTGCAAAGATTCATCCACTGCCGGGGGCTTCCCCCGGTGTCCAGGACAAACTGCCGGGCACAAGGCGTGACTGTGAAGCATGGCTTCGTGAGCCACTCCAACCACATCAGCAAAGTTCCGAACAACACAACCATCTCGCTTTGATCCGTCCAACAGCCTGAAGGGCTGCTGGACTTGGGGTATTCCGTATCTGGGTTTCTGGGCATCGGCCCAACCTCGGGGCGATTGGCCACTGTTGGCGCTGGCCTTCAGTCTGCAAATCCTGCCGGGGGTGGCATCGATCATCTGGTTTGGCGCGGTGGTGGTGGACTAAACTCCAGCTTTGTCGGAATTCATTTCCATTTGAATCAACCACTTACAGCCAATTGCCAGTGAATCACATTATAGGGGCCAAGTCCGCCATTGCGACGCCCGCCGTCAAATGGTTGTTGGTGGACGAAGAGTCAGCCGGGCAGCGATTGGACAACTTTTTGATGCGCCACCTCAAGGGTGTGCCCAAAACCCACATTTACCGCATCATCCGCAGCGGTGAAGTTCGCATCAACAAGGGCCGTGCTTCGGCCGATACCCGTGTTGAATCCGGTGATGAGGTGCGCTTGCCGCCCGTGCGCATTTCGGACAAAGTGGCCGAGAAAGCCGAACGACCAGCCCCGGGACGCGAATTCCCCTTGCTTTTTGAAGACGAGAGCTTGCTGGCCATCGACAAACCCGCAGGTGTGGCAGTGCATGGTGGCTCGGGGGTGAGCTTTGGCGTGATCGAGCAACTCCGGCAGGCCCGCCCGCAAGCCAAGCTGCTGGAGTTGGTGCATCGCTTGGACCGGGATACCAGCGGCATTTTGCTGGTGGCCAAAAAGCGCAGCGCCTTGAGGCACCTGCAAGACCAATTCCGTGAGCGCGAGACAGGCAAGACCTATTTGGCGTTGGTCAAGGGCGATTGGCCGGCCAAGCTCAAAGTGATTGACCAGCCGTTGCTCAAGTTTTTGCTGCAGGGCCAGGATGGCGCAGAGGGTGAGCGGCGCGTTCGTGTGACCACGCCCGAAGACCCCGATGGCATGCGATCCGTCACCTTGGTCAAGGTGTCAAAGCGCTTGCCAGGGGCTACTTTGCTGGAGGTGACCATCAAAACCGGGCGCACACACCAGATCAGGGTGCACCTGGCCTCACAAGGCCACCCGATTGCAGGTGACGACAAATATGGCGATTTTGAATGGAACCGCCAGCTTCAAAGGCCGGGGAACAGCCCGGGCCTGAAGCGCATGTTTTTGCATGCCTGGCGATTGCAGTTCAATCACCCCGTGACTGCGGAGCGCGTTGCCCTGCAAACCGATTTACCCCCCGAATTGAAAGCCTATGTTGACCATGCCAGCATCTCTGAATGAATTCCGGCCCCGCCAGTTTGACCTGATCGCCTTCGATTGGGATGGCACCCTGTTCGATTCCACCGCCCTCATCACCCGCTGCATTCAGCGTGCGGTGGTGGATGTGGGCGGGGCAGAACCTACTCGCGAGGCAGCCTCTTATGTGATTGGTTTGGCCCTCATGCCTGCGCTGGCGCATGCTGCGCCCGATGTGCCTGTCGAAAAATACCCTGCTTTGGGTGAGCGCTACCGTCACCATTACATCCAACACCAACACGACATCTGCCTGTTTGATGGCGTGCTGGAGTTGCTGGACGACTTGAAAGCCCGGCACCACTGGGTGACGGTGGCCACGGGCAAAAGCCGACAAGGCTTGAACGAGTCCTTGCAGGCGGTGGAGTTGCGCCACCGGTTTGACGGCTCACGAACGGCCGATGAAACGGCAGGCAAGCCCCATCCGCTGATGCTGCACGAGCTGATGCGTGAGTTTGGGGTCGAGCCCGAGCGCACCTTGATGATTGGCGACACCACACACGATTTGCAAATGGCCCTGAATGCGGGTTGTGCCAGCGTAGGTGTGAGCTATGGTGCGCACGAGCCAGAGGCTTTTCATGCCCTGAACCCTCGCCATGTGGCGCACAGCGTGCGTGATTTGCACGACTGGTTGCTGCAACACGCTTGAACAGGAGTGGTCATGGAGCCGATAGTCCCTTTGTGCAACAGTGTTGACCTGGTTCATGGAGGCCGCGCCGTGCCTTTTGACATTGTGTATGCCGGTCAAACTTGCCGTGCGTTTGCCATCCGTTACGAAGGCCAGGTGGTCGCCTATCTGAACCGTTGCACCCATGTGGCCATGGAAATGGACTACCAGCCAGACCGCTTTTTTGACGACACAGGGCGCTGGCTGATGTGCGCCACACATGGCGCTACCTATGAGCCAGCCACGGGGGCGTGCTCTGGCGGGCCTTGTCGTGGTGGCCTTGTGAAAATAGACCTTTCAGAGCAGGACGGCGTGGTTCACTGGCATACTGCCTACAACTTAAAGCCCCTTGAATTTTGACCATGCAAGACCCCCAGGACAACACGTCCGCCTCGGCCCCCCAAGAACCCGTGAAAGCTGCGCTCCCCCTGGACGAAGGCTGGGCACGCCAAACACTGGAGCAGTTGGCCTTTGCCACCTTGAAAGAGCAGAAAGTGGCCAGGCGCTGGAAAGTAGGCTTGCGTTCTGCTTGGTTGCTGTTTTTGGCGGTGGTATTTTGGCAGGCATTCAGCTATAAATCCCCCACCAGTCATCCCAGCTTGCCGCACACGGCGATGGTGTCCATCGTGGGCGAAATCGGCTCGGAGACCGAAGCCAGCGCTGAAAATGTGATGTCGGCGATGCGCCTTGCCTTGGAAGACTCGGGCTCACAGGCCTTGGTGTTGCTGATCAATTCTCCCGGCGGCAGTCCGGTACAGGCAGGCCTGATCAACGACGAGATCGTCCGTTTGCGTGCTTTGCACAACAAGCCCATTTACGCCGTGGTGGAGGAGTCGTGTGCTTCGGCCGCGTATTACATTGCGGCAGCCACTGACCGCATTTATGTGGACAAGGCCAGCATTGTTGGCAGCATTGGTGTGTTGATGGATGGCTTTGGATTCACCGGACTGATGGACAAGCTGGGGGTAGAGCGGCGTTTGATGACGGCGGGTGTCAACAAAGGTTTTCTGGACCCCTTCAGCCCGCAAACCGAGCCGCAACGCAAACACGCCCAGGCCATGCTCGACCAAATCCACACCCAATTCATCCAAGTGGTCAAGAAAGGCCGTGGTGATCGGCTCAAGGAAAGCCCCGATACCTTCAGCGGTTTATTTTGGAGTGGGCAGCAAGCCGTTGACATGGGCTTGGCCGACAGCCTGGGTAGCATCGACGGCGTGGCCCGTGAAGTGGTGAAAGCCCCCGATGTGGTGGACTACACGCAACGCGAAAACGTGGCTGAACGCCTGGTCAAACGTTTTGGCGCTGCCATGGGTGAAGGCACGCTGCGTGCCCTGCGAACAAGCACTGGCTTGCGCTGAACCTCAAGGCCCGATGGCGTAGACCGCGGGCGTGTGACCATCAGGGCCTTTCAGGCCCTTTTTCCATTGCGCCACGCTGTGACTCTGGATGCTCGCCGAAGGCAGTGTCAGGCCGCTGGCAATTGCCAAACGGGTGTGGGCCTGCAAGCTTTGCAGCAGTCCTGACAGCATGGCAGCGTTGCGGTAAGGCGTCTCTATCCAAAGCTGTGTTTGCCCGGTTTTATGGGCCAGAGATTCCAGTTGTTTGAGCCGGGCAGAACGTTCTGCGGCGTCTTGCGGCAAATAGCCGACAAATGCGAAGTTCTGGCCATTCAGGCCACTGCCGGCCAAAGCCAGCAACAAAGACACCGGGCCGACCAGTGGCACCACCTTCAAGCCCAGATCGTGCGCAGCACGCACCACCGAACTGCCAGGATCGGCCACAGCGGGCATGCCGGCTTCGCTGATCAGGCCCACGTCATGGCCTTGCAAAGCCGCCGTCAGCAAGGGTTTGGCGTCAAAGCCAGATTGGTGGTCGCCTTTCTTGTGCACGTGGCGAGGCAACTCGGTGATGCTTTGCTCGGGCAGGGGGGCGATCAGGGGGTGGGTTTCTCCAACGCGCTTTAAAAATGCCCGGGTGGTTTTGGCGTTTTCACACACCCAATGCTGGATATGGGCCGCCGTGGCCAGTGTGGCTTCAGGCAGAACATGTGTGATGGGGGCTTGCTCAACGCAGCCAAAGTCCAGCGGCGTGGGCACCAGATACAGGCAGCCCTTGGTGTTTGGGTGGGTGTTCACAGCAGTTTGACCCCCGCCTGGCGCAACAGCCGGGCTGTGCGGATGAGTGGCAGCCCCACCAGCGCGGTCGGGTCGTCGTTGTCAATGGACTCCAGCAAGGCAATGCCGAGGCCCTCGCTTTTGGCGCTGCCTGCGCAGTCATAGGGCTGTTCGGCTTGCAAATAAGCTTCGATTTCGTCGTCGCTCAGGTCGCGGAAAACCACCCGCACCTCGGCCAGATCGACTTTTTGAAAGCCCGTTGCCAGGCACACCACGGCCAGCGCAGTCTGAAAAATCACCGTTTGTCCACGCATTTGGCGCAGTTGCTGCACTGCCAGTGCGTGCTCACCCGGCTTGCCCAGGGGCTGTCCCGCCAGATCGGCCACCTGGTCCGAGCCGATGACCACCGCTTCCGGATGCAAGGCGGCGACAGCCAGGGCTTTGGCCAATGCCAGTCGCAGGGCCAAATCCTTCGGGGTTTCGTCCGCCTTCGGGGTTTCGTCCACGTTGGGTGCGGTGACGCTGAAAGGGATGCGCAGGCGCGCCAACAATTCGCGCCGATAGCGTGATGTAGAGCCCAGTACGACTTGGCGGACGTTGCTGGGTGTGGAGGCAAAATTCGGTGTCAAAGTGCAAACCCAAGGTGAAATTCGGACAGGTGATTCTCTTACACTGCAGCCATGGAAAAAAAAATGGACCCCCGGCACCTGGATGTGGTGTCTTTTGCCCGTGATGCCATCGGCCTGAAGGGCGAGGGCAATCTGGCCGATTGGCCGCGATTGGCAGAAGAACAATTCGGCAGCGCTTTGTCGCCTGGCCTCTTGCTTTGGCAAATGCAGGGCCGAATGGTCCCGCAACCGGGTGGCACTGACGAGATTTGGCTGGATTTGAAAGCGTCGGTGCGTTTGCCCATGCAATGCCAACGGTGCCTGACGCCTGTTCTGGAGGTGGTGGCGGCTGAGCGTTCTTTCCGTTTTGTAGCCGATGAGGCCACAGCGGCGGCGCTTGACGATGAGGCCGAAGATGATATTTTGGCCATCAGCCGTGATTTTGACGCACTGGCCTTGATCGAGGACGAGCTGATCTTGTCATTGCCCCTGGTCCCTTTGCACGAGATTTGCCCCGAAACAGTGCCCATGTCCGCAGTCGATCCCGGGTTTGACGCGGCATCCGAACGCCCCAATCCGTTTGGCATATTGGCTGGCCTCAAAACAGGCCTCCCCAAGTAAGCGCAAAACGAAACCCTTAGGGCCGGGCTTGTCTTAGGCTATAATTTGCGGCTTCGCCCAGTTGACCTGGGTGACACTCTCATCAACCAGACGCTGCGCTACAGGCGCGGCCTCCAAGCTTCCAAGGAGCCATCATGGCTGTTCAGCAAAACAAAAAGTCGCCTTCCAAGCGCGGTATGCACCGTTCGCACAACGCCCTGAACGTGCCGGGTATCGCTGTGGAGCCGACAACAGGCGAAATCCACCTGCGTCACCACATCAGCCCCAACGGCTTTTACCGTGGCCGCCAAGTGCTGAAAAACAAGTCTGAAGCCTGATCGGCTTCAGTCTATAAGCCTGAATGGGCCCGGCGCTACTGTGTCAGTAGCCTCGGGCTTTTGTTTTTATGGCTTTGATTTCTTCACGATTTTTGATCTCTAGGATCTCATGACCCCGCCCACTCCGATCACCCTGGCTGTCGATTGCATGGGCGGCGACCATGGTCCCCGAGTCACCCTGGCGGCTTGCCGTCGCTTCTTGTCCAGCCACCCCGATGCCCGTTTGGTGCTGGTCGGGCGCCCAGAGGCCCTGACGGGTTTTGACGATCCCCGTGCCTCGGTGGTTGCGGCGACCGAGGTGGTCGAAATGGACGATTCGCTGGAGGTGGCCTTGCGCAAGAAGAAAGATTCTTCGATGCGGGTGGCCATAGAGCAAGTGCGTGACGGCAAGGCTTCAGTTGCCATCTCTGCAGGGAACACGGGCGCCTTGATGGCGATTGCCCGCTATGTGCTCAAAACCATGGAGGGCATCGATCGCCCAGCCATTGCCGGTCAAATGCCTAACTTCAAGGGTGGCGGCACCACCATGCTGGACTTGGGTGCCAATGTGGATTGCACGCCAGAGCATTTGTTGCAGTTCGCAGTGATGGGTTCAGCCTTGGTTTCTGTCTTGCAGAACAAGGAGCAGCCCACTGTTGGCCTGCTCAATATTGGTGAAGAGGCCATAAAAGGCAATGAAATCATCAAAAAAGCTGGTGAACTGTTGCGATTTGCTGCCAACTCCGGGGATTTGAATTTCCATGGCAATGTCGAAGGCAATGACATTTTCAAGGGAACGGTCGACATTGTGGTCTGCGATGGCTTTGTCGGCAATGTGGCCCTGAAGGCCAGTGAGGGCTTGGCCACCATGGTGAGCAGCTTTCTCAAGGCTGAGTTCTCTCGCAACATCTTCACTAAAATGGCCGCCATATTGGCCTATCCGGTCCTAACGGCTTTTAAAAACCGTGTAGATCACCGTCGCTACAACGGCGCTGCCTTGTTGGGTCTGCGGGGGCTGGTGTTCAAAAGCCATGGTTCTGCCGATGAGTTGGCATTTGAAAATGCCTTGATCCGCGCTTATGATGCATCTCGAAACCAATTGCTTGAGCGCGTTCGTGAACGCATCGCCCATGCTGGCCCGCTGTTGGCGGGGGCACAGGCTGAGCGGTCTGAACCAGTGGTCACACCTGTATGAGAATTTACTCCCGCATCTTGGGCACCGGCAGTTACCTGCCAGCAAAACGCCTGACCAACGCCGATCTGGCTGCCGAGTTGGCGCAGCAAGGTGTTGAAACTTCGGACGACTGGATCGTGGAGCGAACCGGTATCCGCGCCCGACACTTTGCCGCCGATGACCAAGGCTGCAGCGATCTGGCCACAGAAGCCTCTCGCAGAGCATTGGATGCTGCTGGCTTGGCTGCTCAGGACATTGACCTGATCATCGTGGGCACCTCGACGCCAGACATGGTCTTCCCCTCTGTTGCAACCATGGTCCAGCACAAGCTGGGCGCGGCAGGTTGCCCGGCGTTTGACGTGCAGGCCGTTTGCAGTGGTTTCATTTACGCGCTGACGATCGCAGATGCCATGATCCAGAACGGTTCAGCCAAGCGTGCGCTGGTCATTGGCGCAGAAGTGTTCAGTCGCATTCTGGATTTCAAGGACCGCACCACCTGTGTCTTGTTTGGTGATGGTGCAGGCGCGGTTGTCCTGGAGGCCTCGGACACGCCCGGCATTTTGGCCACTGATTTGCATGCCGATGGCAAATACAAAGATATTTTGTGTGTGCCAGGCCATGTGAACCGTGGCGGTATTCTGGGCGACCCGGTTCTCAAAATGGACGGGCAGGCCGTTTTCAAGCTGGCTGTGGGTGTGCTCGAAGAAACCGCCCGGGCCAGTTTGGCCAAGGCAAATTTGACCGATGCCGACATCGATTGGCTGATCCCGCATCAGGCCAACATCCGCATCATGCAAAGCACCGCCAAAAAGCTCAAGATGCCGGCCGACAAGGTGGTGGTCACCGTGGATCAGCACGGCAATACCTCGGCCGCCTCCATCCCTTTGGCGCTGGACACCGCCGTTCGCGATGGGCGCATCCAGCGGGGACAGACGCTCATGCTCGAAGGTGTGGGCGGCGGCTTCACTTGGGGCTCTGTGCTGCTGCGCTATTGATGGGACCCTCGCTGGTCAGCGGCATTGCGCCATGCTGACCCGATTTCAGATTCATTCAGACCGCATATGACCAACTTTGCATTTGTTTTTCCTGGACAAGGCTCCCAATCGGTGGGCATGCTCGACGCTTGGGGGGATCACCCTGTGGTGCTCGAAACCCTGAAAGAAGCCTCTGACGCCTTGGGTGAAGATGTGGCCAAACTCATCCATGAAGGTCCCAAAGAAGCCTTGGCCATGACCACCAACACCCAACCCGTGATGCTGGTGTCGGCGGTTGCTGCATACCGGGCCTGGCTGGCCGAAGGGGGTGCCAAGCCCTCGGTGGTGGCTGGCCATTCATTGGGCGAATACAGTGCCTTGGTCGCCTCGGGGGTGCTGACTTTGACACAAGCTGCCCCACTGGTGCGCTTGCGGGCCGCAGCCATGCAGGAAGCCGTGCCCGTGGGCGTGGGCGCCATGGCGGCCATCTTGGGTCTGGAATCCGCCAAAGTCATTGCAGGTTGCCAAGAGGCGCAAGCCAGCTTTGCCCTCGGCAGCCCTGAGGTGGTGGAGGCCGTGAACTTCAACGATGCTGCCCAAACCGTGATTGCCGGCAGCAAAGCTGCAGTCGACAAAGCCTGTGAAGTGCTCAAGGCCATGGGCGCCAAACGTGCGTTGATTTTGCCTGTGTCGGCCCCCTTTCACTCGAGCCTGATGAAGCCTGCGGCTGAAAAATTGCGGGAAAAGCTGGCCACCCTGAGCCTGGGCGCGCCGCAAATTCCGGTGCTCAACAACGTCGATGTAGCCGTCGAATCCGATCCGGTTCGCATCTGTGATGCGCTTTACCGCCAGGCCTTTGGCCCGGTGCGTTGGGTCGAATGCGTGCAGGCCATCAAGGCCCGTGGCGTGACCGTTTTGGTGGAATGCGGCCCCGGCAAGGTGCTGGCGGGTATGACCAAGCGCATTGACGCCGAATTGAACGGTGTGGCCTTGTACGACCCCACCACCCTGGCTGAAGTGAAAGGATTGTTGGCATGAGCGAAGTTCAAAACCCCCAAGCAAAACAAGTGGCGCTGGTGACTGGCGCCTCCCGTGGCATCGGTGCGGCCATTGCACTGCACCTGGCCAAAGCCGGCTATGTGGTCATTGGCACCGCCACCAGTGACGAAGGTGCCGCCAAAATCAGCCAGGTTTTGTCTGATTTTCCTGGCAGCCGCGGCGCGAATCTGAATGTCAACGATGCCGCCGCAGGCGAATCCCTGATCGATGCCATCGTCAAGGAACACGGCGGCCTGCAGGTGCTGGTCAACAACGCCGGCATCACCCGCGACACGCTGGCCATGCGCATGAAAGACGACGACTGGGACGCAGTGCTCGACACCAACCTCAAGGCGGTTTTCCGCATGAGCCGTGCCGTGATCCGCCCCATGATGAAGCAGCGCTATGGCCGCATCATCAGCATCACCAGCGTGGTGGGTGCCTCGGGCAACCCCGGGCAGGCCAACTATGCTGCGGCCAAGGCGGGCGTGGCCGGCATGACCCGTGCACTGGCGCGCGAACTGGGAAGCCGCAACATCACGGTCAACTGCGTGGCCCCCGGCTTCATTGAAACCGACATGACCGCCAGCTTGCCCGAAGAACAGCAAAAAGCCTTGCTGGGCCAGATTCCACTGGGCCATTTGGGCAAACCCGACGACATCGCCCACGCGGTGGCCTACCTGGCCGGAACGCATGCGGGCTATGTCACTGGACAAGAATTGCATGTCAATGGCGGCATGTTCATGGCCTGATTTCCGGAACACCCTTCCGGACAGGTAAAATCTTCATTTTTCACAACCCTCAGAGGGACCCCATGAGCGATATCGAAGCACGTGTCAAAAAAATCATTGCCGAACAACTCGGCGTTGAAGAGTCACAAGTCACCAACGAAAAAGCCTTTGTGGCCGATCTGGGTGCCGACTCCCTCGACACGGTGGAACTGGTGATGGCACTCGAAGACGAGTTCGGCATCGAGATTCCTGACGAAGACGCAGAAAAAATCACCACGGTGCAAGCTGCGATCGACTACGCCCAAAGCAAGAAGGCCTGATCGACGATGACCCGGCGCCGCGTTGTAGTCACGGGTTTGGGATGCGTCAGCCCCGTAGGCAATACGGTGACCGATGCATGGTCGAACTTGCTTGCCGGTCAGTCCGGCATTGGTCCTATCACCCGTTTTGACGCTTCGGCCATGTCTTGCCGATTCGTGGGTGAAGTCAAGAATTTTGACCTCGAGTCCTACATGTCCGCCAAAGAGGCCAGGACGATGGACCGTTTCATCCACTTCGGCATTGCTGCTGCCGCGCAAGCCATTCAGGATTCAGGTTTGCCAACAGGCGATGCACTGGACGAAGAAGAAGCTTGTCGCATTGGTGTGGTGATCGGCTCGGGCATTGGCGGTTTGCCAATGATCGAAGACACCCATGCCGAATACACCGCTCGCGGTGCGCGTCGGATCTCACCATTTTTCGTGCCGGCTTCGATCATCAACATGATCTCTGGCCATGTGTCGATGCGCAGTGGTTTCAAAGGCCCTAATCTGGCTGTTGTGACTGCTTGCACCACAGGTTTGCATTCCATAGGCGAAGCCGGTCGTTTGATCGAATATGGCGATGCGGACGTGATGGTCGCCGGTGGCTCTGAAGCCTGTGTGTCACCGCTGGGTGTCGGCGGCTTTGCGGCCATGCGCGCTTTGTCCACCCGCAACGATGACCCTGCAGCCGCCTCCCGCCCTTGGGACAAAGACCGGGACGGCTTTGTGCTGGGAGAAGGTGCTGGCGTGATGGTCCTTGAAGAGTATGAGCACGCCAAAGCACGGGGTGCCAAGATTTATGCCGAGCTGTCAGGCTACGGCATGAGCGCTGACGCAGGGCACATGACCGCACCCAGCATGGACGGCCCACGCCGGGCCATGGTCAACGCCATGCGCAATGCCGGTGTCAATCCCGACCAGATCGATTACCTGAACGCGCACGGCACCTCCACGCCGCTGGGTGACATCAACGAAACCAACGCCATCAAGGCAGCCTTGGGCGCGCACGCTTACAAAACCGTGGTCAGCTCCACCAAATCCATGACCGGTCACCTGTTGGGCGGCGCAGGTGGCATCGAGAGTGTGTTTACCGTCTTGGCGTTGCACCATCAAAAAGTCCCGCCCACCATCAACCTGGCCAATCCTGACCCAGAGTGTGATCTGGACTACTGTGCCAACACGGCACGCGACATGAAAATTGACGTAGCCCTGAAAAACAATTTTGGTTTTGGTGGCACCAACGGGTCGCTGGTGTTTAAACGCATCTGACGCGAGTCATTGCCATGTACAACGCCCCACCTGTGGCTTTCCCGGTGGGGCGTTTTGTTTGGGGCCGTGCTGCCTTGATGGGCGCGGCCTTGCTTTCGGCGCTGGGGCTTGTTGGGTGGCAAGTGTCTGGGCAGGCAAGTTTTGCCATGGTTGGCTCAGCCTGGTTTTTTTGGGCATTGTGCATGCTTGGCGCAGTCGTTTGGGGACCTCGGCAGGCCATGCAAGATGGACGGGTTTTCTGGAGCGGCGAGGCCTGGCTCTGGTTGGCAGATGAGGGTAAAAACAAGGACGAAGAACTTCGCATTGAAGTGATGGTGGGCTTGGACTTGGGGTCCAGGCTTTTGCTATTTGTCAGGATGCTGGACGAGCAAGAGCAGCGTTGCGGACTGCTGTCCTTTGCCTGGTTGGAGGAAGTGACGATGCCCTCAAAGTGGCATGGTTTTAGATGCGCTGTATATTCGCCTGCGAAGACAAGCCACAACACGGCCGAGCCATTATCAGAGCGTGCTTGAGGTGGCTTGAACTGACTGAATTCGCCCGTATTTGATACAAATAATTTAAGTTCGGGACGGAACCCTATAAGGAGCTTTTGTGCAGAAACAAAGTTGGATGAAAACGGCCGCTACGGCCACACTCTTCAGTGCCTTGGCGGCGGGAATCGCATGGACGTCGTCGGGTCCGGTGATGGCACAAACCCCAAACACGGTCGTGCGCAGTCTGCCTGACTTCACGGACCTGGTGGAGCAGGTGGGGCCATCGGTGGTCAACATCAGGACCCTTGAAAAAGTGCGTCCCAGCGCACCGGGCGCCGCCACACCGGACGAGGAAATGCAAGAGCTTTTCAGGCGGTTTTTTGGCGTGCCCATACCCAACGCGCCCAGACAAGCGCCACGCCAAAACAAACCTCAAGAAGAAGCGCAGCCCCGGGGTGTGGGCTCTGGCTTCATTTTGAGTGCTGACGGCTTCATCATGACCAACGCCCATGTGGTGGAAGGTGCCGATGAAGTCATGGTGACCCTGACCGACAAACGCGAATTCAAGGCGCGCATCGTGGGTGCTGACAAACGCACCGATGTGGCCGTCGTCAAAATTCAGGCGACCGGCCTGCCTGCCGTCAAGGTGGGCGATGTGAGCCGTTTGCGCGTGGGTGAATGGGTGATGGCGATCGGGTCGCCTTTTGGCCTGGAGAGCACGGTCACGGCTGGCATTGTGAGCGCCAAGCAGCGAGACACTGGCGATTATTTGTCATTCATTCAAACCGATGTGGCGATCAACCCTGGCAACTCGGGTGGCCCGTTGATCAATATGCGAGGCGAGGTGGTGGGCATCAACAGCCAGATTTATTCCCGTTCGGGCGGGTTCATGGGCATCTCGTTTGCCATTCCCATGGACGAAGCCATGCGCGTCAGTGAGCAGCTGCGCGCCAACGGTCGCGTCAGCCGCGGGCGCATTGGCGTCCAGATTGCACCCGTGACCAAAGACGTGGCGGAGTCCATTGGTCTGGGCAAGGCGCAGGGGGTGTTGGTGCGGGGCGTCGAAGAAGGCTCGCCCGCTGACAAGGCCGGCATCGAGGCCGGTGACATCATCACGCGCTTTGACGGCAAGCCCATCGACAAGCCTGCCGACTTGCCCCGTGCGGTGGGGAACACCAAACCAGGCAGCAAAGTGGGCATCACGGTTTTTCGCCGTGGCGCCAACAAAGACTTGAACATCACGGTGGCCGAGATTGAGGCCGAGAAAGTTGCTGCTGCAGCCCCCGCCCCAGAAAAAACCGCACCCGCTGCCATTGGGCAGCACTGGGGCTTGAGCGTCAGCGATTTGACCGATGCGCAAAAGAAGGAGCTTCGCGTACGCGGTGGTGTGCGGGTGGATGCTGCAACCGATGCCGCTGCCAGGGCGGGAATACGCGAAGGCGATTTGATCTTGGCGGTTGCCAATTCGGAAGTCACATCACTCAAGGACTTTGAGTTGGCCATGTCCCGTGTTGACAAAAATCGACCGACCAGTGTCCTGATTCGCAGAGGTGACGGGGCGCAGTATGTGCTGATTAGACCCGCCAAATAAACCGCTGAACTTGTCAAGAGTCCACAGTTTTTGAAGGTCATTGGCTGCATATTCAGGCCTTTCGGGGCCTGGTTTCGAACAGTTTTTGATTTCTGAAAAAGATTTTTAAAGTTTGTGCCAACTAACTTAATTGGGCTGCCATGACGAATTTGGATAAAATCTGGCGTCTTGACCATCAATTGATGGCATAAAGTGCAGGGCTGAGTTCACGATGCGGGATTTCACACAGGAGTCCACCGTTGATCCACAGATGGCCCACAAGTTGTTCAGGAAGATATTAAATCTGCTGTGAATAACATGTGGATAAAGCCATGTTGCAAAGCAGCAACGACCTGCCAAACGTGTTTTTGGGGCTGTGCGCGTGGGCCAATTTGCCTACAATGAAGACCCAACTATCGCAGTTGCCATAGATTGTTGGTTCAGGGCGCGTCTCCACCAGACGCGCCCTTTTTTCTTTTACGGATCCTTGATCCACAAATACTTGCAGACGTTGTTTGATGAATCACATCAGAAATTTTTCGATCATTGCCCACATTGACCACGGTAAATCCACGCTGGCCGATCGCTTGATTCAATGGTGTGGTGGTCTTGAAGCAAGAGACATGGAAGCCCAGGTTCTGGACTCGATGGACATCGAGAAAGAGCGCGGCATCACCATCAAGGCTCAAACCGCTGCACTCCAGTACAAAGCCAAGGACGGACAGGTTTACAACCTCAACTTGATCGACACACCGGGCCATGTGGACTTCTCATACGAAGTCTCCCGGTCGTTGTCGGCTTGCGAAGGCGCCTTGCTGGTGGTGGATGCCAGCCAGGGTGTCGAGGCGCAGACAGTTGCCAATTGCTACACCGCACTCGAGTTGGGTGTGGAGGTGGTTCCAGTGCTGAACAAAATGGATTTGCCCAACGCCGATCCGGACAATGCCCGCAGCGAGGTCGAGGACGTGATCGGCATTGACGCCACCGACGCCATTCCCTGCTCGGCCAAAACGGGAATGGGCATTGAAGAAATTCTCGAAGCCGTGGTGGCCCGCATCCCCCCGCCCAAAGGCAATCCCGATGGGCCATTGCGCGCCATGATCGTTGACAGTTGGTTTGATACCTATGTCGGCGTGGTGATGCTGGTGCGCGTGGTCGATGGCCAGTTGCTCAAAGGCGAGCGCATCAAGATGATGGCCAGCAACGCTGTCTATGAAGCAGGCAGCCTGGGTGTGTTCACCCCTGCCAACCAACCCCGTGAATTTCTCAAGGCTGGCGAGGTGGGTTACATCATTGCGGGCATCAAGGAGTTGCAGGCCGCCAAGGTGGGCGACACCGTGACACTGGAAAAGAAGCTGCCCAACAACCAGGGCCCTGCGACGCAAGCTTTGCCGGGTTTCAAGGAAATTCAGCCACAGGTGTTTGCCGGGCTTTATCCGACCGAAGCCAACCAATACGACGCGCTGCGCGATGCCCTGGAAAAGCTCAAGCTCAACGATGCATCACTGCATTACGAGCCCGAAGTGTCGCAGGCGCTGGGCTTTGGCTTTCGCTGCGGTTTCCTTGGTTTGCTGCACATGGAAATCGTGCAGGAACGTCTCGAGCGCGAATTCGACCAGGACTTGATCACCACGGCCCCCAGCGTGGTCTACCAAGTGGTGAAGCCAGATGGTGAAGTCGTGATGGTCGAGAACCCCTCCAAAATGCCTGACCAGGGCAAGGTGCAGGAGATCCGTGAGCCGATCGTCACGGTGCATCTGTACATGCCACAAGACTATGTCGGGCCCGTCATGACCCTGGCCAACTTGAAGCGTGGCATACAACTGAACATGGCCTACCACGGCCGACAGGTCATGCTGACCTATGAAATGCCGCTTGGCGAAATCGTCCTTGATTTCTTTGATAAGCTCAAATCGGTCAGTCGGGGCTATGCCTCCATGGACTACGAGTTCAAGGAGTTCCGGGCTTCCGACGTGGTGAAGGTCGACATTTTGCTCAATGGCGAGAAGGTCGATGCGCTGTCCATCATCGTGCACCGCAGCCAGTCCCAGTACCGCGGCAGGGCCGTGGTGGCCAAGATGCGCGAAATCATCAGCCGCCAGATGTTCGATGTGGCCATTCAGGCGGCCATCGGGGCCAACATCATTGCCCGTGAAAGCATTAAGGCCTTGCGCAAGAACGTGCTGGCCAAGTGTTACGGTGGCGATATTTCACGCAAACGCAAACTGCTCGAAAAGCAGAAAGCGGGTAAAAAGCGGATGAAACAAATTGGTTCGGTCGAGGTGCCCCAAGAGGCATTTTTGGCCATTTTGCAGGTGGAAGATTGATGCAGTTCTTGACGTCTTTGGTGTTGGCCGCCTTTGTGGGTTACGCCGGTTCCTGGTACCTGGGTTTCATCGAGGGCAACTTCGCCTTGCTCTTGCTTTTGGCCACGGTCATCACGGGCATTTACTGGCTGGCTGAACGCTTTGTGTTCTTGCCAGGGCGTCAAAAAGCTGTGGCTCAGCTGGAGGCCGAGACAGCGCAGCGCAGCGCCGGCTTGGCCAAAATGGGCATTGAAAAAGTCGACACCAACCTTCAGGAGAGCCGCGAAAAGCTGCTGATGCAGCCTTGGTGGCTGGACTGGACTGCAGGCCTGTTCCCGGTCATCGTGGTGGTGTTCGTCTTGCGCTCGTTCTTGTTCGAGCCCTTCAAGATCCCTTCCGGCTCGATGATCCCGACGCTTCACATTGGCGATTTGATTTTGGTGAACAAATTCCACTACGGCATTCGCTTGCCTGTGGCCAATACCAAGCTGACTGAAGGCGCTGCCGTCCAGCGCGGTGACGTGATGGTGTTCCGTTATCCGCCCAAGCCCAGTGTGGACTACATCAAACGCGTGGTCGGTGTGCCCGGCGACGAGGTCGCATACCTGAACAAGCGACTGAGCATCAACGGCAAGCCAGTAAGCACCCAAGCCTTGCCCGATTTCTTTGACGAATCGACCATGCGCTATTTCAAGCACAGCAGTGAAACCCTGGGGGTCAGGCCGCATCAGACCATTCAGGACGATGAACGCCCCGCTTTCATTCCTGGTGCCGACAGCTTTGCGGGTCGTGAAAACTGCAATTACACCGTTGAAGGCGTGACCTGCAAAGTCCCTGCTGGGCATTACTTCATGATGGGCGACAACCGCGACAACTCGCTTGATTCGCGCTACTGGGGTTTTGTACCGGATGCCAACATTGTGGGCAAAGCCTTTTTTGTCTGGATGAACTTTGGCAACATCAAGCGCATCGGCGCTTTTGACTGAGGTGACCGTGGCTACCTCCTCTGCATTGTCCGAATTGCAAATCCGCTTGGGCTATGCCTTTCAACAGAACGGGTTGTTGCAACAAGCCGTCACCCACCGCAGTTTCAGTTCGGACCACAACGAACGCCTGGAATTTCTGGGTGATTCGGTCCTCAACCTGTCTGTGGCGCACATGCTCTATGTGCAATTGTCCAGCTTGCCTGAAGGCGACTTATCGCGGGTGCGGGCCAATCTGGTCAAGCAAGACACTTTGCACCAGTTGGCCAAAACGCTGGATTTGTCCTCTGTGATGCGCCTGGGCGAAGGCGAAATGCGCTCCGGTGGCCAAAGCCGCCCCTCGATCCTGGCCGACGCACTGGAGGCCATCATCGGCGCCGTGTATCTGGATGGCGGCTACCAGGGTGCGCAAGCACTGGTTGAACGCTTGTTCCAAAAAGTGGACATCAAACCCGACATGCAGGCAGCGGGCAAAGACCCCAAGACCGAGTTGCAAGAGTGGCTTCAGGGGCGCAAGTTCGCGTTGCCAAAATACACCGTGGTGGCCACCTCCGGGGCAGCGCACCGGCAGCAATTCGAGGTCTCCTGCGAGGTCACCGAATTGCGCCAAACCCAACAAGGCTCGGGCGCATCGCGTCGTGCGGCTGAACAAGCAGCGGCAGCCGCCTTGCTGCAGATCCTGAAATCCGAAAGCCCAGCATGAGTTCCGATAAAAAACCTGCCGAATCTGAACGCACCGCGCATGAGCAACAGATGCGTCGCCCTGTTCAAATAGCGGGCGTGACCATCCAGCCGCGCGATGCCTCTGAAGGTGCCGCCTTGCCCCCTGTGGTGGCTGCACCTGCGCCCGTGCCCGTGATCGGCCAACACTGCGGCCTGGTGGCCATCGTGGGCAAGCCCAACGTCGGCAAGTCGACTTTGCTGAACGCCTTGGTGGGTCAGAAAATCAGCATCACCTCGCGCAAGGCGCAAACCACGCGCCACCGCATCACGGGCATTCGCACCCAGGGCGTATCCCAGTACGTTTTTGTGGACACGCCGGGGTTTCAGACCATCCATGGCACCGCCCTCAACAAGTCGCTCAACAAAACCGTGGTGGGTGCCGTCAGTGACGTCGACCTGGTGCTGTTCGTGGTCGAGGCTGGCAGCTTCACCACGGCCGATGCCAAGGTGCTGGCGCTTTTGAAGCCCGGTATTCCGGTCTTGCTGGTGGCCAACAAACTGGACAACGTCCACCGACGCGGCGACATCGCACCGTGGCTGCGCGAGATGCAGGAGCGCCACGCCTTCAACGAATTCGTGCCCATGTCGGCCAAGCAGCCCAAAGACATTGAGCGCCTGGTCGGCATTTGCGAAAAATACCTGCCCGAGCAAGCCTGGTGGCACGCCGAAGACGAATTGACCGACCGCAGCGAGAAGTTTCTGGCCAGCGAAATGGTGCGCGAAAAATTGTTCCGTTTGACCGGCGACGAGTTGCCCTACACCTCCACCGTGGTGATCGACAAGTTCGAGGAAGAACCGGGCCGCACGGCCAAACGCATGCTGCGCATTGCCGCAACCATCGTGGTCGAGCGTGAGGGCCACAAAGCCATGGTGATTGGTGACAAGGGTGAGAAGCTCAAGCGCATTGGCACCGAGACACGCATGGAGCTGGAAAAGCTGCTGGACGCCAAGGTGTTCATCGAGCTGTGGGTCAAAGTCCGCTCGGGTTGGGCCGATGACGAAGCGCGTGTGCGCAGCTTCGGGTACGAATAACTTTCAGCGCCAATGGCCACCAAGCGGATTGCTGACGAGCCAGCCTATGTGCTGCACCGCTACGACTGGAGTGAGACCAGCCTGATTCTGGAAGTGTTCACCCGCCACCATGGTCGGGTGGCTTTGGTGGCCAAGGGGGCGAAACGGCCCACTTCCAGCTTTCGCCCGGTCCTGCTGCCTTTGCAACCCCTGTCACTGGCATTTGGTGGCGATGGCGACATTCGCACCCTCAAGTCCGCTGAATGGGTGGGCGGGCATGTGATGCCCACGGGTGAGGCACTGTTGTCGGGGTATTACCTCAACGAGTTGCTGATGCGTCTGACGGCGCGAGACGATCCCCACCCGCAGGTGTTTGATGTGTACGCGGCTGCAGTGCGCTTGCTTGCCAGTGGTGACCCGGATGCCTTGCAATGGGCTTTGCGGGGTTTTGAACTGCTGCTGCTCAAAGAGATGGGCTTGCTGCCTGCCCTGGATGTGCAGACCTTGACCCTCAAGCCCTTGTCCGCCAACGACTGCTATGTTTTGCTGCCTGAGGCAGGACTGCAATGGGTGAATGACGACACGCGCAATGCCTTGCGAGGCGAGCAATGGCAGTCGCTGCAAGCTGCGCTGGCTGCCCCCAAGCCGCTGGCTGCTTTGCTGAGTGAATGTGCCGATCTGCTGGTTCAGCTGCAACGCCCCTTGCGCCTGTTGCTCAACTACCATTGCGGTGTGGGTGCCCTGCGCACCCGACAAATGATGCTGGACTTGCAAACCTTATGAACACCTCCATGCCCACATCTTCCCAACGCGTTGCCCTCTCGGTCAACGTCAACAAAGTCGCGCTGTTGCGCAATTCCCGGCACCTGGGCATACCCAGCGTGATCCGCGCCGCCGAGCTGTGCCTGCAAGCGGGTGCCCACGGCATCACCATCCATCCGCGCCCGGACGAGCGCCACATCCGCGCCAGCGATGTGCCGCAGTTGCATGCCCTGATGAAAGCCTGGCCCGAGCGCGAGTTCAACATCGAAGGCAACCCGTTTCACAACCTGATGGACCACGTGCGCGCGGTGCGCCCGCAACAGGTGACCTTTGTGCCCGACAGCGAAGGCCAGTTCACCAGCGACCACGGCTGGACTTTCCCCAAAGACGCTGAGCGTCTGAAGCCCTTGATTGCCGAATGCAAAAGCCTGGGCGTCCGAGTGAGCCTGTTCATGGACCCGATCCCAGAGCAAATGGCCGCAGTCCGCGCTGTCGGCGCCGACCGGGTGGAGCTCTACACCGAGCCGTATGCGGCCACCTGGGGCGCGCCAGAAAATGCGACCCAATTGCAGCGCTATGCCGATGCCGCGGCGGCAGCCGTGCAGGCCGGCTTGGGCGTGAACGCCGGACATGACCTGAACCGCGACAACTTGCCCACCTTTGTGGCGGCCGTGAAGGGCTTGCAGGAAGTCTCGATCGGCCACGCCTTCATGGCCGATGCCCTGGAGATGGGCTACGCTGCGACAGTCAAGGCGTATTTGAACGCTCTGGCCCCTTGATGAAGGCGCCCGCATGATCTACGGCATTGGCACCGACATTTGCGACATCCGCCGTATCCGGGCCAGTCTGGACCGGCATGGCGAACGCTTTGCGGCCAAAGTCTTGAGTGATGGTGAAATGGCCACCTGGAAATCCCGCAGTGCGCGCTGGCCTGAACGTGGTGTGCGCTACCTGGCCACCCGCTTTTCGGCCAAGGAGGCCTTCAGCAAAGCCATCGGACTGGGCATGCGCATGCCCATGACCTGGCGCCTGTGCGAAATTGGCAAACTGCCCAGCGGCCAGCCTGTGATCGTCCTGCACGGTGGTCTGAAAGAATGGTTTGAAGCCAAAAATCTCAGTGCCCACATCACCGTCACCGACGAGAGCGAATATGCGGCGAGTTTTTGCGTGGTCGAAACCAGGGCGCCGCACCCTGTGCAAACCAGCCCCACCCCTTGATTTGTTGTTGTTCACCCCGAACTGCAGAGAAATAACATGAGCATTCACGCCCCCCTGATTCTCGACATCGAAGGCACTTCTCTGAATGCCGATGACCGCCGCCGCCTGGCCCATCCGCTCACGGGCGGCATGATTTTGTTTGGCCGCAACTGGCAAAGTCGCGCCCAGCTGAGCGACTTGTGTGCCGAGGTCAAAAGCATCCGTCCTGATCTGCTGATCGCTGTGGACCATGAAGGTGGCCGCGTGCAGCGTTTCCGCACCGATGGCTTCACCCACTTGCCGCCCATGCGCGCCCTGGGCGAACTCTGGGCACAAGATGCCCAAGGCCAGCCCGGTTCGGGCGTGCTCAAGGCCTGTGAGGCGGCCACGTCAGCAGGCTTTGTGCTGGGCAGCGAGTTGCGTGCTTGCGGGGTGGATTTCAGCTTCACACCGGTGTTGGACCTCGACCATGGCGAGAGTGGTGTCATTGGTGACCGCGCCTTCGCTCGCGACCCACGCGTGGTGAGTCTTTTGGCGCGCAGCCTGATGCACGGCTTGCTGCAGGCGGGCATGGGCAACTGCGGCAAGCATTTCCCCGGGCATGGTGCCGTCAAGGCCGATTCGCATGTGGCGCTGCCCGTGGACAAACGTGGCCTCAAAACCATCCTGGCCGACGACGCGCAGCCCTACCGTTGGCTGGGCAGCGTGCTCACGGCCGTCATGCCCGCCCATGTCATCTACAGCAAGGTGGACAGCCGTCCGGCGGGGTTTTCGCCACGATGGCTGCAGGACATCCTGCGCAGACAGCTGGGCTTTCAGGGCGTGGTTTTCACCGACGACTTGTCGATGGCCGCTGCGCGCCAAATGGACGGGCGCACGCTCAGTTACGCCCAAGCCGTGATCACCGCCTTGGAGGCCGGGTGTGACATGGCGCTTTTGTGCAACCGCTCGACCGTCAATGGCGGCACCGAACTGGACGAAGTGCTCGATGCCTTGGCCGAAGCCCAGCTCAAGGGCCACTGGATGCCCAGCGAAATCAGCGAAGAGCGCCGTTTGAACCTCTTGCCCCGATCCCCCGCCCGTCCCTGGGACGAGTTGGTCCGATCAAGCGACTATATGCAGGCACTCGACCGCCTGCCTTGAATTGAACAGGACCCACGAATGAACTGGTTTGCACGCATTGTCATGGGGCTGTTGGGGCTCTTCTTTCTGGCCGGGCTGTTGGCCGCGCTGAGCCTGTACATCGTGTTTGCGACATTCCGCTGGCTGCTGACCGGGCGCAAGCCCCAAGTGGTGCTGGTCTGGCAGCAGTTCAGTGCGCTGCGCAAGGGCGCACGCTGGGGCGCCCGGCCCGGCTTTGAGTCGCCACGCCAGGACGACATCGTCGACGTTGAAGTGCGCGAGGTGGTGGAAGACCCGCCCCGTTTGCCGCCTCGGCAACAGGGCTGAAGCCGCAAGCCAGAAAAAAACCCGGCCATGGCCGGGTTTTTTGTGGGTGCTGTGCGCTGTGCGCCGCTCAGCCTTGAATATGGCGCAGCGCCGGAAACAAGATCACGTCGCGGATGCTGGGGCTGTCGGTCAGCAGCATCATCAGGCGGTCAATGCCGATGCCACAGCCGCCTGCGGGCGGCATGCCGTATTCGAGCGCATGCACAAAATCGTGGTCGTAGTACATGGCTTCGTCGTCGCCATCGTCCTTGGCGGCCACCTGGGCATGGAAGCGGGAGGCCTGGTCTTCGGCGTCGTTCAATTCGCTGAAGCCGTTGCCGAACTCGCGGCCGGTGATGTAGAGCTCAAAGCGCTCGGTCACTTCAGGCCGGGTGTCGTTGGCGCGCGCCAGGGGTGAAATTTCGGTGGGGTGTTCCATGATGAAGGTCGGCTCCCAGAGCTTGTCTTCCACGGTTTCCTCGAAATAAAAGACCTGCAGACTGGCCAGGCTGCGGGTGGACAGCTTGTCCTTGGCTTCGCTCATGCCCAGCATCTTGAGCGCATTGAGCAGCCACTCGGCGTTGTCCACGTTCTCACCCGCCTCGGTGTGCTTGAGGATGGCCTCGCGGATGGTCAAGCGCGTGAAAGGCTTGCTCAGGTCCACTGGTTTGCCGTTGTAGCTCAGGTCCAGCTTGCCTGCGGCAATCATGGCGGCGTCGCGGATCAGGCTTTCCGTGAAGGTCATCAGGTCCTGGTAATTCCAGTAGGCCGCGTAGAACTCCATCATGGTGAACTCGGGGTTGTGGCGCACCGAGATGCCTTCGTTGCGGAAGTTTCGGTTGATCTCGAACACGCGTTCAAAACCTCCCACCAGCAAACGCTTGAGGTACAGCTCCGGGGCAATGCGCAAAAACATTTCTTGTTCCAGCGCGTTGTGGTGGGTCACAAAGGGCTTGGCGTTGGCACCACCAGGAATCGGGTGCAGCATGGGCGTTTCGACTTCCAGGAAGCCGTGCTTGACCATGAATTCGCGGATGCCGCTGACGGCTTTGCTGCGGGCCATGAAGCGCTTGCGCGCGGTCTCGTCGGTCATCAGGTCCACGTAGCGCTGACGGTACTTCACTTCCTGGTCAGCCACCCCATGGAATTTGTCGGGCATGGGCCTCAGGCTCTTGGTCAGCATGCGGATCGAGGTGGCATGGATCGACAATTCGCCGGTGCGGGTTTTGAACAAATGGCCCTCGACGCCCACGATGTCGCCCAGATCCCAGTGTTTGAACAAGGCATACAGGTCTTCGCCCACATCGTCGCGGGTGACATAAACCTGGATGCGTCCTGTGACATCTTGCAGTGTGGCAAAGCTGGCCTTGCCCATCACACGCTTGAGCATCATGCGGCCAGCCACTTTGGCGGGGGTTTTGGCCACGCCTTCGCCGTTCAGGTCTTCAGCGGTTTTTTCGCCATGGGCCTGGTGCAGATTGGCAGCGTGGTGCTCGGGCTTGAAGTCGTTGGGAAAGGCCACGCCTTTGCCGTCAGCCTGTGCCTGGCGCATGGCTTTGAGCTTTTCGCGGCGCTCTGCGATCAGTTGGTTTTCATCCTGGGGCGCAGGGGTTTGCGCGGCAGAGGCGGGGGCAGTCGTGTCAGACATGTCGTGGTGCTGTTGGGGTCGGGCGCGGCAGGCCGCCCGATCCGGGGTTGTAAAGGGGCGCGAAGGCGCAAAGCCTTTTATTTTAAGAGTTTGCGGGCGGTTTCTGGCCCTCATTTCCGCCAGAAGTGGACGAAGGCGCCGATTCCACCATGTCGCCCACCAATTCCAGGCGCATCAGGGGCTCTTGCAGCGTGAAAAGTCGGTATTTCATGGCCAGAGGCAGGGGCAGCAGTTCGCACCAGCGGTCAGACAACCAGGCGCAGTCGTTCAAGGCCCAAGGCCGAGGCCAGTGGGGCACCACGCTGTCTTGCGCGCTCAAGGTGTCCAGTGCCGACTGGATCTGCGAGGCCAAATACTGCAAATGCTCGGGCACAGGCAAGACGGGCTCAACAGGCAAGTCTTCAACCTGTCCGAGCCACAGACCGTCGCTGCGTTGGTGCTTGCCGAGAATGCGAAAACGTCCAAGGCCTCGGCACCACACCAGCACCACCCCGGCACGGGGCCGCTCGATGCGCTCGATCGCCACCCGGGTACCAATGGGCTCAAATTGCTCGACCGCATCGCCGGGGCGATGAACTTCACGGCCTTGGGTCAGCGTCACCAGGCCAAACCCGGTTCCCAGGCGTTCACATTCGCCAATCATTTGCAAGTAGCGCAGCTCGAACAATTGCAAGGGCAGCAAGGCCCCGGTGAAAAGCACGGTGCCCAGCGGAAACAGGGGTAATTCCGTCTGTGCAGGAGGAAAAGGATCGTCGTTTTCAGGCATCTGGGTATCATCGCACGACAAGGAGAATTCAATGGTGTATCAGATGGTCAGTATGGTGTTGGAGGTGGTGGCGGGCTTGATCGCGGGCACCTGTCTGTTGCGCTTCTTGATGCAATGGCAGCGCATTTCATTCCATCAGCCTTTGGGGCAGTTTGTTTTTGCCTTGACCGACTGGTTGTTGTTGCCGTTGCGCCGTGCCATACCCCCGTGGTCTGCCTGGGATCTGTCCAGTTTGGTCGGTGCATTCCTGATCAAGTTGGCGCAGTATTCCTTGCTCTTGCTCGTAGCGGGTGGGCAGGGGTCATGGGTCCTGTTGCCGCTGGTCAGCATGGTGGGCTTGGCCCAGTTGGTGGTCTCCGCACTGAGCGCCTTGGTGCTGGTCTTGGCGGTCATGTCCTGGGTCAACCCTGGCTCGCCCATGTACGCTCTTACAAGCCGGCTGTGCGAGCCTTTTTTGCGCCCGTTTCAGCGCGTGATTCCCTCTATTGGCGGGGTCGACCTGTCGCCCTTGGCGCTGCTGCTGGTCTTGCAGATCTTGGGCATGCTGCTGTCGGGGCTGCAAATGGGCTGGATGCATTGAAGCGTAGAGATGTCACCATGAAAAAGGCCCTCCGAAGAGGGCCTTTTTCATGGGTGGTCAGAGGCAAAAATCAGCTCACCGCATCGGCGGGCTGGCGCTGCAGCATGGCCAGGGTGCTGGCGATGGTTTTGCGCAGTTCACGCCGGTCACAAATCAGGTCCACCGCGCCCTTGGTTTGCAGGAACTCTGCGCGCTGAAAGCCCTCGGGCAAGGTCACACGCACGGTGCTTTCAATCACGCGGGGACCCGCAAAACCGATCAGGGCTTTGGGTTCTGCCATGACCACGTCGCCCAGGAAGGCAAATCCTGCAGAAACACCCCCCATGGTCGGGTCGGTCAGTACGCTGATGTAGGGCAGGCCCTTTTTGGCCAGGCGGGTCAGAGCGGCATTGGTCTTGGCCATCTGCATGAGGGACAGCAGGCCTTCCTGCATGCGGGCGCCACCGGTGGCTGTGAAGCAAACAAAAGGCACTTTTTGTTCGATGGCTGTTTCGACGCCACGCACAAAGCGTTCACCCACAACGGAGCCCATGGAGCCGCCCATGAAGTCAAACTCGAAGCAGGCCACCACCAAGGGGATGCTGAGTACCGCGCCCCCCATGACGACCAGGGCGTCTGTTTCGCCCGTGTTGTTCATGGCTTCCTTGAGGCGCTCGGGGTATTTGCGGCTGTCCTTGAACTTCAGGGCATCAACGGGCACGACTTCCTGACCGATTTCGTAGCGACCTTCGCCATCCAGGAATCCGTTCAGCCGAGCGCGTGCACCGATGCGCAGGTGGTGCGCACAGCCGGGGCAGACGTTCTGGTTTTCTTCGAGATCGGTCTTGTACAACACGGTCTCACAGCTGGGGCATTTGACCCACAAGCCTTCGGGCACTGAGCGGCGGTCGGCCGGGTCGGTGTGCTGGATCTTGGGGGGAAGCAGTTTTTCTAGCCAACTCATAAGGGTTCTCCTTCAACGGCGGATTATCGTTGAAACAACGAACGGGTCGTTGCACAGAAAAAAGGTGGCCAGAGCAGGCATGGGCGCTGGCCTTTTGTGTTCATGCATCCAGCGCTTGGCGAATGCCGCTCAAAAAGTCAGCGGCCACGGCATTGACCTGGTCGGCTGGTGCCGCATCGATCAACTGGATCAGTCGGCTGCCAATCACCACCGCATCGGCCACTTTGCTGATGGCCTGGGCCGTTGCAGCATCGCGGATGCCAAAGCCCACGCCCACCGGGATGTGCACATGCTGGCGGATACGCGGAAGCATGGCTTCGACTGCGTCGGTGTCCAGTGTGCCGGAGCCTGTGACGCCTTTGAGGGACACGTAATAAACATAGCCGCTGGCCACCTGTGCCACTTGCTGCATGCGCTCGTCGGTGGAGGTCGGGGCCAGCAAAAAGATCAGGTCCATGCTGTGGTCGCGCAGTTTGGCGGCAAACGCCACGCACTCCTCAGGCGGGTAGTCCACGATCAGCACACCATCGACACCGGCCGAAGCCGCATCGCGAATGAAGCTGTCGTTGCCGTGTTTCTGGTCGTAGCGTTCCACGGGGTTGGCGTAGCCCATCAACACCACGGGTGTCGTGCTGTTGGTCAGGCGGAATTCGCGCACCATGGCCAGCACCTGAACGGTGCCAATGCCCAGGGCCAACGCTTTGTCGCCGGCTTTCTGGATGACCGGACCATCGGCCGAGGGGTCTGAAAAGGGCACCCCCAGCTCGATGATGTCGGCCCCGGCCTGCGCCATGGCGTGCATCAGGGGAACGGTGGTGCCGGCTTGCGGGAAGCCCGCCGTCACATAAGGGATCAGGGCTTTTCGGCCTTGGGATTTCAGCGCGGCAAGGGTGGCATCGATACGGCTCATTGGATGGCCCTCACTTCACGAAATTCACGGGCTGCTCTGCGCCCTTGACCGATTGGCCCTGGCAGCTGGGTCGGCAGTAGAAATCGGCATTGGACAAATCGGCCACAGTGCCAATGTCCTTGTCGCCACGTCCTGACAGGTTGACCAAAATGGACTGGTCAGTGCGCATGGTCTTGGCCAGCTTCATGGCGTAGGCCACGGCGTGGCTGGATTCCAGGGCGGGAATGATGCCCTCGGTGCGGCACAGGTAATGGAAGGCTTCGAGCGCTTCCTTGTCGGTGATGCCCACGTACTCGGCGCGACCAATGTCCTTCAGGAAGGCGTGTTCAGGGCCTACGCCAGGGTAGTCCAGGCCAGCGCTCACACTGTGCGTTTCGGTGATCTGGCCGTTGTCGTCTTGCAAAATATAGGTGCGGTTGCCGTGCAGCACGCCGGGCGTGCCCATTTGCAGTGAGGCGGAGTGTTTGCCCGTGTCCATGCCCTCACCAGCCGCTTCCACGCCGATCAGGCGCGTTTTTTCGAGCGGGATGTAGGGGTAGAAGATGCCCATGGCGTTGCTGCCGCCGCCCACGCAGGCGATGACGGCATCCGGTTGTTCTTCGGCCATCTTCAGGCTGTGCAGCATTTCAGGCATTTGAGTGAGGCATTCCTCGCCGATCACGCTCTGAAAATCGCGCACCATCATGGGGTAGGGGTGGGGGCCGGCCACGGTACCGATGATGTAGAAAGTGTTGTCCACGTTCGCGACCCAGTCGCGCATGGCTTCGTTGAGGGCGTCCTTGAGGGTCTTGCTGCCCGATTCCACCGGCACCACGGTCGCGCCCAGCAGCTTCATGCGGTAAACGTTGGGGCTTTGGCGTTTCACGTCTTCAGCGCCCATGTAGACCACGCACTCGAGACCATAACGGGCGCAGATGGTGGCCGTGGCCACGCCGTGCTGGCCCGCACCGGTTTCAGCGATCACCCGGGGCTTGCCCATGCGCTTGGCGAGCATGGCCTGGCCGATGGTGTTGTTGATCTTGTGCGCGCCGGTGTGGTTCAGGTCTTCGCGCTTGAGAAAAATTTGCGCACCACCCATTTCACGGCTCATGCGGGCGGCGTGATAAATCGGGGAAGGACGGCCCACAAAATGCGCCAGCTCCGACTTGAATTCGGCGATGAATTCAGGGTCGTGCTGGTATTTGGCGTAAGTGGCCTTCAGTTCGTTGATGGCGTGGGTCAGGGTTTCGCTGACGAAACTGCCGCCGTAAATGCCGAAATGGCCCTTGGCGTCGGGTTGTTGGTAGTCGTACATGGCGTGTTTGGGCGGAATTGAATCCGGAAAAATTTCAAAGGAGGTCAGCATCGGCGGCGCGGACTGCCGCAACGAATTGCTGTATTTTCTCGGCATCTTTGAGGCCTTTGCCAGCCTCGATGCCCGAGCTCACGTCAACGGCCAGAGACCGGCCGTGCGTTCGCAGTGCCCGAATGCCATCGGCCACGTTTGCAGGTGTGAGTCCACCAGACAAAACGAGGTGAGCATTGACGTTTGTTGGCAGCAGTGACCAATTGAATGTTTTTCCGCCGCCGCCGTATCCGTCGACATGGGCGTCGAGCAAGATGGCTTGGGCTTGGTGGTGTAGATGTGCAAATTTTACCAAGTCGAATTGGGCTGCTTCGGTCAGGGGGATTCGGGCCGCCTTCAGGTGCGGGCGGCCAGTGGCCTGGCTCATGGCCTCGCAAAATTCGGGGGCTTCGTCGCCATGAAACTGGATCAAGGCGCCGGGCACAGCCGCGCAAGCGGCCTGAATGCGTTCGGCCGTGTCGTTGACGAACAGCAGTACAGGGGTCACAAAGGCGGGCAGCAAGCCGGCCAGCTCGGCCGAGCGTTCGATGCTGACATGGCGAGGGCTGGGCGGGTACAGCACAAAACCGATGGCATCGGCCCCAGCGGCAGCCGCGGCCAGCACGTCGGCTTCTTGGGTGAAGCCGCACATTTTGATGCGTGTGCGTTGCTGGGGGGCATTGGGCAACAGGGTGTTTGGCTGGGTCATGGCAACCAATCGAAAGCGGGGGTGGTGTCGGGCAAGCCCCACTCGGGGCTGTAAATGGGCCCTGCAAAGTACAGGCCATCGGGGGAGAAAGTGGGCGCAGCCGCATCACGGCTTTTGGCTTCAAGCACTTCACGCATCCAGTCCGGGCTCTGCTGTCCCTGGCCAATGCTGACCATGCAACCCATGATGTTGCGGATCATGTGGTGCAAAAAGGCATTGCCTTCAAACTCAAACCGCCAGTAAGCGCCATGCCTTGAAATACGGATGTGCCGCAGCGTCTTGATGGGCGACAAGGCCTGGCAACTGCTGGCCCGAAAAGAGCTGAAATCTTGCTCACCCAGCAAGTGCTGGCTGGCTTGGCGCATCGGCGCTTCGGCCAGGGGGCGATAGACCCAGCCTACACGGCCCGTCTCCAGGCTGGGGCGAACGACCGAGTCCAGCACGATGTAAACATAACGCCGCCCTGTGGCGCTGGCTCGGCAATGGAAACTGTCGGGTACATATTGGGCCCATTGCACGGCAATGTCGTACGGCAAATACCGGTTGGTGCCGCGTACCCACGAAGCCAGTTCGCGTTCAAGTGGGGTGTCGAAATGCACCACTTGCATCAAGCCGTGCACCCCTGCATCGGTTCGACCCGCGCACAAGGTGCTGACCCGGGGGACATCGCAAAATTGTGCCAGGGCTTTTTCGAGCTTGTCTTGAACGGTCAGGCCGGAGCTCTGGCTTTGCCAGCCTTGGTAGGCCGTGCCCGAGTAGCTGACGCCCAATGCGAGTCTCACGGGTTCGGGCCTGTTGGGGTGGCGGCTTGCGTGGCCTGCTTGGGCTCTGATTCTGGTGCAGATGCCGGTGCGGGTTCGGGTGTCAGGTTCAGGTCGAGGTTTGCAAACTGGGGAGGCAGGCCTGAGGGGAAAGGGGTCAGGGTGGGGGCCAAAGTAGGGGCGTTGGCCTGGCTGCTGGTCGGCCCAAACAAACTTTCATGGGGATCAGGGCGACGCCTGACCACCCAGACCCAAGCGGCCATGCCTGCCAAAAGGGCCATCACCCACGCCCAGATGGACGGGTTGCTGCTGAACTGATCCAACAAGGACCTGGGCGCCGATTCTGCGACGGCCTTGGGCAGGCTCGGTGTCAAGCCCGATGGATCGGAGGAACTTGTTGTTGACGAGCCGCTTGCGGCCGCCAAGGACTTCAATGTTTCCAGGTTCTTTTTCAGCGCGGTCAGTTGTTCGGTTTTGTCCTGGATTTCGCGCTCCACTGCCAGTCGCGCTTCGGCGCTGTCGACAGTGATTTCGCGTTTGCTCAGGGTCAATTTGTCCTGTGCGTTTTGCGGCTGTTCAGGGGCCTGCAATTCGCCGACCTTGCCCGTCATTTCGCGGGTTGCAGTGGCAGAAGCCTTCATCGGGGTCTGGGCCAAGCGCCTGGCGTAGGCCACAAAGTCGATGGTTTGCGCGATCACGGTTTGACGGGCTTCTTCGGCAGGCACTTGTGCCGCTTCTTGCGCGTTCGGCAACTGCACTTGCGCGCCCTCGCGCAAGAGATTCACATTGCCTTCGATGAAGGCTTCCGGGTTGGCGCGGACCATCGCCAGCAGCATTTGGTCCAGGGAGACACCTGCTGGCATTTTTCGCAAAACCAGTCGGGATGCGGTGTCGCCAGACCGGACGGTGATGGCTTCTTCAACTTTTTTGCCTTGGGTGTCGATCTCAGCCAACGCGACCGGTGCCAAGGCTTTGGGGGACACCACGGGGGCAATAAGCGTTTCATCACCCTTGGCTTTCTCAGCAGAGGACTTGGGAATGCCCAAAGGTGAGACCAGCAGTGTGTAATTCATGGCCAAGCGGCCAGTAGGCCACTGCGCCTCCACGATCACATCCAGAAAATTATCGTTCACGGGCATTTGCCCGATCAGCGCAATATAAGGCTTGCCATCGCCACGAAACTCCAGCCGTGCCTGCAAGCCATTCAGGGCCTGAGGAAACGCCATGCCGGCTTGTTCAAAGCTGGCGGGTTCGGCCAATTGAACCTTGAGTTTGCGAAGGTCTTCGACCTTGTAGTTCGTGATCTCGATGGCCGCCCGAAGTGGCTGGCCCAAGCCCGATTCCACCGAAAATTGGCCCAGGGTCAGGGCCTTGGCAGGCAAGCTGGCGCAGGCCAACACCGCAGCCACGGCCCAATACTTGGCGAGCTGATGGCTGCGGATGGGGACGGGCATGTGCTGCATTTCTTTTCAGGGTGTGACCGTTGGGCTCTGGTGCAGCAGGGGCATCAAGCGTCCAGCAAGATGCGCAGCATGCGGCGCAGCGGCTCTGCCGCGCCCCACAAAAGCTGGTCACCAACGGTGAATGCGCCCACGTATTCGGGGCCCATGGCCAGCTTGCGCACACGGCCCACCGGAATGGTCATGGTGCCAGTCACGGCCACAGGGGTCAAATCCTTGACGGTGGCTTCGCGGGTGTTGGGCACCACTTTGACCCACTGGTTGTCGGCGGCGATCATGGCTTCGATGTCCGCCACAGGCACGTCTTTTTTCAGCTTCAAGGTCAGGGCCTGGCTGTGGCAGCGCATCGCGCCCACGCGCACGCAAAAACCGTCGACGGGAATGGCCGCAGAGTTGAAGCCTTCGCCCAAACCCAGAATCTTGTTGGTTTCGGCCATGCCCTTCCACTCTTCCTTGGATGTGCCCCAGCCGGGCTCGTC
Organism: uncultured Burkholderiales bacterium; assembly: GCA_903935585.1. Lineage (GTDB taxonomy): Bacteria > Pseudomonadota > Gammaproteobacteria > Burkholderiales > Burkholderiaceae_C > Limnohabitans_A. Next base: position 8,690 of record CAIZSE010000132.1, on the reverse strand, counting down.
CCGGTTTTTGCCAATACCCAGGTCTTTGTCGATCCAGGGGATCAGCGAGCCACCCAATGGCGCGCCAAAGTTGGCGGTCTCAGCCGCCGTGAGGGCGCGTTGCTTGGCGACCACCATGCGGTCAATTTCCAAAATGGCACTTTTGGGGTCGTCCAGCAGGGCTTTGACTTCAGCGTGCAGGGTGCCGTATTGGGTCAGCAACTCGCGCATGTGTTGTGCGCCGCCACCCGAAGCCGCCTGGTAAGTCTGGGTGCTCATCCACTCGACCAGACCGGCTTTGTACAAAGCGCCCACGCCCATCAGCATGCACGACACCGTGCAGTTGCCACCCACCCAGTTGTTGCCGCCGTGGGCCAAGGCGTTCTTGATCACAGGCATGTTGACCGGATCGAGGATGATGACTGCGTCTTTTTCCATGCGCAGGGTCGATGCCGCATCGATCCAGTGGCCGTTCCAGCCTGCAGCGCGCAGTTTGGGGAAGACGGCCGATGTGTAGTCGCCGCCCTGGGCGGTGATGATGATGTCGCAGCGCTTGAGCTGCTCGATATTGAAAGCGTCTTGCAGCGTGGTTTCGTTCTTGGCCATTGCCGGGGCTTTGCCGCCCGCATTCGATGTGGAAAAGAACAATGGTTCGATCAGGTCAAAGTCTTTTTCCTGAGTCATGCGGTCCATCAACACCGAGCCGACCATGCCGCGCCAGCCGACCAAACCTACTAACTTGCTCATATCAACGCCCTTTCAATTTTTAAAACAGTGTTCGACCTGACTGTTTGCCCGGCTCGTCTGGCCGGGGGGGCGCACGACGAACCAGGCTGATCAGCCCTTAATGGTCGTGGTTTTTGTGGAAGTTGCACGCGCGCCAGCCACTGCCTTGGCGGCAACAGCAAAGTTCAGGGAGAACAGGCGGGCGTAAAACATGAACGAAATTGTAATGGATGCAAGCTGAGCCCAGCCTGACAGCATGACAGAGGGTTCAGCCGAGCGCTTTCACCACCGCTTCACCCATCTGCGCGGTGCCCACCTTGGTGGTGCCTTCGCTCCAGATGTCGCCGGTGCGCAAACCCTGTGCCAGTACCTTTTGCACAGCCGCTTCGATGCGCTGGGCAGCTTCTGGCTGGTTCAGGCTGAAACGCAACATCATGGCAGCGCTCAGGATGGTGGCCAGAGGGTTGGCCACGCCTTTGCCCGCGATGTCGGGGGCGCTGCCGTGGCTGGGCTCGTACAGGCCCTGGTTCTTGGTGTTCAGGCTGGCCGAAGGCAGCATGCCGATCGAGCCTGTCAGCATGGACGCTTCATCGGACAGGATGTCGCCGAACATGTTGCCGGTGACCACCACGTCAAAGCGTTTGGGTTCCTTGACCAGCTGCATGGCGGCGTTGTCCACATACATGTGGTCCAGCGCAATGTCGGGGTACTCTTTGCCGACTTCGGTGACCACGTCTTTCCAGAACTGGAAAGTCTCGAGCACGTTGGCCTTGTCCACGCTGGTCACGCGACCTTCTTTGCCTGCGGCTTTGCGTTTGCGGGCAGCCTGGAAGGCCACATGGGCAATGCGCTCGATCTCGGGCTTGCTGTAGCGCATGGTGTCAAAGGCTTCTTCGGCACCGGGAAAGTGGCCATCGGTGGCGATGCGGCGCCCGCGTGGCTGACCGAAATAGATGTCGCCCGTCAGCTCGCGGATGATCAGGATGTCCAGACCCGAAATCAGCTCAGGCTTGAGACTGGACGCGCCGACCAGCTGCTCGTAGCAGATGGCCGGCCGGAAGTTGGCGAACAGGCCCATGTGCTTGCGCAGGCCCAAAATGGCTTGCTCGGGGCGCAGGGGCCGGTCAAGCGTGTCGTATTTCCAGTCGCCGACGGCGCCAAACAGCACCGCGTCCGATGCCATGGCCAGCTTGAGGGTCGCTTCGGGCAGGGGGTGCCCAAACGCATCAAAGGCGGCACCACCGACCAGCGCGGTTTCCATCTCGAACTTGAGGTCGAGGACGTTCAGGACTTTGACGGCTTCGGCGACGATTTCTGTGCCGATGCCATCACCGGGGAGGACTGCAATTTTCATGGGGTATTCCGCAAAAGGGTTCAGGGTTTCAAGCGTGGATCGCCGTGTGCGCGAGCCAGGGCTTGGTGGCCAGGCGCTCGGCCTCAAAGGCCTTGATCTTGTCGGCATGACGCAGGGTCAGGCCAATGTCGTCCAGGCCGTTGATCAGGCAGTACTTGCGGAAGGCTTGAACCTCGAACGGAACTTCTTCGCCTTGGGGTTTGATGACCACTTGGCGTTCCAGGTCCACGGTGAGCTGGTAGCCGGGGAAGGCAGCGACTTCGTCGAACAACTGGCTGACCACGGCTTCGGGCAGCACGATGGGCAGCAGGCCGTTTTTGAAGCAATTGTTAAAAAAGATGTCTGCAAAGCTGGGCGCGATCACGGCACGAAAGCCGTATTGGTCGATGGCCCAGGGGGCGTGTTCACGAGATGAGCCGCAGCCAAAATTTTTGCGGGCCAGCAAGATGCGGGCGCCTTCGTAGCGTGGATGGTTCAGCACGAAGTCGGGGTTGGGCTTTCGGCTGTTCGGGTCCTGGCCGGGGAATCCCACATCCAGGTAACGCCATTCATCGAACAGGTTGGGTCCAAAGCCCGTCTTGCGGATCGACTTGAGGAATTGCTTGGGAATGATGGCGTCGGTGTCCACGTTGGCGCGGTCCATCGGGGCCACCAGGCCTTTGAGAAGTGTGAATTTCTGCATGGTGATTATTTGGCTGATTTTTCGATGGCTGAACCGGCTTTTCCAATGTCCTGGCCAATACCGCGAACGGTGTTGCAGCCCGACAGGGCCAGCAGGCTCAAGGCGACCAACAGGCACGAGATGGTTTTCATGAAAAGTCTCCAGTGAATCAGGCGAATTGACGGATGTCGATGAAGTGGCCGTGCACCGCAGCGGCTGCGGCCATGGCGGGGCTGACCAGGTGGGTGCGCCCACCCGCACCCTGACGGCCTTCGAAGTTGCGGTTCGAAGTCGATGCGCAGCGCTCGCCGGGTTCCAGGCGGTCGGCGTTCATGGCCAGGCACATGGAGCAACCGGGTTCACGCCACTCGAAGCCTGCGGCCTTGAAAATCTCGTGCAGGCCTTCGCGTTCGGCTTGCTCTTTGACCAAACCGGAGCCAGGCACCACCATGGCCAGCTTGACGTTCTTGGCGACCTTTTGCCCCAGCTTTTTCACGATGGCAGCGGCTTCGCGCATGTCTTCGATTCGGCTGTTGGTGCAAGAGCCGATGAAAACCTTGTCAACGGTGATGTCGGACAAGGCCTTGCCGGGCTGCAGACCCATGTACTTCAGTGCGCGCTCAATGGCGTCGCGCTTCACGTCGTCCTTTTCCTTGTCCGGGTCGGGGGTGTGGCCATCGATGCCGAGCACCATTTCGGGCGAGGTGCCCCAAGTGACTTGCGGCACGATGGTGCTGGCGTCGAGCTTGATGACGGCATCAAAGTGGGCACTGGCATCAGACTGCAGAGTCTTCCAGTAAGCGACGGCTTGGTCCCATTCCACGCCACCCACAAACTGGCCGGTTTTTGGATCTGTCCCTGGCGAAAGCAGGCGGCCTCTGACGTATTCAATGGTCTTGTCGTCCACTGCCACCAGGCCTGCGCGCGCACCGCCCTCGATGGCCATGTTGCAGACCGTCATGCGGCCTTCCATGCTGAGGGCTCGGATAGCTGAACCTGCAAACTCGATGGTGTAACCGGTGCCGCCCGCCGTGCCGATTTTGCCAATGATGGCCAGCACGATGTCTTTGCCCGTCAGGCCTTTGGCCAGCGCACCGTCCACCTTGATGAGCATGTTTTTGGCTTTTTTGGCCAGCAGGGTTTGCGTGGCCATGACGTGCTCGACTTCCGAGGTGCCGATGCCGTGGGCCAGTGCGCCGAATGCGCCGTGCGTTGAGGTGTGGGAATCGCCGCAAACCACGGTCATGCCGGGCAGGGTGGCGCCATTTTCAGGGCCAATGACGTGCACGATGCCCTGGCGTTTGGACAGGAAGGGGAAGAACGCGGCCGAGCCGTATTCCTTCATGTTCGCATCCAGTGTGGTGATTTGTTCTTTGCTGACGGGGTCGGTGATGCCGTCGTAGCCGAGTTCCCAGCCGGTGGTGGGGGTGTTGTGGTCTGCCGTTGCCACGATGGAGCTGATGCGCCAGACTTTGCGGCCGGCTTGGCGCAGGCCTTCAAAGGCTTGGGGGCTGGTGACTTCGTGCACCAGATGGCGGTCGATGTAGAGGACGGCGGTGCCGTCTTCTTCGGTGTGGACGACGTGTTCGTCCCAAATCTTGTCGTAAAGCGTACGGGCCATGGTGCTTCCTTCAGTGCAGCTCGCCATTTTATGCGGATCCCATGGCTTGTTTGTCACCCTGGCTCGTGACGTCTTAAGCTTTGAGGGACTTGTGGTGGCAGCGCCGTGGCCCGCAAGGCCTCATCAGTCGCTTCGCGCCAGCAAATCGGCCTTGCGGGCCGCGGCACTGCCACCACAAGGTGGCTCTGAACAAGATGAAACCATGAAAAAAGCCCGCACGGGGCGGGCTTTGGGGGCGGGTGTGAACCGGATCAACGCTGCACGTCGCGGCGCGGCGAGCCGACGAACAACTGGCGTGGACGGCCAATTTTGTACTCGGGGTCGCTGATCATTTCGTTCAGTTGGGCAATCCAGCCGACGGTGCGGGCCAGCGCGAAGATGCCTGTGAACAAATTGACCGGAATGCCGATGGCACGTTGCACGATGCCGGAGTAGAAATCGACGTTGGGGTAGAGCTTGCGGCTGACGAAGTACTCGTCTTCCAGAGCGATTCTTTCCAACTCTTTGGCCAACTTGAACAGCGGGTCGTTTTCCAGGCCCAGTTCTTTCAGGACTTCATCGCAGGTTTCCTGCATCAGCTTGGCGCGCGGGTCGTAGTTTTTGTACACGCGGTGACCGAAGCCCATCAGCTTGACGCCGGAGTTCTTGTCTTTCACCTGGCTCATGAATTCGCCGACCTTGGAGACGCCGCCCATTTTCTGGATGTCTTCCAGCATGTTCAGGCAGGCTTCGTTGGCACCACCGTGGGCTGGACCCCACAAACAGGCCACACCGGCTGCGATGGCTGCAAACGGGTTGGTGCCGGACGAGCCGCACAGGCGCACGGTGGAGGTTGAGGCGTTTTGCTCGTGGTCTGCATGCAAGGTGAAGATGCGGTCCATGGCGCGTTCAAGCACAGGGTTGACCTTGTACTCTTCGCAAGGCGTGCCGAACATCATGCGCAGGAAGTTGCCCGCGTAGGACAGTTCATTGCGGGGGTACATGAAAGGCTGGCCCACACCGTATTTGTAAGCCATGGACACCAGGGTCGGCATCTTGGCGATCAGTCGAATCGCAGCGATGTGGCGGTGTTCCGGGTTGTTGATGTCGGTGCTGTCATGGTAGAAGGCCGACAGGGCGCCCACCAGGCCAGTCAAGACCGCCATGGGGTGAGCGTCACGGCGAAAGCCGCGCAGGAAAAACTGCATCTGCTCATTGACCATGGTGTGGTTGTTCACCAATTTGTGGAAGTCCTTGCTTTGCTGACCCACAGGCAGTTCGCCATTCAGCAGCAAATAGCAGGTGTCCAGGTAGTCGGCCTTGTTGGCCAATTGCTCGATGGGATAGCCGCGGTACAGCAGTTCGCCCTTGTCACCATCGATGTAGGTGATGGCGGACTGGCAGGAAGCTGTGGACAGGAAGCCCGGGTCGTAGGTGAACATGCCGCTTTGGGCATACAGCTTGCGAATGTCGATCACGTCGGGCCCGATGTTGCCCGAATAAACGGGCATCTCGATGCTGGGGCTGCCATCGGAGAATGACAGGGTGGCTTTGTTCTCAGCGAGTTTCATGGTGGGTTTCCTCAGTAATTCCAGGTGTGATCCGTTTAAGGTCAAGCTCTCAACATGTCCAGGACTTCGCACACTTCTTCGGTGCTGATCTCTGGCTGCAACGCCTTGCGGCGCAACAGCAAGTCCATGAGATCGTTGTCGGACAGGTCCATCAGCACATACATGCCGCGGGCCTGCCCAACTGTCAATCGAGAACTGTGCCGATTGAAAAAGCGCTCGATGAACAAGTCGTTTTCAAGCAGACCCCGTCGGCTGCGCCAACGAAGCTTGCTCAGCGACCGCTCGCTCAATGGCGCAAGGCGGTCTGCGCCTATCAAAGACGCGTCTTCAAGCAAAGGCGTGACCAGCATCAGACAGCGCGACGGACCATCATCTCTTTGATCTTGCCGATGGCCTTGGTAGGGTTCAGACCCTTGGGGCAAACGTCGACGCAATTCATGATGGTGTGGCAGCGGAAAAGACGGTAGGGGTCTTCCAGGTTGTCAAGGCGCTCAGCCGTGGCTTCATCGCGGCTGTCTGCGATGAAACGGTAGGCTTGCAGCAAGCCTGCTGGGCCCACGAACTTGTCGGGGTTCCACCAGAAACTGGGGCAGGCGGTGGAGCAGCTGGCGCACAAGATGCACTCGTACAGACCGTTGAGCTCATCACGCTCATCCGGGCTTTGCAGGCGCTCGGTTTCGGGTGGGATGGTGCTGTTGATCAAGTAAGGCTTGATCGAGTGGTATTGCTTGAAAAACTGGGTCATGTCCACGATCACGTCGCGGATCACAGGCAAACCTGGCAGGGGTTTGAGCACGATGGTGCCGGGCAGGGTGTTCATGTTGGTGAGACATGCCAAACCGTTTTTGCCGTTGATGTTCATCGCGTCCGAACCGCACACGCCTTCGCGGCAAGACCGGCGAAAGGAGATGGTGGGGTCCACAGCTTTGAGTTTCATCAAGGCGTCAAGCAACATGCGCTCATGGCCGTCCAATTCAACCTGGATGGTTTGCATGTAAGGCTTGGCATCCTTGTCTGGGTCGTAGCGGTAGATCTGGAAAGTACGTAGGGCCATGGATTAACTCCTGTTGGATTCTGGTGATGGGTCGCCGACCTGAGGTGAGCGGCCCAGACAATCTTTAGAACGTGCGAACCTTGGGTGGCACGGAGTCCACGGTCAGGGGCTTGAGCTTCACAGGCTTGTAAGTGAGGCTGTTCGACGCGCTGTGCCACAGGCTGTGTTTCATCCAGTTGGCATCGTCGCGACCCAATGGTGCGATCGGGTCGTCCACTGGACGCTCGTAATCACTCACGGTGTGGGCGCCGCGGCATTCGCGGCGTGCGGCGGCAGACACGATGGTGGCTTGGGCGGCTTCGATCAGGTTTTCTACTTCCAAGGCTTCGATGCGGGCGGTGTTGAACACTTTGGAAGTGTCCTTCAGGCCAATGGCGTTGACGCGGTCACGGATGGCGGCGATCTTTTGCACGCCTTCATCCAAGCTGTCTTGTGTGCGGAACACGCCAGCGTGCTGTTGCATGGCCGCCCGCATGTCGTTGGCCACATCCTGGGCGTATTCACCGCCACGGCCTTCAAGTTTGTTCAGGCGTTCCAGTGTGAGGTCGGTGGCATCGGCGGGCAAAGACTTGTGCGACTTGGTCTTGGACGCAAAGTCGACGATGTGGTTGCCTGCCGCGCGGCCAAACACCAACAAGTCGAGCAGCGAGTTGGTGCCCAAGCGGTTGGCGCCGTGCACCGATACGCAAGAGCACTCGCCTACAGCGTACAAACCGTTCACAACAGCGTTGTTATCGGTGGCGTTTTGTGTGACCACTTGGCCGTTGATGTTGGTCGGGATACCGCCCATCTGGTAATGGATGGTGGGCACAACCGGGATCGGCTCTTTGGTGATGTCGACGTTGGCAAAGTTGACGCCGATTTCGTACACCGAGGGCAGGCGCTTGTGGATGGTTTCTGCGCCCAGGTGGTCGAGCTTGAGCAAGACATGGTCTTTGTTGGGACCGCAGCCACGGCCTTCCTTGATCTCTTGGTCCATGCAGCGTGACACGAAATCACGCGGAGCCAGATCTTTCAGGGTGGGCGCATAGCGCTCCATGAAGCGTTCGCCGTTGCTGTTGAGCAAGATGGCGCCTTCGCCGCGGCAGCCTTCGGTCAAGAGCACGCCCGCACCGGCCACGCCGGTGGGGTGGAATTGCCAGAACTCCATGTCCTCCAGCGGGATGCCTGCACGAGCAGCCATGCCCAAGCCGTCACCCGTGTTGATAAAGGCGTTGGTCGAGGCGGCATAAATGCGGCCTGCACCCCCCGTGGCCATCAGCACGGTCTTGGCATGCAAGACGTGCAGGTCACCGGTTTCCATTTCGAGGGCGGTCACGCCGACCACGTCGCCTTCGGCGTCACGGATCAAGTCAAGGGCCATCCACTCCACGAAAAAGCTGGTTTTGGCCGCCACGTTTTGCTGGTAAAGCGTGTGCAGCATGGCATGGCCTGTGCGGTCAGCTGCTGCGCAAGCGCGTTGGACGGGCTTTTCGCCGTAGTTGGCGGTGTGGCCGCCAAATGGACGCTGGTAAATGGTGCCATCCGGGTTGCGGTCGAAGGGCATGCCCATGTGCTCGAGGTCATACACGACCTTGGGCGCTTCACGGCACATGAATTCGATGGCATCCTGATCGCCAAGCCAGTCCGAACCCTTGATGGTGTCGTAAAAGTGGTAATGCCAGTTGTCGTCGGACATGTTGCCCAGCGAAGCGCCGATGCCACCTTGGGCCGCCACGGTGTGCGAACGGGTGGGAAACACTTTG
>CAIZSE010000131.1 GCA_903935585.1 uncultured Burkholderiales bacterium | reverse complement strand
GTCGCCCTCGGCCCAAAAGAAAATGAACCGGTTGGCGAAGCCATTGGTCAACTCACGGGCGTGCATCAGCTCGCGCAACTCTGAGGGGGTTACGTCGCCAATGATGCCGATATGCGGGTCACTGGCCCACACCCGGCAGGTCTTTACAGCAGGTCGGATGCTGGTGCCGTCCCATGCGTCACGTAATGCGGCGCTGAGGGTGTTGCCGTCGCGCTTGCTCTGGTGCAGGATGTTGGCAAACTCAGACTCCACCACCAACAGGCGTTTGTCCTCAATGGCGGGTACTTCGTTTTTTCCCTCCTTGTAGCCATCGTGAATCATCAGCGCTAGCCCCTCGCGGGTGGACAAGCCGCCCCGGTGTACTTGGGGCACCAGGTATTCGTCCAGCGCCTTCACGGCGTTGTTGATCCGGTAAATCAACTTCTTGGCCGTGCCCTTGCGCCCGCGACTGGAGCGGCCCACATGCACCATGAACAGGCGCGCATGGTTCCAGTCGTCGCCAATCGGCATGAACGGGCCACGACCTACCGCCGTGCCCAAGTAGGCCAGCATCGCCGCCGCAATGGCGAACGGGTTGGCCTCGGTGTTGTTGCTGCCAGCCTGCGCCACATCGCCCACAAGGCCATACAGGCAAGCGGGGTCAGGGCGCGGTGCATTGCGGTGTGTGTCAACAAATATATCGTCATTTAGGCCGCTAGCCCTCGTGAAACGTGCGGGAGAATCTACTGAATTGATAGCGTTTGCAATGCCTGCGTCATCGTCCAGATTGGCGGCAAAGTGTTCATAGTCGTGCGGATTCATGCGAAAGCCTCCACCAGTCGATTGATGCGATTGGCCGCCACCAACAGGCGTGCCCGGTCGGCGTCGGTCAGTGTTACGCCGTTGGCCACATTGCCCGCAGCTACCGCCGTGAGCGTGGATTCAAACGCCATAACCGACAGCGCCAGGCGCGGGCTGAGCGGTGTGGGCTTGGTTGCTACAGGCGGGCGGCCATCGTCCACCCAGCAGCCCAAGGCTTTGGCAGCGTCCACAAACTCGCGGCCACTGTCTTTGATCTCGTAGGCCAACACGTCGCCGCCTTTCTCTCCACAGCTCATGCACACCCATGCGCCCGTGGCGACGTTGACACGCATGGAATCCGAGCCGCCGTGAAAGTTGCAAGTGGTGGTCTTCCACTTGGCAGACCGTGGGCCTTTGAGGGTCAGGCCCTGGTTTTCAAAGTAGCTAACCGGGTCGGGTAGTAGGGAGCGGTCGAAGGGCATAGCGCAACCCTTACGCAAGTGCCTGCGCCGTCATCCATGCACGCACTTCGCTAACTTTCCAGCAAGTTACCCGCTCAGAAAGTTTGATCGGTTTGGGAAACGTTCCCGCTGCCACCTTGCGCCACAGCGTCGGTGCACTGAATGGCAATGGGGCTGGGTGATGTGGCCGCTTGGGGCTTTGCACCAGTTGCGATTCTCGAACGAATGCGCTGTCGGGCAGCGCATCGAAAACCGAGGTGTGAATGGTTGCCTTTGCTGCTGGGATGGTCGCTGCAATCGGTGTTTTATGGATTATGGGTTTGCGTGACATTTCTTGCCGTCCTATAAAGTTGACGGTTTGAATGTCGAGCTTTGAAGTGATTCCGAATAGGAGGGCGGGTTGCGAAAACTCACCCCCGAAAAATGGGTTGGGGGTGGATGTGCCCCTAGTTCCTACTGCAACAAAATTTGAGCGAAAATGCCGCAAAGCCAATGGCCATGCGGATTTCAGGGGGTGGGTAGGTTCGCTCGCTGGGGTGGGCAGGTTATGCGCCAGGGGTCTTTGCCGCGCCCCCGCCGGGCTGCCAGTTTGCAACCTTTGCCACTTCTTCGATACCTGTTTCGTTTGGCTTGCCCTCGTCGTCCGACAGTCCAAATTCGGCAGCGTGTTCTCGTAGCCACTTCACAAGAGCCTGCTTTGGGCTCTTACCGTTCGGGTTGGTCACGGCCTGCCATGCCCGCACCGCCGCTGCAAGCTTCGGTGCATACCTTTCATTTTTTTCAGCGGTAAGGTAGTCAGGTTCGGTGATGTCGATAACGGTCGGGAAATAGAAGCCACCTCGCAAGCCCCTGCCTCGCAGCCAGTCAACTAAAGAATCCCTTTCCACAGTCGAGCGGTCAACGTCAATTGTTCCGGCTATTTCACCGATCTCATTTCCGTTCATGTCCGTTTCGGCAATCCCGTAAAGCGTGCCCATCACTGACTTTTTTCGCAACGCCGCAGTTAGCGCCTGCCTCGCAGCTTCATATCCTGTTGGTCGTTCATGGGGCTTCCATTGTTCGCAGTATCCGAACTCAGAACCAGGATCACAACCAACGATTAGTAACGCAGCTTGCTTAACTGTGAACTCCTCACACAGCCTCCAATGGTCAGAAATTTCATGCGCATCCCGAAGATCAACGTTCAAACTCATTTTTATTCCCTGTCCCGCCCCTGATTAAGTGCCAGCCCAGCCCGTCAGGGAAAACGGGGTTTCGGGGATCAGCCTAGGGCTGGCAATGCTGGTTATTTTGTTCCGCTGCGAATCGGAATCACCTCTGCACCAATGCGCAGTTTGTCCAAGTAGTTCGCCCAGTTCTGCATCATCACGCGCCGCGCTGGCAGGTGCGCCGTGCGGTTGTAAGCTCGGCCGTTGGGGTCTTTCACTGCATGGGCCAATTGGTGCTCGATCAAGTCCACCCGCTCGCCCATCACTTCATCCATGATGGTGCGGGCCAGTGCTCGAAACCCATGCGCCGTATGAACTTCTTTGCTGTAGCCCATTCCACGCAACGCTGCATTGATGGTGTTTTCGCTCATGGGTCGCTCACCAGTGCGCATGCTGGGGAACACATAGCGCCCATGCCCAGTGATAGGCCTTACATCACGTAATAACGCCACCGCCTGGGTAGAGAGTGGCACAAGGTGGTCAACCTTCATTTTCATTTTGCTGGCAGGTATGCGCCACTCGGCAGCATCCAAGTCAATTTCCGCCCATTCCGCTGTGCGAAGTTCACCAGGCCGAACGAACACCAGCGGCGACAATTTGAGCGCTGCCACGGTGCAGGGGTGCCCGGTGTAATCAAATATCGCCCGCATCAATTCACCCGCCTGCTTTGGTTCAGTGATTGCGGAAAAGTGTGATTTAGGTATGGATGCGATCGCACCGCGCAGGTCGGTGGTTACATCCCTTTCGGCCAACCCAACTGCAACTGCATACCGAAAAATCTGCCCACATATTTGCTTGGCACGGTGCGCCGTGTCGATAGCGCCCCGTGCTTCGATCTTGCGCACTGCCTTGTCCAGCACATCGCGGGGCTTGATGCTGGATATGGGCATGGAGCCAATAAAGGGGAACAAGTCTTTTTCCAGCAAGGTCGTGATTCTGGACTGGGTCACCTGAGCGCGTTTGGACGCTGTCTTGGCCAGCCAACTTCGCGCAACCACCTCGAACGTATTGGCCGCTGCGTCCGCTTGGGCCTGCTTCTCATCGCGTTTGGCTTTGGCCGGATCGATGCCATCTGCCAACTGCTCACGCGCCTTTTCCCGTCGTGCACGGGCTTTGGCCAGTCCCACATCAGGGTAGACGCCAAGCGCCAGAGTCTTGCGCTTGTCATCGAAGCGGTAATTCATCCGCCAGTATTTGCCCGCCGCATTGACCAGCAAATACATGGCTCGGCCATCAGAATATTTGTCACCAGAAATGGCTCCGGTGTACTTAACGTTCTTAACGAAGGTGTCTGTCAGTGCCATAGAGCCCCAGTTGGCGGTATGTGAGTTTGCAGAATCTGCAGATACCGCCAAACATGCTACTTAACTGGCGGTATGTCATGTTACCGCCTGACATCCCAAGAGGCAATAAAAACCCGCCGTAGCTATGCGGCACAAGGATTTTGAGGTGTTATGACACGTTTTAAGGCAGTCAATTGGTGCGGCTGGCGGGGATCGAACCCACGACCCTTGGCTTCGGAGGCCAATACTCTATCCACTGAGCTACAGCCGCACTGCTTGGAACGAGTTGGATTATCACACGGCTGGTATCTCTTGCTTGGCCTTGCAAGCCCAGTGAAGGGTGGGCCGCTATAATCCTGGGTTGATTCCGGTCAATCCCATAGGCCAAACGGCCCAGCCCTACAAGAGGATCTCATGAGCGACAACAGCCACGATCAACACGAAGCGCACACCGGTCCGGTGAAAACGCCCAAGCAAATGCTTTTGCTCAGTCTGGCCTCTTTCATCATTCCGGTTTTCATCATCATCGGCCTGGTGTTCTACGTCACCTCGGCCAACAAGACGGCGCCTGGCGCCAGTGATGCTGAAAAATCGGTGGCTCTGCGCATCCAGAAAGTGGGCACCGTCGAAGTCCGCGATGCCAACCGCCCCCTGAAGTCTGGTGAAGAAGTTTACAAAGCCCAGTGTGCTGCTTGCCATGCCATCGGCGCTGCGGGCGCACCCAAATTTGCAGATGCTGGCGCCTGGGGTGCCCGCATCAAGCAAGGTCTGGATACTTTGGTCACATCAGCGTTGAAAGGCAAGAACGCCATGGGCGCACAAGGCGGTGGTGATTTCAACGACACTGAAATCGCCCGTTCAGTGGTCTACATGGCCAACAATGCAGGCGCCAAATTTGAAGAGCCCAAAGCACCTGCCGCCGAAGGCGAGAAAAAGTAAGGCCCTGAGGGCTTTCAAAACAACCGATCCTTGAGGTCGGTTTTTTTATGCCTTGCTTATGCCTTGTTTATGCCTTGCTTGTGTCTTGCTTATGCTTTGCGGATGCCTTGGCCTTGCTGTGGACTGATGACGAATCCAAAGCGACCGGGCAGCTCCTGAGCCAAGCAGTCTTCGGGCTGCCAAAGCCCCTGCTCTATGGCTTGGGCAACCAAGACCACATCCCATGTGTGCACCAGCCCCAAGCCCAAGGTGGTGTGCAAATAAACACGCCCGACTTCATCGACCAGACAGCTTAGGGCATCTGCCTTTTGTCCTGTGTGCGAGGTGGGTTCGAAATTTTCGTTCAAACGCCACACATGGGGTGCGACTTCCAGCTCGATGTAAACCCGCTGGGGACCGTTCTGGAAAAACCAGCGCCCTAGTTCATCGGCATCGTAATTGCGATGAATGAAGTCAAGCAATTTTTCATGCTTCAGCACAGAGCCTTTGGCGCCCTCTTGTCCGCTTTGAAAAGCACCCAACAGTTGAACTGGGTCATCCCGCATGTGCCAGTGGCCGCGACTGTCCAAGCCCAGCCAGCCAAAGCAATCCGGCACATTCGGCCACTTGGCCATGGCTTGCCGAACGATGTCATCCATGGCGGGCCCCTTGTGCATCCAGCGGCTGTCCACATGCCGCCATGAGCCAGCCGCCCACTGCATCTGGCAGGGCGCGTACGTGGCTTGGCCAATGGCCTTGTGCAAAGCCGACATGCCCACCCTGCTCTGGCTGCCAGAGCGTGACCGATGTCGACACATCCGATTGTTGCGGCAGACTGCTCGCCGGTACAAAGGGGTCATTGCGGGCATTCAAGGCCAAGGCGGGCATGAGGATGTTTTTCATGAGGGGTTTGGCCGATGCCTTGGACCAGTAATCGTCGGTGTCCTTGAAGCCATGCAGCGGGGCTGTGAAGACGTTGTCAAACTCGTAAAGATCGCGTGCCGCCATGAGGCGCTCTTTGTCAAACAAGCCCGGGTGCTGCGCCCACTTGGCCAGGGCTTTGGGCTTCATGCTGTGTAAAAACATGCGGGTGTAGATTTGACGGTTCAAGCCTTTGCCAATCGCCATGCCGCTTTGCACCAAATCCAGTGGTGAACAAATCGAGGCGATGGCATCTGCGCTTTGCAAAGCCGCAGCTCCCTGCAGGCCCGCCCAGCGCATCAGGGCATTGCCCCCCAGCGACACGCCTGCGGCAACCAATATCTGCCCACCCTGCGATTGGTGCTGGCTGCGCAAGCGTTGCAACACCCAGTCGATTTCCTGATGGTCACCCGAGTGGTACGCACGTGGCGCGTGGTTGAGCTCTCCGCTGCAACCGCGAAAATGGGGCAAGGCAAAGTTGAGGTCGTGTGCAGCGGCCCAGTCCGCAAATGCCTGTGCGTAATGGCTGTCCGATGAGCCTTCCAATCCATGGAAAAGCACCACCATCGGACGATTCTTGCGGCTGGCGTGTTGCCGATCAACGTCGATGAAGTCGTCGTCTGGCGTCACCCACCGCTCACGTTGCTTGGGCAATGAAGGCCCCGAGCGCCTGCGCGCATACAGTGCAGACCAAATGGTCTGGGCGTGTCCGCCTGGCAGCCATGCTGGGGCCCTGTAATGCATGGTCGTCAGTGCAACACCGTGGGCTTGATTCCCACATCAGCCGAGTCATTGGGTGTGCCGGGGCTGGCATGGTGCGCCACCATGCGCCAGCCTTGCGGCATTTTTTGGTACACATTGGTGACGATCACAAAGGCCTGTTTAGCGCCTTGGGGGGTGATCACCTCCACGCGCTCGACAAGGTGGTGGACTGCACAAGCCAGTGAAACCACTTTGTGGACACGTTCGGGGTGGGCTTGCACACTGCCATTGGCAAACATGCCCTCAAACGTCGCGCGAATGGCGCCTGGCCCAATCATCCTGGGGCCACCTGGGTGCACACACACGATCTCGTCTTCCTCAGCCCAGCAGGCCATGAGTTGTTCGATGTCGGCGTTCTGGAGCGCCTCGTAAAAGCTTTGTTCAATGTCGTCGGGCGTTCCACCCACGACGGCTGCTTGCAGTTTGGCTCTTTTCATGATCTTTTGAGTCTACACGGACCCTTGCGTGCGCTGGGCAACAAAAAACCCGGCCACATGAATGCGCCGGGTTTTCGAGATTCCTGCATCTGTGCAAGAAAACCACCTGAAACAATGTCTTATTTTTTCCGGTACTTGCGCAAGGCAGACAACTGAGCGACCAACACAGCCAACTCGGACGTGGCACGCGCCATGTCGATTTCGCTTTTGGCGTTTTTCAGGGCTTCTTCTGCGGCTGCTTTGGCCGCATTGGCTTTCTCTTCGTCAAGGTCTTTGCCGCGAATCGCGGTGTCAGACAGCACGGTCACGCAGTCGGGCTGCACTTCCAGAATGCCGCCAGCAACGAAAACAAATTCCTCGCCGCCGTCAGCCGTCTCAATCCGAACCGAACCGGCCTTGATGCGGGTGATCAGCGGGGTGTGGCGTGGGTAAATGCCCAGTTCGCCAGACTCGCCAGGCAAGGCCACAAACCGGGCTTCGCCCGAGTAGATGGACTCTTCTGCACTGACCACATCAACGTGGATGGTGTTCATGTTTACTCCTTAAAAAGGTCAATGAAAGCGGGCTGCGGGGTGACTGGGTTCAGTCGCCCCGATGCTGCTTTACGCTGCCTTTTTGGCCTTTTCGAAAGCTTCGTCGATCGTGCCGACCATGTAGAAAGCTTGCTCTGGCAAGTGATCGCACTCACCAGCCACAATCATTTTGAAACCACGGATGGTTTCGGCCAATGTGACGTACTTGCCGGGAGAGCCGGTAAACACCTCAGCAACGTGGAAAGGCTGCGACAGGAAACGCTGGATCTTGCGAGCACGCGCCACAGCCAACTTGTCTTCAGGGGCCAGGTCGTCCATGCCCATGATCGCGATGATGTCGCGCAGCTCACGGTAACGCTGCAATGTGCCTTGCACAGCACGCGCTGTTTCGTAGTGGTCCAGGCCCACGACCAATGGGTCGAGCTGGCGGCTGGTGGAGTCCAGAGGATCCACAGCGGGGTAGATACCCAACGAGGCGATGTCACGGGACAACACAACAGTGGAATCCAGGTGGGCAAAGGTGGTGGCTGGTGATGGGTCGGTCAAGTCATCGGCAGGCACGTAAACGGCCTGGATGGATGTGATCGAACCGACTTTGGTCGAAGTGATACGTTCTTGCAAACGGCCCATTTCTTCGGCCAGGGTTGGCTGGTAGCCCACAGCAGAAGGCATACGGCCCAACAGGGCGGACACTTCGGTACCGGCCAGTGTGTAACGGTAGATGTTGTCCACGAAGAACAGCACATCTTTGCCTTCGTCACGGAAGGATTCGGCGATGGTCAGACCGGTCAAGGCGACGCGCAAACGGTTGCCTGGTGGCTCGTTCATCTGACCGTACACCATGGCCACTTTGGACTCAGGCAGGTTCTCGAGGTTCACGACGCCGGAGTCGGCCATCTCGTGATAGAAGTCGTTGCCTTCGCGGGTACGTTCACCCACACCGGCGAACACCGACAAGCCGCTGTGCGCTTTGGCGATGTTGTTGATGAGTTCCATCATGTTCACGGTCTTGCCCACACCGGCACCACCGAACAAGCCGACCTTGCCGCCTTTGGCGAACGGGCAAACCAGGTCAATCACCTTGATGCCGGTTTCCAGCAGTTCTTGTGAAGGGCTCAGTTCGTCGTAAGCAGGGGCTTTACGGTGAATGGATGCAGTCAGTTCCTGGCTCACAGGGCCACGTTCGTCGATGGGCGCACCCAGCACGTCCATGATGCGACCCAGTGTGGCTTTGCCCACAGGCACGGTGATCGCTTTGCCCGTGTTGGACACGATCAGGCCGCGACGCAAACCGTCGGAAGAACCGAGCGCAATGGTGCGCACGATGCCGTCGCCGAGTTGTTGCTGCACCTCAAGGGTCAGCGCGGAGCCTTCCATTTTGAGTGCGTCATAAATTTTGGGCATCTGGTTGCGTGGAAATTCCACGTCGACCACGGCGCCAATACATTGAACAATTTTTCCTTGGGCTTGCATTTTTCGCTCCAAATAATTTGAATTAGCTGAACTGGGAATCAACCGCTGATCGCGGCTGCGCCAGAGACGATTTCCGACAGTTCTTTGGTGATGGCGGCTTGACGGGTCTTGTTGTAGATGAGTTTGAGCTCACCGATCACATTGCCAGCGTTGTCTGTTGCGGCCTTCATGGCCACCATACGGGCAGCATGCTCGGAGGCCATGTTTTCAGCCACGGCTTGGTACGCCAAGGCTTCTGCATAACGAACCAACAACTCGTCAATGACCGTCTGGGCATCTGGCTCATAGATGTAGTCCCAGCCATGCGCCACAGCCCCAGCAGCCTTGGTTTCTGACGCCATCTTCGATGAAGACAGTGGCAGCAACTGGTCGATGGTTGGCACTTGCGCCATGGTGCTGACAAACTTGTTGTAGCAGAGGTATACGGCACTCACCTCACCCGCGGCATAAGCATCCAGGAGCACCTTGACGGGCCCGATCAGCTTTTCCAGGTGGGGCTTGTCGCCCAAATGCGTCACATGCGCCAGTACTTTGGCATTGACGCGGTTCAGGAAACCCAAACCCTTGCCGCCAATGGCTACAGCAACCGGGGTCTTGCCCGCTGACTGTGTTTCACGCAACTGGACGGTCACCGCGCGCAGCAGGTTGGTGTTCAAGCCACCGCACAAACCTTTGTCCGTGGTCACCACAATGAAGCCCACCGACTTGCCGTCGTTGGCCTTCATGAAGGGGTGCACGTATTCCGGATTGGCCTGTCCGAGATGCGTCGCAATGGTGCGAATCTTCTCGCTGTATGGGCGGGCCGTGCGCATACGCTCCTGCGCCTTGCGCATTTTGGAGACGGAAATCATCTCCATGGCCTTGGTGATCTTCTTGGTGTTTTCCACCGATTTGATCTTGGTGCGTAGTTCCTTGCCCGATGCCATCAGTGGCTCCTTTTGATCAGGTAGAAATTAAGCAAAGCTTTTCTTGAAAGCGGCCACGGCAGAGTTCAATTCAGCCTCGGCTTCTTTGTCCAAAGCTTTGGAGCTTTCCATCTTGGCCAGCAGAGCTGCGCTCTTGTCCTTGAGGTAAGCGTGCAAGCCGTGTTCGAAGGCCAAAACTTTCTTCACGTCGATGTCGTCCATGAAGCCCTTGTTGACAGCGAAAAGGCTGGCGCCCATCAAGCTGATTGGCAGGGGGCTGTACTGAGCTTGCTTGAGCAACTCGGTCACACGTGCGCCGCGGTCGAGTTGCTTGCGGGTGGACTCGTCCAGATCGGAAGCGAACTGCGCAAAAGCGGCCAATTCACGGTACTGGGCCAAGTCGGTACGGATACCGCCGGATTGGCCTTTGATGATCTTGGTCTGTGCCGAGCTACCGACGCGAGACACCGAGATACCGGCGTTGATCGCAGGGCGGATGCCGGCGTTGAACAAGGAAGTTTCCAAGAAGATCTGACCGTCCGTGATCGAAATCACGTTCGTGGGCACGAAGGCAGACACGTCACCGGCCTGGGTTTCAATGATGGGCAGTGCCGTCAAGGAACCTGTTTTGCCTTTGACAGCGCCTTTGGTGAAAGCTTCGACGTAGTCGGCATTCACGCGGGCTGCACGTTCGAGCAAACGGCTGTGGAGATAAAACACATCGCCAGGGTAGGCTTCGCGGCCTGGTGGGCGACGCAACAGCAAAGACACCTGACGGTAAGCGACAGCTTGCTTGGACAGATCGTCATAAACGATCAAAGCGTCTTCGCCACGGTCACGGAAGTATTCGCCCATGGTGCAGCCGGAGTAGGCCGACACGTACTGCATGGCAGCAGATTCAGAGGCAGAAGCGGCCACCACAATGGTGTAAGCCATCGCGCCAGCTTGTTCCAAGGCGCGCACCACGTTTTTGATCGACGAGGCCTTTTGGCCAATCGCGACATAAACGCAGGTCATGTCCTGACCTTTTTGGTTGATGATGGCGTCAATCGCGACGGCTGTTTTGCCAGTCTGACGGTCACCAATGATCAGTTCGCGCTGTCCACGGCCCACGGGCACCATGGAGTCAATCGACTTGAGACCGGTTTGCATCGGCTGATCCACCGATTTACGGGCGATCACGCCAGGGGCGACTTTTTCGATCACGTCGGTCATCTTGGCATTGATCGGGCCTTTGCCGTCAATCGGCTGACCCAAGGCGTTCACCACGCGACCAATCAATTCGGGGCCCACGGGCACTTCCAGAATTCGACCTGTGCACTTGACAGTGTCGCCTTCAGAAATGTGCTCGTACTCACCCAAAATCACGGCGCCGACCGAGTCGCGCTCGAGGTTCAGGGCCAGGCCATAGGTGGCAACACCATCAGCTGTCGGTGGAAACTCGAGCATTTCGCCCTGCATCACATCGGACAAACCGTGCACACGAACAATACCGTCGGTCACGGACACCACGGTGCCCTGGTTACGGATATCGGCGCTGGCGGACAGCCCTTCGATGCGGCTCTTGATCAATTCAGAAATTTCTGCGGGATTGAGTTGCATGACTCTTTCCTTCTTTCTTTAAATATGTCCGGTCACCCACCGCGTCAAGCGGTGAGAGCCGATTTCATTTGTTCCAGTCGGGCCTTGACAGAGGTATCGAGTACCTCATCGCCCACCACCACACGGATGCCGCCAATCAAAGTGGCATCAAGCTCTACGCTCACATTGAGCTTGCGCGCAAAGCGTTTTTCGAGCGTGGACGACAAGTCGGCCAAGGCCGAAGCGTCAATGGGAAATGCGCTGTAAACCACCGCGTCAGCGGTGCCACCTTGCGCATTCATCAGGGCTCGAAACTGCTGTGCGACGACAGGCAGCGCACTGAGACGGCCGTTTTCAATCACCAAGCGCAAGAAATTCTTGCCAGCCTCGGGCAGTACAGCACCTTGACGAGACTGCACTACGCCCGAAATCAGTTCGAACACCTGCTCAACAGTGACTGTCGGGTTGTTGGCAAACTGCTGAAGCTGCGCATTGTCAGCAACAGCGGCCAATGTATCGAGCCAAGCGGACGTTGCCGCAAGGTCGGTAGCCTGCGCTTTGAAAAGCGCATCGGCGTAAGGTCGTGCAATGGTTGCAAGTTCTGCCATGGTGTTCTCTGGCTTTGGCTTGTTACAGCTCGGACTTCAGGCGATTGAGCAGGTCAGCGTGAACGCCAGCATTGACTTCCTTGCGGAGAATCTGTTCGGCGCCTTTGACGGCCAGGATTGCCACTTGTTCACGCAAAGATTCGCGTGCACCGACAGCCTGTTGCTCTGCTTCAACTTTCGCCGAAGCAATGATCTTGTTGCCTTCTTCCGTTGCACGGGCCTTGGCTTCTTCAATGATGGCCATGGCACGGCGCTCGGCATCAGCCAAGCGCGAAGCAGTTTCTGTGCGAGATTTGACCAATTCGGCCTCAACACGCTTGTTGGCGTTGGTGAGTTCGGATTTGGCGTTGTCTGCAGCAGCAAGGCCGTCAGCGATTTTTTGGGCACGTTCATCCAAGGCGGTTGCGATGGGAGGCCACACGAATTTCATCGTGAACCACACCAAGATCGCAAACACGATCGCTTGAACAAACAGGGTTGCGTTAATACTCACGACAACACCTTTCTTTGAGTCTGGTCAGTAATTACTTCAAGACAAACGGGTTCGCAAAAGCGAACATCATGGCGATACCGACGCCAATCAGGAAGGCGGCGTCAATCAGACCGGCCAGCAAGAACATCTTGGTTTGCAGTTCGTTCATCAATTCTGGCTGACGTGCAGCCGCTTCGAGGTACTTGCTGCCCATGATGCCGATACCGATACAGGCGCCAATGGCACCCAAACCAATGATGAGGCCAGATGCGAGTGCGACATAACCGAGGACGTGTTCCATATTGTTGCTCCTAAGGATGTTGATGGAAGGGTTGAGAAATCGAATCTACCGATCAATGCGCGTCGTGCGCTTGACCGATATAAACCAGGGTCAGCATCATGAAAATAAACGCCTGAAGCGCCACGATCATGATGTGGAAGATGGCCCAGACAGAGCCGGCAATGATGTGCCCCAGAGGCAACAAAACACCAGACAAGGACATGGCAGCAGTGCCGCCCATGAGCGCGATGAGCATGAACACCAATTCACCGGCGTACATGTTGCCAAAAAGTCGCATGCCATGAGACACGGTTTTGGCCATGAACTCGATCATCTGAAATGCAAAGTTGATGGGCCACAAAATGGGGTGGCCGCCGAATGGGGCTGTGGTCAACTCGTGGAACCAGCCGCCAAAGCCCTTGACCTTGATGTTGTAGAACAAACAAATAAGCAGCACAGAGGTGGACATGCCCAGGGTGGTGGACAAGTCAGCTGTGGGGACCACGCGGAAATAGTGAATGTTTTGGTCAAGCCCTGTCACGGCAAAGATGCCATGAAAAAGATCAACGGGCAAAAAGTCCATCGAGTTCATCAGGAAAATCCAGACAAACACAGTCAATGCCAGCGGGGCCACCAATTTGCGGCTCTGGGCATTGTGAACAATGCCTTTGGCCTGGTTGTCCACCATCTCGACCAGAATCTCAACAGCGGCCTGAAAGCGGCCAGGCACGCCGGATGTGGCCTTGCGTGCAGCTTTCCACAACAACAAGCTGCCAATCACGCCAAGAAAGACCGACCAGAAAATGGAATCGATGTTGTAGACCGAAAAGTCGATCACGCCTGACATTGGCTTATTTTGCAAATGGGTCAGGTGATGGCTGATGTATTCACCAGCGCTTGGCGCAGCTTGAGCAGACATTTTTTACTCTATGCAAGTTTGGTTTTTGAATAAAACACCGAGTTGAACCCCAACGCTATCCAATACACCTTCATGGTTACTACCAAGCCCACCAGCATGGCAAGCCAACTTAAATCTTTAACCCACCAGTTTGCTGCCACCAGCATGGCGACAGTCAAAGCAATTTTGATGAGTTCCCAAAACAAAAATCCGAAAACTGCGACACCGGCATTGACCGCGTCTACCCGCCGTGACATGCCCCTTGCAAATACTGCAGCAGGCAAGATCACGGCCAGAGCGCCGTAACCTGCTGACAGGGCCACTGAGTAACTTCCAGTGATCCACGCCGTTAAAACAACAAGCACTGCACCCACCAAAACTTGGTAGCCCACTACTTTCCATACGGACAGCAGCGGCATTTTTTGTTTTAACAAGGCGGCTTCTTGGGGCGTCAGAGTTTTGAAGTCTTCACCATCACCATCGAAGCCATTTTCCGGAGCAACAACAATATTTTTTGTCATTTTGACCACTGTTGATTACATCCAGGTTACATGTCTAACAGTCTTGTCGGCAGCTTTAAATTATATGCCATAAACGCCAGTGGACCTCAGCACAAGCCCACACGCAATTTGAGGCCAAGCGTGCGGATGCCCTTAGGCGAGCGCTTGTTTTCGAGACCCCCCAAAATTCACATCTTTATAACGAACTCACAACCCGGCCCAAGATTGTGGCCCTCGAAATATGTACGAATGGTTTAAATTTTTCCACCTGGCTGCCGGGGTCGTTTGGCTGGGCGGGATGACTTTGCTGGTCTTGTCGCTGCGTCCTGTGGCCATTCAGCAGATGGCCCCACCCGAAAGACTGGCCTTGATGGCGGGTGTGCTTTCCCGTTTTTTCTGGATGGTTTGGGTGGCCATCGCACTCTTGCTGGCATCGGGTTTCTGGATGCTGTCCGTCTCCGACATGCAACTGGCCCCCAAGGGCTGGCACGCCATGTCCGGCCTTGGCCTGGTCATGTGCGCCATTTTTGCGCACATCTGGTTTGTCCCCTTCAAACGCTTGAAGCGTTCGGTCGCCCTTTCTGATTGGCCCGCAGCCGGTCGGGCCATGGGACAGATTCACCCCTTGGTGCTGACCAATCTGGGCTTGGGCTGGGTGGCCGTTGCCGCTGTTTTGATCTGGCGTTGATGGACAATGGCGAGATGAGCGCCTCCACCACTCCCCCTGACGGCATCGATCGCAAAGACAGCCTGATCGAATACCCCTCGGTGTTTCCAATCAAGGTCATGGGCGCCATGGTCGATGGTTTTGCCGACGCCTTGTGTCTGGTGGCCTTGCAATTTGACCCAGGCTTTGACCCTTCCACCATAGAGTTGCGGCCCAGCAAAGGTGGCAACTATCTGGGCGTCACGCTCAACATCACGGCCACCAGCCGCGAACAACTTGACGACCTTTACCGCGCCCTGACCTCGCACCCGATGGTCAAAATCGTGCTTTGAGCATGGACATCCGGCTGCTCGGGCGGGTGCCCTACCTGCCAACTTACGAGGCCATGCAGGCCTTCACCACAGCGCGCACCCCCGACACACCCGATGAACTCTGGCTGTGTGAACACCCCCCCGTGTTCACACAAGGCCTGGCCGGGCTGCCAAGCCATGTGCTGATGCCCGGCGACATTCCTGTGGTGGCCACCAACCGCGGCGGGCAAGTCACCTTCCATGGCCCCGGGCAAGTGATGGCGTATCCCTTGGTGAACCTTCAACGCGCGGGTTACTACGTCAAGGAATACGTTTACAAGCTCGAGGAGTCAGTGATCCGCACCCTCGCCCATTTTGGTGTGACCGGGCACCGCGTGCCTGGGGCGCCCGGCATTTATGTGCGCCTAGAAGACCCCTTCAGCCACGCTGCGCTGCTTGGCCCGGCCCCGGCGGGTGACCCCTTCAAAGGCTTGGGCAAAATCTGTGCACTCGGCATCAAAGTCAGCCGCCACTGCACGTACCACGGCGCCGCGCTGAATGTGGCGATGGACCTGGAACCCTTCCAACGCATCAACCCGTGTGGTTATGCCGGCCTGCAAACCACAGACCTTTTTACAATCGGTGTAGAAACCACCTGGGACGATGCAGCCCGGGTATTGGCTGGCCAGTTGGCTGCCCTGTTATGAACCTGTGCCCCCCCGGCCACACGCCACCTACCGGTGACTGAAAGAAAACAATGAGCAACACCCCGATCGAGCGCAGTGTGGTCCGCGAAGCCCAAAGCGTTGAAAACTACGACCCGATGGCCAAACAAAAGGCAGCGGCCAAGCTGTCTCGCATTCCAGTGAAAGTCGAACAGGCCGAAGTGCTGAAAAAGCCCGATTGGATTCGCGTCAAAGCCGGCTCGCCCACCACCCGCTTTTACGAAATCAAAGACGTCTTGCGTGCCAACAAACTGGTCACCGTGTGCGAAGAAGCCAGCTGCCCCAACATCGGTGAATGCTTTGGCAAAGGCACCGCCACCTTCATGATCATGGGCGACAAATGCACACGCCGCTGCCCGTTTTGCGATGTGGGCCATGGCCGCCCCGACCCACTCGACGCGAACGAACCCGACAACCTGGCCAAAACCATTGCACAGCTCAAGCTGCAATACGTGGTGATCACCAGCGTCGACCGAGACGACCTGCGCGATGGCGGTGCCGGACACTTTGTCGAGTGCATCCAGAAAACCCGCGCACTTTCGCCCAACACCCGGATCGAAGTGCTGGTGCCCGACTTTCGGGGCCGCGATGACCGTGCACTGGAGATCCTGAAAGCCGCACCGCCCGACGTGATGAACCACAACATGGAAACCGTGCCACGCCTGTACCGTGAAGCACGGCCCGGCTCGGACTACCAGTTCTCACTGAACCTGCTGAAAAAATTCAAGGCCCTGTTCCCCAACGTGCCCACCAAAAGCGGCTTGATGGTGGGTCTGGGCGAGACCGACGAAGAAATTCTGGAAGTCATGCGCGACATGCGGGCGCACAACATCGAGATGCTGACCATCGGCCAATACCTGGCCCCCAGCAACAGCCACCTGCCCGTGCGCCGCTACGTGCACCCCGACACCTTCAAGATGTTCGAAGCCAAGGCTTATGAAATGGGTTTTTCGCACGCGGCGGTCGGTGCCATGGTGCGCTCCAGTTACCACGCGGACCAGCAAGCGGATGCGGCCCTTCAGGCTGCGCAAACCCGTCAGCCTTGAGCGCACGCTCAATGCACGGTGGCTTGCACACCGGTCAGAAAAGCCTCCAGCCAGGCCAGTGTCAAAGGCCCCGTGATCATCTGAATGGACGAAGCGCCCTGATAAGGCTTTTCGGTGACATCTGCGCTCTGCGCCACAAGGGTCATCGAGATGCGGCGACCGCCGATATTCAGATCGGCCAAAGCCGCCAAGATGCGTTCTTGCTGATGAAGCGGCATGTTCATTTCAGCGATCAGCATGTCGGGGCGATCCTTGGACAGATGCAGCAAAGCCAGCCCTATGGAGTCCAGCAACTTCACCTCAAAGGGAAAGCGCCAGCTGGGGAGTGCCTCATGCAGGGCTTGGTACAAGGCCTGCGACTCCACGGCCACGATGATGCTGGGTAACTGGCGTGCCTTGAGGGGCAAACTGACTTTCACACTCTGCTTGTTCTTCAAGTCAGTGATCGATTCCAAAGCAATGCGTCGGTGGCCACCACGGGTTTTCCAGCCGACAAGCTCCATGCTGTCAACCAACGACTGCACCATCGTTGTTGACACGCCCAGCATATTGGCCGCCTCGGTGGTGCTGATGAATGGGGATTCTGTTTTACGCATAGGGGCAGATCACGCCATCAAGCAATGGCCCTGAGATTGAAATTGGTGTTTGCATGCGGACCCGTCATTTTTCTTGTTCATCGACCCGATGATTTTTGTTGAATCACCCAGTCCACACCCCTTGAAAGCACGGCCAGCCGCCACTCGTAAACGCTCAAGGCACCTTGAGCCTCAGCCAGCTGAATCTCTGTTTGCGCCATTTCACGCGCAGCATTCATCACGTCTTGCCAGCTTTTTTTGCCCGCCACAAACTGGCGGTCCCACGACTCGTAAACCTTCTGCGAAGCACTCAGGGCGCCGCCAAAAGCCTGTGCGCGCGTGAGCGCTGCACGCCAGTTGCGGTGGTCTGCACGGATCTGCTCGCTGATCCTGCGCGTTCGGAAATCCATGTCGTCATTTTTGGCCTGTTGCCGCTGCTTTGCCGCTTGCAGCGCGGTCACGTTGGCAAACCCGCCGCCCCATTTGGACTCGAAGCCCAGCATCAGCTGCGAGCTGCGTCCGGACACATCCCCGTGTCGCTGCACGACACTGGCGCTCAGCTCGGGCCAAAAGGCCGATGCACTGCTGTCAACCTGTGCCTGCAATTCACGCGCTTCGGCCTGCATGCGCTGAAGGCTCGGGTCTGTCTTCAAGGCCTGTTGGGTGTCGTCTTCTGACTCGGTATCTGGCGGCAACAAGGCGCCAGGCATCAACAGCTTTTCGGCCACCTCACGCCCCACCAGCGTGCGCAATTTTTCGCGTGAAGTACTCAACGCAGCCCGCGCGCTTTCCAGGTCGGCCAACACCCCATCGCGGCGGCTTTCGGCCAATGCGCTGTCGCTTTGCACATTGAGCCCCTCGCGGGCGCGGCGGCGTATTTGTTCGAGCAATTTCTTGTGCACCGCCAGACTCGCCTCTTGCACCTGCAAGCGGGCCTTGGCGGTAGACGCATCGCCATAGGCCTGAATGACCTCCAGGGCGATGTCGCGACGCGTCTCATGCTGCGCGGCCTCGGCAGCCTCCTGCCGGGCACTGGCCAAAGCCACACCCGCCTCCAGTCGGCCCCCCGTCCACAAGGGCTGCTTCAGGCTGAAAATCTGCACAGAGCGGTCTGTACCCGCCACCAAAGCCTTGTCGGGTTTTTGCACAGAAATCGAGGGGGTCGGCCAGAACTGCCAATTGGCAGTTTGCACCTCGGACTTCGCTGCGCCCACCTCGGACTGCCGGGCCCTGACCGCCGGGCTGTCTGTCACGGCAACGTTGAGCAGCGCGCCCAAGTGGTCAGCCTCCACATTTTG